>NZ_JBWKNG010000013.1:0-224552 GCF_059415465.1 Pseudomonas sp. GW821-FHT10C09
TACGGTTACCGGGATAGCGAATTCTTTTTCATGAAGATCAAGAGCGTCTTTCCCGGTAATCCGTGAAGAACCTTTTTAATGTAGACCGAAATTGGCGTTTGTGAGGTGGACCGTGTCGCACCCTTCGCGAGCAGGCTCGCTCCCACAGGGGGCGGTGCGGTTCTTGTGGGAGCGAGCCTGCTCGCGAAGGGGCCCGTCCAGACACCACAAAAGTGTCCAGTAGCAGCCCATCACCATCTCACCGAAAGCGACTGGCCTTTTTTCTGCATGCAGAACAACCGTCATGTCAATCCAGCATCATCCGCTCGAACCGAGCTAAGGAAGCATCATCGTGAAAATCAACTGGGCCGAGAACCTGCGGCAGAACGTGCACCAACTGGCCGAGTCCCTGGGCAACCTGTTCGTCGAGACCTTCCACTACCTGGCGCTGTTCGCCATCGGTGCGGTGACCGCGTACGCCGCGGTGATGGAATTCTTGCAGATGATCGAAGCAGGGCACATCAAGATCGACGACATCTTGCTGCTGTTCATCTACCTCGAATTGGGGGCGATGGTCGGGATTTACTTCAAGACCAATCACATGCCGGTGCGATTCCTGATCTACGTGGCGATCACCGCGCTGACGCGGCTGCTGATCTCCAACGTATCGCATCACAATCCGCCGGATGTGGGGATCATCTATCTGTGCGGCGGGATCCTGCTGCTGGCGTTTTCGATTCTGGTGGTGCGCTACGCCTCGTCGCAATTCCCTTCGGTGAAGATCGAGCACCCGCAACGCAAGGTCGGTGCGGGTTCCAGTGAACATCCCGAAGTGGAGAAGGGCGAGCTTTAAAGCCGGATCGCAGGTCGCGGCTGGCCTTTGACCGGCGGTGGTGGCAAGGAGCGACTGTCGCCGTCGGTCATGGCTTCGAGGATGGTCATGGCACTGTGGCCCTGCTCGATGGCGATGCCGAACTGAATGCTTTGCACCAGGCGCTTCAGGCGCTTGGGGTCATTGCGTTGTTCGGCACTGATCATCCGTTTGGCCACCACGCGGCCGCTGTTGGAGAGGGTCAGCATGATGCTGCCGTCCAGACCCTGAATGCTCAGGTTGATCTGGTAATCCGGTGCAAAGGCATCGGTAATGACCTGAAAGGGGTTGTCCATAATGCGTCACCGCCTGATTGAACGTGCAGTTGTTGACCGGCCATATTCGGGTTGGTTCGCAACACCGGACCATCGGCCGATCGCTCGCTGAGGTTTCAACAGTCCTTTTGCCTCAGCGGTGACGTAGCAAGGGGCATGCCGGAAAAATTGTCGGACAATGATCACGGCAAAAAACAGGCGGGCGCCCTGACAATCAAGCAGGCCGCCTTCTTTTTACCTGCCCGTTTCAGGGCATGAATGCGCAGATGACCGCAGACAGTGCAATCAGCACTCCACCCAGCTCACCGCCAAACCGCCGCGTGACGTCTCTTTGTATTTGTCATGCATGTCGGCGCCGGTATCGCGCATGGTGCGGATCACCCGGTCCAGGGAGATGAAATGTTTGCCATCGCCGCGCAGGGCCATTTGCGTGGCGTTGATCGCTTTCACCGCGGCAATCGCGTTGCGCTCGATGCACGGCACTTGGACCAGGCCGCCGACCGGATCGCAGGTCAGGCCGAGGTTGTGTTCCAGACCAATTTCAGCGGCGTTTTCAAGCTGCTCTGGCGTGGCACCGAGCACGTCGGCCAGACCGGCGGCCGCCATCGCGCAGGCCGAGCCGACTTCGCCCTGACAGCCGACTTCAGCGCCGGAGATCGAGGCGTTTTTCTTGCACAGGATGCCGACTGCCGCCGCACCCAGAAAGAACGCGACCACGTCATCGTCCGACGCGTCCGGGTTGAACTTCATGTAGTAATGCAGCACCGCCGGAATGATCCCCGCCGCACCGTTGGTCGGAGCCGTGACCATGCGCCCGCCCGCGGCGTTTTCCTCGTTCACGGCAAGGGCAAACAGGTTGACCCACTCCATGGCCGACAGGGTGGAGGTGATGACATTCGGCTTGCCGATTTCCAGCAGGCTGCGGTGCAACTTCGCCGCGCGACGGGGCACATTCAGGCCACCCGGCAGGATGCCCTCGTGACGCAAACCCTGTTCGACACACTCGCGCATCACCGACCAGATGTGCAGCAAGCCCTGGCGGATCTCGGCTTCGCTGCGCCAGGCCAATTCATTGGCCATCATCAATTCGGAAACCCGCAGACCGTGCTGGTTGCAGAGCCGGAGCAATTCGGCGGCGCTGGAGAAATCGTATGGCAGCACCACATCGCTGGCCGGTGCGATGCCGGACTCGGCTTGCGCCGCTTCGATGATGAAACCGCCGCCGACCGAGTAGTACGTCTGTTCGTAGAGTTCGCCGGATTCGCCGAAAGCTGTCAGCGACATCGCGTTGGGGTGGTAGGGCAGGCTCTCGTCCAGCAGCAGGAGATCGCGCTGCCAGTCGAAGGCAATTGTGGTTTTGCCGGCCAGGGATAATTCACCGGTTTCGCGCAAAGTCTGGATACGGCTGTCGATGGAGGTTGGATCGATGCTGTCCGGCCATTCGCCCATCAGGCCCATGACGCAGGCACGGTCGGTCGCGTGGCCGACGCCGGTGGCGGACAGGGAGCCATAAAGGCGGATTTCTACCCGACGAACGGCGTCCAGTAAATGCTGGTCAATCAGTGCCAGGGCGAAGGTCGCGGCGGCGCGCATCGGGCCGACGGTGTGGGAACTGGACGGACCGATGCCGACTTTGAAGAGATCGAAAACACTGATAGCCATGCTAAACCCTATACAAGCAATGGAAGAGAAATCGCTGCCATTTTTGTAGGACAAGCGCAATGTCGGCGATACTGCCTGCCTCGGTCCAGCGTGACCAACGAAACTTCCTAAGACAGCCTTTAGCAGGACTAAACGATGAGTCGTCAATTGCATGCCCAGACCTACGTCTGGCTGCACGTGTTTTCCTGTGCCGCACGGCACTTGTCGTTCACCCGTTGCGCCGAAGAACTGCACATCACGCCGGGGGCGGTGAGTCAGCAAATCCGCCAACTGGAAGAACGTTTGGGTTTCCGCCTGTTTCACCGTCGTGCGCGAGGTGTCGAACTGAGCGCTGAAGGCCAGCGCCTGGCCATTACGGTCAACGAGGCGTATGGCAGCATCGATGCGGAATTGCGCCGACTGGACGCCGGAATGATCAGCGGAACGTTGCGGCTGCGCTCGATTCCGTCATTCCTGAGCAAATGGCTGACCCCGCGCCTGCCACGTTTGCAGCAGCGCTTTCCAGACATTCAGTTGCGCCTGGTGGCGGAGGACAGCAGCGTGCCGCTGCACGAGGGTGACTTCGATCTGGCCATCGACCTGAACGATGGCAGTTACCCCGGCCTGTTATCCACAGCCTTGCTCGACGAGCAGATTTTCCCGGTTTGTGCACCGAGCCTGCTGCGCGGACGACCGCCGCTGCATGGCCCGGCGGACCTGATGCATTTCCCGTTGTTGCACGACATCACCGCCTGGCGCGGCAGCTATGAATACGCGGAATGGGAGTTCTACCTGAATGCCATCGGCTTCCAAGGCGCCGACGTACGGCGCGGGCACACATTCAATCGCAATCACCTGACCATCGAAGCGGCGATTGCCGGGATGGGCGTGGCGATTGCGCGGCGCACGTTGCTCAATGATGAGCTGGAACGGGGAACTTTGATTGTGCCGTTCGGCCTGGCGGTGCCCAATCACAAGCGCTACATGCTGCTGTATGCGCCGGGTGCATTGAGCCATCCGGGCGTGCGCGCGGTGCATGACTGGCTGGTGGAGGAGGCGGGGATTTTTCGAAGTCTGCACCCGCTGGCAGAGCAGCAGATGTGAGCAATTATGACAAAGAAGCGTGTCGACCCAACTCCCGACCTTAACAGCGCTTTTGCCCGTTGTCCGGGTTTTTTTGCGAATCCATATTTATCTTTTTTTAGGGGTTGAATTGTTCTGCGCGCAGACCGATTGTGTAAGTAAGAGGTCACGGTGATGACGCCCAAGGGCTAGCCGAAGGGCCTCTCGCGAGCTAGCTGAAATAAGGGATGAACTATGCAAATCCAAGTCAACAGCGATAACCATATTCAAAGCAGCATCCGACTGGAGGAGTGGGTACGTACTACCATTGAGAGCACGCTCGAACGTTATGCAGAGGACCTGACACGCGTCGAGGTCCACCTGTCAGACGAAAACGGCGACAAGCCCGGACCGCACGACATGCGCTGCCAGCTGGAAGCGCGGCCAAAAGGCCACCAACCGATTTCTGTCACTCATAAAGCCGATAACCTGGAACTGGCGATCGACGGCGCGGCCGAAAAACTCGAACATGCGCTGGAACACCTGTTCGGCAAACTGCGAGGCAAACCACGTGCCGCTGTGGTGCCGTTCGAACGAGCCGCAGCCGATGCGCTGCTGGAAGACGAATTTCTCGAGAACGAGCAGGCCGCACAAAACGGCTGACAGCTGATTCGCTTATTACCTTTCCACCACTGAAAACGGGCCTGCTGATGCAGGCCCGTTCTTGTTTCGGGGTCCAAAAATTCCTGTGGCTTGATGGGATCCCTGTGGCGAGGGGGCTTGCCCCCGTTCGGCTGCGAAGCAGTCGCAAAACTTGCTGTGAGGTTTTGTCTGACACAACTCATTGGATGGTTCAGGGACCGCTTCGCAGTCCAACGGGGGCAAGCCCCCTCGCCACAGGGGTGTAACCCCTCAGAAATGTCACCCGCCGGCAATCGGATCTCTTTGCGTATGAGAATATTTATCATTAATATTGCGCCCTCGCTGGCCCCATGACTTTCACGCGGCCTTACCGGTTTCAAGGTCGCATCATGAAAGACACCTCAACGCTCCCGGTTTCCTCTCGATTAGCCATCGCCACGTTTGCGCAGGGCTGACCTGATGATCACCCTCCCACCCGAATCACACGACGAGGAACATCGCGGGGCGCGCGCGCATTTCCTGCAGGTGTTTTTATCGCAGCGTTCGCAGATGGAAGCCCTGGTGAACCGGCGCGTGGGGTGTCGGGCGACGGCGGCGGATCTGGTGCAGGACTTGTTCCTGCGTTTCTGGCGGCGGCCGTTGGTGCAGGTCGAGGAACTCAGCACCTACCTGCTGCGCTGCGCCGGCAACATCGCCATCGATCATTTGCGCAGCGAAGGCACGCGGGTGCGGGTCAATGAAGGCTGGATGCCGGACGCGCCAGGCAGCCACGGCAGTGAGCCGCAAGCCGCCCTGGAAGCCGGCAACGACTTGCGTCACGTCGAAGCGGCGCTGCGTGCCCTGCCGGAACGCACGCGGCAGATCTTCCTGCTCAACCGCATCCACGGTCGCAAGTACGCCGAAATCGCCAAGGCCATGGGCTTGTCCCAAAGCGCCGTGGAAAAACATATGATGCGCGCCCTCGATGCCTGCAAGGCCAGCCTGCGGGAACCGCTAACGCGCACGCCAGGGAAAGCACCGTGAATCAGCTCGAACGCGTCACCCCGACGCCCGCTCAGGAACAGGCCGCCTTCGCGTGGCTGTGCCTGCTGCACGACCAGCCCAGCAGTGGTGATCAACTCACCTTCAGTCACTGGTTGCAGGCTGACCCCGCCCACGCCGAGGCTTATGCGCAGGCGCAGGTGCTGTGGGAATTGAGCGAGTCGCCGGCGCGAACCCTGGCCGATGAAGACGCTTTCGCCTTGCAGGGCTATCTCAATGCCATCAATCAATCACGCCGCCACAGCATGCGGCGGTGGTCGGGTGCGTTGGCGATGGCGGCGTGTCTGTTGTTGATGATTGGCCTCGGCGCGGGTTGGCAGCCGGCGCGATGGATCGATGATCTGGGGGCGGACTATGTCTCGGCGCCGGGGGAAATTCGCACCGTGACCTTGGCGGACCAGTCGCAAGTCACGCTGGATGCCGACAGTGCCATCTCGGTGGATTTCAGTCGCGGTGAGCGGCATGTCCAGTTGCGGCGCGGCGCAGGGTTCTTCAGCGTGACACACACGGGCGATCCGTTTGTCGTCGACGCTGAACAGGGCCAGGCGAAAGTGCTGGGCACCCAGTTTGAAGTGCGCCTGCAACCGCAGGGGGCTCAGGTGACGGTATTGTCCGGACGGGTAGGCGTGACCGCGAAGAAGTACGCCGAACCACAAATTCTGACCGCCGGCCAGCAATTGGCCTACGGCGACGGCGCGGCGGAAAAACTGCATGCCGTCGACAGCGAGGCGCAGTTGGCGTGGCGTCAGGGCTGGCTCAATTACTACAAGGCGACGTTGGCGGAGGTGGTGCAGGACCTCGGGCGCTATTACCCGGGGCGGATTGTATTGCTCAACGATGAGCTGGCGGCGCGGCGAATCAGTGGCAGCTTTCCGAGCAAGGACCCGCAGGCGGTGTTGAGTTCGTTGCAGGGGGTGTTGGGATTTGAGCAGCACAACGTTTTGGGCCGTCTGATTATTTTGCGTTGAGGCTGCTGGCCCCATCGCGAGCAGGCTCGCTCCCACAATTGACCGCATTTCTTCAGGATAAATGCAATTAAATGTGGGAGCGAGGCTGCTCGCGAAGGCGTCCGATCAGGCAACACATAACCTTGAGTAAAAATATTTTCAGAATTCCAGTGAGGTAAACCCGAGCCCCATCCGTGTAGTGACTGAAACTGCGAGTCATTCGCATCCGTAGCGGTTCTACACAGGTCATTGAGCAATGAAGTCCAGGGCAAAATCGGGTTCGGTCAAACAGTGGTTGGGTGCTTCGGCATTGAGTATGTCGGCGCTGGCCTTGCTGCCATTGAGCATCGCCTCGGCGGCTGAAGCGAACAACACGCAACAGCGTACCCAGTTCAGTTTCGCCATCCCCGCCAAACCACTGCCCCAGGCCCTGAGCGACTTCAGTCGGGTCACCGGCATCAGCGTGGTCTACACCGATGAAGCGCCGTACGGCCTCACTGCCCCGGCGATCAATGGCCAGTTGAGCGCCGATCAAGCGATGCAGCAGTTGCTCAGCGGCTCGGGCTTCACCTTCCGCCGCACCGATGCGCAAACCCTGATGCTTGAACCCGTGCCCACTGCCGGTACCTTGAACCTGGGCGCGACCACCATCACCTCGGTCACCGATCAATCCCTAAGCTATCAGCCGCCGCCCACCAGTTCGGTGATGCGCTCGTCGGCCTTGCTCCAGGAAATCCCGCAGACCATCAACGTCGTCCCGGCCCAAGTCATTCGCGATCAGCTGCCGCGCAATCTGGATGATGCGCTGGCCAACGTCAGCGGCATCACCCAAGGCAACACACTGGCGAGCACCCAGGATTCGGTGATGACTCGCGGTTTCGGTGACAACCGCAATGGCTCGATCATGCGCGACGGCATGCCGATCGTGCAGGGCCGCGGCATGAATGAAAGTGTCGATCGCGTCGAAGTGCTCAAGGGCCCGGCCTCCTTGCTGTACGGCATTCAAGACCCGGGCGGGGTGGTCAACCTGGTCAGCAAGAAGCCGGAACTTGAGCAATACAACGCCCTGACCCTGCGCGGTTCGACTTATGGCGATGGCAAAAACGGCAGCGGTGGCAGCCTCGACAGCACCGGCGCACTCGGCACCTCCGGCCTCGCTTACCGCATGGTGCTGGACCATGAAGATGAAGATTACTGGCGCAATTTCGGCACCCACCGCGAGTCGCTGGTAGCGCCGTCGCTGGCCTGGTTTGGCGAAAGCACCAAGCTGTTGTTCTCCTATGAACACCGCGAGTTCCTGACCCCGTTCGACCGTGGCACGATCATCGATCCGCGCACCAACCACCCGCTGGACATCTCGCGCAACGAGCGCCTCGACGAGCCGTTCAACAACATGGAAGGCCGTTCGGACCTGTACCACTTCGAGGCCGATCACGAGCTCAATGACAACTGGACCGCCCACCTCGGCTACAGCTGGAACCGTGAAACCTACGACGCCAGCCAGGTGCGCGTCACCGCCATCGACACCAAGAAAGGCACGCTGACCCGCAGCATGGACGGCACGCAGAATGCGATCAGCACCGACCGCTTCACCACCGCCAGCCTCGAAGGCAATGTCGAGTTCGCCGGGATGAAACACGACCTGGTGTTCGGCGTCGATGACGAGTACCGCAAGATCTACCGCGAAGACCTGATCCGTCAGAAAAGCCTGAGCACCTTCAGCTACGTCAACCCGGTCTACGGCCGCGAAGTTGCCGGCACCACCGTCAGCCCGGCGGACAGCGCGCAAACCGATGAACTGCGCAGCGATTCGATCTTTCTGCAGGACTCGATTCACCTCACCGACAAATGGATTTTCGTCGCCGGTGGGCGCTTCCAGGAATACGACCAATACGCCGGTAAAGGCGTGCCATTCAAGGCCAACACCGACAGCAACGGCCAGAAGTGGGTGCCGCGCGCGGGGCTGGTGTATCGCTACACCGATGAACTGTCGTTCTACGGCAGCTACACCGAATCGTTCAAACCCAACTCCACCATCGCGCCCTTGAGCGGCAGCAGCACCGTGCTCGACGGCAGCATCGCGCCGGAAGAAGCCAAGGCCTGGGAAATCGGCGCCAAGTTCGATATGCCGGGGCGCATCACCGGTGACATCGCACTGTTCGACATCAAAAAACGCAACGTGCTGGTGGCCAACTCCGAAGGCCCGGTGACGATCTACAGCGCGGCCGGCGAAGTGCGTTCCCGTGGCCTCGAAGTGGACGTGACCGGCCAATTGACGGATCGCTGGAGCATGATCGGCAGCTATGCCTACACCGATGCCGAAGTTACCGAAGACCCGGACTACAAAGGCAAGCAGCTGCAAAACGTCGCCAAGAACAGCGGCTCGCTGTCGGCGGTCTATGACTTCGGTACGATCGTCGGTGGCGATCAGTTGCGGGTCGGCGCCGGGGCGCGATATGTCGGCGAGCGGGCGGGTAACGCTGTGAACGATTTCGACCTGCCGGCATACACCGTGGCAGATGCGTTCGCCACGTACGACACCAAGGTTGAAGGGCAGCGGGTCAAGTTTCAGCTCAACGTGAAGAATATGTTCGACCGCACGTACTACACCTCGGCGGCGAGCCAGTTCTTTGTGTCGATGGGGGATTCTCGGCAGATTCTGTTGTCGAGCACGTTGGAGTTCTGATCAGACACGGCGTCATCGTTCTTCGCGAGCAAGCCCGCTCCCACATTGGTTTTGTGAACGACACAGATCAAATGTGGGAGCGGGCTTGCTCGCGAAGGCGGCCTGACAGGCACCGACTATCTAGGGGCCTACCGCAAAAACGCCTGCCGATACTCCCCAGGCGTCCCACCCAGTGCCTGCCGAAACCGATTGGTAAAATGACTCGCACTGGAAAACCCGCACGCCAACGCAATCTCCCCCAACGGCTGCGACGTCGAACGCAATAACTCCCGCGCCCGGTTCAGCCTGCGAGCCAACACATACTGATGCGGCGGCAAACCAAAGCTCTCGCGAAACATCCGCGCAAAATGGTATTCCGACAGCGCACACAGCGCAGCCAATTGCCCAAGGCTGATGGCCTCGGCCAATTGATGATCGATGAACTCCACCAACTGCCGCCGCTGGTGCGCCGCCAATCCACCCTTGAGCCGCAACCCCTCGCGCATGCCCACCTGACCCAGCAACACGTGGCTGAGCATTTCGTGGGCCAGGCTGCTGGTCAGCAAGCGTTCGCCGGGTTCGTCCCAGTTGAGGGTGAGCATCTGTCGAAAGCGCAGGGCTTGTGCCGGGTCGTCGAGGAAAGTCGCTTCGCGTAATTGCAGTTCACGCGGTTCTCTGTCCAGCAGCGTGACGCAGCCGAGGGCGAATTGTTCGGGGCTGAAATACACGTGGGCCAGGCGAATATCGCCATTGATCACCCAGCCGGACTGATGATCCGCCGGCAGGATGCACAGCTTGTCCGGGCCGCCCTTGGTGCCGGGCTGGTCACGGCGGAAGGTGCCGGTGCCGCCGGCGATGTAGCACGACAATGTGTGATGGCTCGGCGCTTCGTAGTCCTGGGCGTCGTGATGATTGCTCCACAAGGCTGCAGCCATGCCGTCACCGAGCTCGGCGCTGTGCTCGAGGCGAGCATTGGGCGAGCGGTTGAGGGCTTGAAAGACTTGCAACGTTTCCAGTGCGGGCATGATCGGTTCTCTCCAACGCCTTGCATCCTACTCCGTAGACGTTGGCCTGCCAGCCTGCGGGCTGACAAAAGCGCAAGTTTATGCAAGTGCGACGCGAGCGCACGCAGGACACTGAGCCTCTATTGAGGAGTGTTTGCCATGAACCTGTCGTTGTACTTGCTGACCGTGCTGATCTGGGGCACCACCTGGATTGCCTTGAAATGGCAATTGGGCGTGGTGGCGATACCGGTGTCGATCGTCTATCGCTTCGGCCTCGCGGCGCTGGTGCTGTTCGCGATGTTGCTGCTGAGTCGACGTCTGCAAGTGATGAACCGGCGCGGGCACTTGATCTGCCTGGCGCAGGGGCTGTGCCTGTTCTGCGTCAATTTCATGTGTTTCCTGACCGCCAGCCAGTGGATTCCCAGCGGCCTGGTCGCCGTGGTGTTTTCCACCGCGACGCTGTGGAACGCCCTGAACGCGCGGGTGTTCTTCGGCCAGAAAATCGCCCGCAACGTGCTGATGGGCGGGGCGTTGGGCTTGTTCGGGCTTGGCCTGCTGTTCTGGCCAGAGCTGGCGGGCCACACCGCGAGCCCGGAAACCTTGCTCGGGCTGGGCCTGGCGCTGCTTGGCACCCTGTGCTTCTCGGCCGGCAATATGCTGTCGAGTTTGCAACAGAAGGCCGGGTTGAAACCGCTGACCACCAACGCCTGGGGCATGGCGTATGGCGCGGCGATGTTGTCGGTGTGGTGCCTGGTCAAAGGCATTCCGTTCGACATCGAATGGAGCACCCGTTACATCGGCTCGTTGTTGTACCTGGTCATTCCCGGTTCCGTGATCGGCTTCACCGCTTACCTGACATTGGTCGGGCGCATGGGCCCCGAGCGCGCGGCCTATTGCACCGTGTTGTTCCCGGTGGTGGCGTTGAATGTCTCGGCCTTTGCCGAAGGCTATCAATGGACTGCACCGGCATTGGTGGGCCTGGTGTTGGTGATGCTGGGCAACGTATTGGTGTTTCGTAAACCCAAGCCACCCATGGTCCAGGGAACTGGCAAACTGGCGTGACGTTTATAAAGATCGAGTGTTCAGCGCTCGATCTTTAACGTTATATAGATTAACAACGGCAACATGAAGTCAACGATGTCTCGGGCCCAGTCCTTGGCATTCCATGTTTGTGATTTGTTCATGTTGAACCACTCGACGCCGACAACTTGCAGGCAAAGGTAATAGATAAACAGACCGATCATTAACCCGATGATCGAGCATTTCTTGGCTTCGTGGAATGCTTTGGCAGACGCGTTGATGTTCCGAAGCAGGTGATAAGTGCCCATCAGGCAGAATACGGTGTACGTCACCTCGAGGGTGATGATAAGCCAGTAGATACGGTGGTGGAGCAGGGGCGAGGTGATTGCCCGGTAGCGGGTATTTTCGTTTTTCTGCGTGGTGTCCATGCTCAGGATGTGGCCTACATATTCGTAGTTGGTGGCATAGTCGGTAAAGTTGCCATACATCACCAGCAGTCCAAACAAACTTATATAGGCCATCAGTATGACTTTGCTGTATCTGATGAGTTGTGCAGTTTTAAGCGTGTGCAAGGCAAGGGTTCTCCATAACCGTTAGTCCGAGGGGGCGGGCAGTAGTGGAGAGTCTATAGCGGGGTTTTATCTTTCGTCGGTTGACTGAATTGCAAGTTGTGTAGGGCGCGGGCAGACGATTAAAACCGTCTGCCCGTTTTAATCAGCCTTTCCAGACTTGCGGGTTGACCAGATCTTGCGGGCGCTCGCCCAGCAAGGCGCTGCGCAAGTTGGCCAGTGCACGGTTGGCCATGGCTTCACGGGTTTCGTGGGTGGCGGAACCGATGTGCGGCAATGTCACCGCGTTTTTCAGCTGGAACAGCGGCGACTCGGCCAGCGGTTCTTTTTCGTAGACGTCCAGCCCGGCGCCGCGAATGCGGTTGTTTTGCAGCGCTTCGATCAGGGCCGGCTCGTCGACAACCGGGCCACGCGAGATGTTCACCAGAATCGCACTTGGCTTCATCAGTGCCAGTTCGCGGTGGCTGATCAGGTGTCTGGTTTTTTCGCTGAGCGGCACCACCAGGCAGACGAAATCGGCTTCGGCCAGCAGTTGATCCAGCGTGCGGAACTGCGCGCCGAGTTGTTGTTCCAGCTCGGTCTTGCGGCTGTTGCCGCTGTAGATGATCGGCATGTTGAAACCGAGGCGACCGCGACGGGCAATGGCCGCGCCGATGTTGCCCATGCCGACGATGCCCAGGGTTTTACCGTGTACGTCGGTGCCGAACAGCGGTGCGCCGACGGTTGCCTGCCATTGGCCGGCCTTGGTCCAGGCGTCCAGTTCGGCGACGCGTCGGGCGCTGCTCATGAGTAGGGCGAAGGCCAGGTCGGCGGTGCTTTCGGTGAGGACGTCGGGGGTGTTGGTGAGCATGATCCCGCGTTCGTTGAAGTAGGCGAGGTCGTAGTTGTCGTAGCCGACCGAGACGCTGGAGACGACTTCGAGTTTGGCGGCGGTTTCGAGTTGTGCGCGACCGAGTTTGCGACCGACGCCGATCAGGCCGTGGGCGTGGGGCAGGGCTTCGTTGAATTGGGCGTTGATGTCGCCGTTTTTCGGGTTTGGCACGATGACGTCGAAGTCTTGCTTGAGGTGTTCGACCATTTCGGGGGTGACGCGGCTGAAGGCGAGGACGGTCTTTTTCATGGGAGGAGGGCTCGTCGGGCGTGGAGAATGCCAAGCACGCTAACATTCTTCCCCGCTGTTGTGCGAGTGCCCGGGCGTCGGTTATGCCCCCTATTCAAACTGTGGGAG
This sequence comes from Pseudomonas sp. GW821-FHT10C09, assembly GCF_059415465.1. NCBI lineage: Bacteria > Pseudomonadati > Pseudomonadota > Gammaproteobacteria > Pseudomonadales > Pseudomonadaceae > Pseudomonas > Pseudomonas sp. GW821-FHT10C09. The sequence goes on from NZ_JBWKNG010000013.1 coordinate 12,945, forward strand.
TGGGCCTGCTCGCGATGGCGTCCTGACAGGCGACCATTCTCTTTCTTGGTGTACATATCCATTTCTGCGGTAACGGCCGCTTAGGGTTTCGCCCTTACGGCGACTCACTTTTTTTTCAAACGCCAAAAAAAAGTAAGCAAAAAAAGGCTCGCCCCGAGCGTCCGGCCCCTCGCTTAGGCTCGGCGTTCCTTCGCTCCGGTATCCATCCGGGGACACTGCCCTCCGGTCTGCTTCGCTACGACCTACATGCAGCGTGTTCGACTGCGTCGAACGGCGCTGCGCGCCACTCCCCGGATGCACACCTCCACTCAGCCTCCCGAAGGGGCGGGCAGATCAAAAGCGGCAGGCGAGCTAACGCTCGGCCTGTTGAGTGGTGAGGAGCGGTAGGTGTACACCGATCTATGTAGGAGCCTGGCTTGCCAGCGATGGCGGCCTGACAGCCGACCAATCTCTACCAGATGCACCCATTCCAACTGTGGGAGCGAGCCTGCTCGCGAAAGCGGTATGCCAGACAACATTGATGTTGAATGTTAAATCGCATTCGCGAGCAGGCTCGCTCCCACAGGGATTGGCGTTTACTGGGGGATTAGCGATGTGGCGCGGGTTTGGGCAGTACGAGGTTGTCCATCATCCGGTTTGCCGCCAGTTCGGCGAGCATGACGATCTGCTGGATGGCCATGGCGGTGTTGCGGTGCGGGCCCTCCAGGTACGCGGCAAAATCGCCGGCCATTACGCTGGCCTGGGCCAGGGATTCACAGGTGTGGGCCAGCAGGTCTTCGTCTTTGAGGTCCGGTGCAAGCATGAACATGGTGCTGGGTTTGCGGGTGGGTGGTGATTTCAGCGCGGCGGGGTTGAGGTAGTGATTCAACGCGCGTTCGGCGGCGTCGTGGAATTTTTTGGAATCGACGGATTCGTAGGGGGAAACGTCGTCGGTTTCCGGAGGATTCGGTGTTTCTTTGATCATAAAATTTACTCGATTTGGGATTAATCGAGCTGCCATTTTCGTTTCCAAGCGAAAGGGTGGCAGCCATGCGCGGTCTGGAAAACCGGATATCCCATCAAAACCGGCAGACCCGAAGGTCTCCCGCGCACAGCCGCCATAACAAGGATTTGCGTGCAGAAAAAAGCGCCGCAGTATGCCATGTGCTGTGATGGGAATATCAGGTTTCCAAGCCTGATCGCTGATTTGGCAGCGACCCACAAAGCCTACCCATTTCCCGTCTGACCCAACAACCGACAGAACGCGTCGGAATCCTTCCCCAAATTCAGCGCGTCTGTAGGACCGTGGAATCAGTTCGCCAGCCGAGCCCCACCCAGACTCCCACTCAATTCATACGCCGCCAACTCCGCTTGATGCGCCGCCAGAATCTCTGGCAACGAGCCGCGCAAGTACTCGACCCACGTCTTGATCTTCGCGTCGAGATATTGCCGCGAAGGGTAGATCGCATACAGGTTCAGTTCCTGCGAGCGGTAGTTCGGCATCACCCGCACCAGCGAGCCGTTGCGCAAGCCTTCGATCGCCGCATACACCGGCAGCACGCCAACGCCCATGCCGCTGGTGATTGCGGTTTTCATGGCGTCCGCCGAGTTCACCAGAAACGGTGAGCTGTTAATGGTGACCATCTCCTGGCCTTCTGGCCCGTCGAAAGTCCACTTCTCCAGCGGAATCACCGGGCTTACCAGGCGCAGGCACATGTGGTTCAGCAAATCGCTGGGCTTTTGCGCGCAACCGTTGGCTTTCACGTACGCCGGCGAGGCGCAGACGATGCTGTAGGTGATGCCCAGCCGCTGAGACACGAAGCCAGAGTCCGGCAGTTCGCTGGCCAGCACGATGGACACGTCGTAGCCCTCGTCGAGCAAGTCCGGCACGCGGTTGGCCATGGTCAGGTCGAAGGTTACGTCCGGGTGCGTCTTGCGATAACGGGCGATGGCGTCGATCACGAAGTGCTGACCGATGCCGGTCATGGTGTGCACCTTGAGCTGCCCGGCCGGCCGCGCATGGGCGTCGCTGGCCTCGGCTTCGGCTTCTTCGACGTAGGCGAGGATCTGCTCGCAGCGCAACAGGTAGCGCTTGCCGGCCTCGGTCAGGGCGATGCGGCGGGTGGTGCGGTTGAGCAGGCGGGTTTGCAGGTGGGCTTCCAGGTTGGAGACCGCGCGCGAAACGTTGGCGGTGGTGGTGTCCAGTTGCACGGCGGCGGCGGTGAAGCTGCCGGCTTCGGCCACGTAACTGAAGGCGCGCATGTTTTGCAAAGTGTCCATGGGGTGCTCTCGGGTGCGATGGCAAATTGTGACACGAAGTTGCTGGGGCGGTGACCCCGACCAAGGGATTATCGCGTTAACGGTAACAAAGATTCACAAGAATCCCAGCTTATCGCCGTTCCGGCCGGCCCCTAGAATTGCGCCACCGCAGGAATCCGCTTGCACCAATGCCCGTCCGGCATGGCGCAAAACCTGTGGGAGCTTGGTCTTACCTCACCCTCTCAGGAAATCGCAGCAGTGCCGCGTCGCATCAGCAGAGCGCTTCAGACGCTCAGTGTTTTGGCTTTAACCCTGGCAATCAGTGGCTGCATCGGTACCGCAGGTATTGCCCCGCAGGGCAAGGCACTGGAGGCCGATTCCCTGGCCACCGACGCAGCCATTCAACACGCTGCGCAGGACGCGCACTGGCCCACCGCTCAATGGTGGCAGGCCTATGGCGACCCGCAATTGAACCGTTGGATCGACCTCGCCGTGCAAGGCAGCCCGAGCATGGCCATGGCGGCGGCGCGTGTGCGCCAGGCCAAATCCATGGCCGGCATCGCCGAATCCGCCGAGTCGCTGCAGATCAATGGCGAATCCACCCTCAAGCGCCACAACTGGCCCACCGATCAGTTCTACGGGCCGGGCGAATTGGCCAACACCACCACCTGGGATAACAACGCCGCGTTGGGCTTCAGCTATGCGCTGGACCTCTGGGGACGCGAAAGCAATGCCACCGAGCGCGCCGTCGACATGGCGCACATGAGTGCCGCCGAAGCGCGCCTGGCGCAGCTCGAATTGCAGAACAACATCGTGCGCGCCTACATCGAGCTGTCCTTGCATTACGCCCAGCGCGACATCGTCGAAGCGACGCTGCAGCAGCAACAGCAGATTCTCGACCTCGCGCAGAAGCGTCTGAACGGTGGCATCGGCACGCACTTTGAAGTCAGTCAGGCACAAACGCCGTTGCCGGAAACCCATCGCCAGATCGATGCGCTGGACGAGGAAATCGCCCTCAGCCGCAACCAGCTCGCGGCCCTCGCCGGTTTTGGTCCGGGGGAGGGCGCGAAGTTGCAGCGGCCAACGCTGTCGTTGGGCGCGGCGTTGAAATTGCCGTCGACGCTGCCCGCGCAATTGCTCGGTCAACGCCCGGACGTGGTTGCCAGTCGCTGGCAAGTGGCGGCGCAAGCGCGCGGCATTGACGTCGCCCACGCCGGTTTCTATCCCAACGTCGATCTGGTCGGCAGCCTCGGCTACATGGCCACGGGCGGTGGGGCGCTGGAGTTCTTGACCGGCAAGAAACTCAACTACAACGTCGGCCCGGCCATCTCGTTGCCGATTTTCGATGGCGGGCGTTTGCGCTCGGAGTTGGGCGAAGCGTCGGCGGGGTATGACATCGCCGTGGCCAAGTACAACCAGACGCTGGTCAATGCGCTGAAAAGCATCTCCGATCAATTGATCCGTCGCGAGTCGATGGACAAGCAGCAGGGCTTCGCCACCGAGTCCGTGGCCACGGCGCAGAAGACCTATGACATCGCGATGATCGCGTATCAGCGCGGGCTCACCGACTACCTCAATGTGCTTAATGCGCAGACGTTGTTGTTCAAGCAGCAGCAAGTGCAGCAGCAGGTGCAGGCGGCGCGGCTGAGTGCGCATGCGGAACTGGTGACGGCGTTGGGTGGTGGGCTGGGTGCGGGGAATGATGTGCCGAGCGACGTACAAACCCAGGCCCCGAAAACCCCGGCCCTTTTGAATTGACCCCGATGTATCAGACATACCCATATTTGTGGCGAGGGGGCTTGCCCCCGTTGGGTCGCGAAGCGGCCCCAAAACCTGCCATCGCATTTTCTCAGGTACACCGCATCCATCTGTACGGCGACTGCTGCGCAGTCGAACGGGGGCAAGCCCCCTCGCCACAGACAAGCCCTTCCACCACAGGGTTTCGGTTGATCCAGGTCGTTCAACTATGAGCACGATTTCATGACTCCCTTGCCCGCACCCTTGCGCTGGCTGTACTCCCTTGAATGGCGCCGGGGTTTCTTTGATTGGGCGCGCAGCGACGGCGTGACCTGGGTCTACATCTTCAAGGTGGTGTTCGCCGCATTCCTGACCTTGTGGCTGGCGATGCGCCTGGAATTGCCGCAACCGCGCACGGCGATGATCACCGTGTTCATCGTCATGCAGCCGCAAAGCGGTCAGGTGTTCGCCAAGAGTTTTTACCGCTTTCTCGGCACCTTGACCGGCTCGGCGGTGATGGTGGCGCTGATTGCCTTGTTCGCGCAAAACACCGAACTGTTCCTCGGCTCGCTGGCGATCTGGGTCGGCATCTGCTCGGCCGGTGCCGCGCGGTGTCGCAACTTTCGCGCCTACGGTTTTGTGTTGGCCGGTTACACCGCCGCGATGGTCGGATTACCTGCGCTGGCGCACCCGGACGGCGCGTTCATGGCCGCCGTCTGGCGGGTGCTGGAAATCTCCCTGGGCATTCTCTGCTCGACGCTGGTCAGCGCCGCGATCCTGCCGCAAACCGCCAGCGCGGCGATGCGCAATGCCTTGTATCAGCGCTTCGGCGTGTTTGCCTTGTTCGTCACCGATGGCTTGCGCGGTCGCAGCAAGCGGGAGGCGTTTGAAGCGAGCAACGTGCGCTTCATCGCTGAGGCGGTGGGGCTGGAAGGCTTGCGCAGCGTGACCGTGTTCGAAGACCCGCACATGCGTCGGCGTAACGGTCGGCTCAATCGTTTGAACAGCGAGTTCATGGGCATCACCACCCGCTTCAACGCCTTGCATCAGTTGCTCGAACGCTTGCGCAGCAGCGGTGCCGAGCCTGCGGTTGCCGCGATCAAACCGGGTTTGCAGGACCTCGCGGAGGTGCTCGACGGTTTCAGCGGTCGAGCCCTGACCGACGTGGACGCGGCACGCCTGGTCGTCGAGTTGAGCGCTTATAAAGAAGGCTTGCCGGCGCAGGTTCGCCGCTTGCGGGCGACCTTTCAGGAGAGCAACCCGAGCGACGCCGAGCTGCTGGATTTCCACACTGCGTACGAGTTGCTTTATCGCTTCGTCGACGACTTGCACAGCTATGCTCAGACCCACGCCTCACTCGCCGATCACAGCCATGCGCGCGAGCAATGGGACGAACCATTCACCCCGCAAACCAACTGGATGGCCTCGGCGGCGTCGGGGATTCGGGCGGCGTTCATCCTGGTGGTGCTCGGTAGCTATTGGGTGGCGACCGCATGGCCCAGCGGCGCGACGATGACCTTGATTGCCGCCGCCACTGTCGGCCTTTCCGCCGCCACACCGAACCCGAAACGCATGGCGTTTCAGATGGCCTGCGGGACGTTCCTCGGCGCACTGATCGGTTTCGTCGAGATGTTTTTCATCTTCCCGTGGATCGACGGTTTCCCGTTGCTGTGCGTGATGCTCGCGCCGGTGATCGTGCTCGGTTCGTTCCTCACCTCGCGGCCGCAATACGCCGGTGTCGGCCTCGGCTTGCTGATCTTCTTCAGCACCGGTTCGGTGCCGGACAACCTCACGGTCTACAACCCTTATGCCTTCATCAATGACTACATCGCCATGGTGCTCGGCATGTTGGTCTGCGCCGCGGCCGGGGCAATCATTCTGCCGCCGAACAGCCGCTGGCTGTGGCGGCGTCTGGAGCAGGACCTGCGTGGGCAAGTGGTGTACGCGATCAGCGGCAAACTCAAGGGCTTGGCGTCGAGTTTTGAGAGTCGCACGCGGGACTTGCTGCATCAGGCGTATGGCCTCGCGGCGGGGCAACCGCAGGTACAAAGCAACTTGCTGCGCTGGATGTTCGTGGTGCTGGAAGTCGGCCACGCGATCATCGAGTTGCGCAAGGAGCAGGCGATTTTGCCGGTGCATCCGGCATACGCCGAATCGCAGCCGTGGCGCCAGGCGATCCGCGTGATGGGCCGCTCGCTGGTGCGGCTGTTCCTGCAACCGAGCCAGAACAATCTGGAGCGCAGTTTGATCGCGGTCGACCATGCGATCAGCCGCGTGCAAGCCACCGACGAACCCTTCGCACCGCACTTCGACACCTCGGCCCTGCGCCGGGTGAAGAGCTACCTGCACTTCATTCGCACCTCGTTGCTGGACCCGCAATCACCGCTCGCGGCCTACACGAAAACCGCGCCGCAAGGACTTGAACATGCCTCGTGAAATCGCCTTCCACGGCGTGTACATGCCCACCATGACACTGATGTTTTTCATCGCCGCCGCACTGGCCTGGGCGCTGGACCGGTTCTTGTCCGGGTTCGACCTGTACCGCTTTTTCTGGCACCCGGCGCTGCTGCGCCTGAGCCTGTTTACCTGTCTGTTCGGCGCGCTGGCGCTGACTGTTTATCACTGACTCTCTAATTCTGAAGAAGGCCCTGATGAAAAAGCTTTTCAGCCTGCTCGCCACCCTGTTGGTGCTGGCCCTCGCGCTATGGATCGGCCGGACCCTGTGGGTGCATTACATGGACACCCCGTGGACCCGCGACGGCCGGGTGCGCGCCGACATCATCAACGTCGCCGCCGACGTCACCGGGGAAGTGGTAGACGTGCCGGTGCGCGATAACCAGCAAGTGAAGAAGGGCGATTTGCTGATGCAGATCGACCCCGAGCACTACCGCATCGCGGTCAAGCAGGCGCAGTCGCTGGTCGCCTCACGCAAGGCCACGTGGGAGATGCGCAAGGTCAACGCCCGCCGCCGTGCGGACATGGACAACCTGGTGATCTCCCGGGAAAACCGCGACGACGCCAGCAACATCGCCGACTCGGCACTCGCCGATTATCAACACGCGCAGGCGCAACTCGAAGCCGCCGAACTCAACCTCAAACGCACCGAAGTGCGGGCGGCGGTGGACGGGTATGTGACCAACCTCAACGTCCATCGTGGCGACTACGCACGTATCGGCGAAGCGAAAATGGCCGTGGTCGACATGAACTCGTTCTGGGTCTATGGCTTCTTCGAAGAAACCAAGTTGCCGCATGTGCGCGTGGGCGATAAGGCCGACATGCAATTGATGAGCGGCGAAGTGCTGAAGGGGCATGTGGAGAGCATTTCTCGTGGCATCTACGACCGGGATAACCCGCAGAGTCGCGAACTGATTGCCGATGTGAACCCGACGTTCAACTGGGTGCGACTCGCGCAGCGGGTGCCGGTGCGGATTCACATTGATGAAGTGCCGGAGGGGGTGCTGTTGGCGGCGGGGATTACGTGCACGGTGGTGGTTAACCCAGCAGTTGGCGAATAACCCTGTGGCGAGGGAGCTTGCTCCCGTTGGACTGCGCAGCAGTCCCCTACTTTTTGGGACCACTTCGCAGCCCAGCGGGAGCAAGCTCCCTCGCCACAAAGAGCGATCGAGTCAACCCTTGCAAAACGTCTCATGCAAGTGCCGCCAGATCAGCCGGCCATCGGCGTCTTTCTCAAACACCACGGTCGAACGTCGATCCGAATGCAACCCGGTGGCATCGGTCTGTTGCTCGCGATAACTCACCACCGCGCCGCCGTCATACAGCGCAACACCGCGCAAGTCGCTGAGCTCGATCCTGAACCCGAGCTTCTTGCCGCCCGCCAGTTGAAACAGTTCGCTCAACGCCTCGAAATCCAGCACCCGGCCCAATGGCGAGACCATGGAGAACTGTGGCGAAAACCGGCTCAGCAGTTGTTCGAGTTCCGAGTCGTCTCGTTCTTCGGCCAGCCATTGTTCGATGGCGACGTGGGCCTGGATGACTTCGTCGAAGTAGTCGGTGTAGTCGGTCATAGTGTTTCCTGAATTTTTGCAGTGTTTGTTCTGAAGCCTTCGCGAGCAGGCTCGCTCCCACAGTGGAATGCATTTCAAATGTGGGAGCGAGCCTGCTCGCGAAGCGGTCAACTCGGTCTCAGAGCTGCCCACGCAACCCGAACCGCTTCATCAACCCCGATTCCAGCAAGCCTTTCGGCAACAACCCCGCCAACAACGGCAACGCCCGGCTGCCGTTACCCAATCGAATCAAGCGCGGTGGCTTGCTTTGCTGCACAGCCTTGAGCAAACCCTCGGCAAATTCCCGGGCCGGTGTCGGCTTGTCCTGTGATGCCTTGGCCCGTGCACGAATACCTTCACGCAGTGGAAACCATGGCGATTGTTCGGTGATCAGTTGCTCGGCTTCGTGGCCGGCATTCTTCGCGAAGCTGGATTCGATGGCGCCTGGCTGGACTTCCATCACGCGGATACCGAACGGCGCCAGTTCCATGCGCAGAGCATCGCTCAACGCATGAACGGCCGCTTTTGACGCGCAATACGCGCCAGCAAATGGCGTGACCAAAACCCCTGAAACGCTGCCAATATTCACCACCAATCCTTTGGCGCGACGCAGCACCGGGAACAGCGCGCGGGTGACGCCGACAATCGCAAACACGTTGGTCTCGAATTGCCGCTGCATGGCCGGTACACCGCCGTCGAGCAGCGGCCCCATCGCGCCATAACCGGCGTTGTTGATCAGCACGTCGAGGCCGCCGCGTTGCTGATTGATCTGTTCGCTCAGCTGTTCGAGCGCGGCGCCGTCATTGACGTCCAGTTGCACGGCGGTGAAACCGGCGGCGGTTAACGCGGCCACGTCTTCAGCCTTGCGGGCGCTGGCCCAGACTTCGTAGCCGGCCTCTTTGAACACGTCGGCGAGGGCGCGGCCAATGCCGCTGGAGCAACCGGTAATCAACGCAACGGGCATGGCGCGGTCCTTGTGCAAAGTAAGAGTTAAATTAATCGGAGAAACTACCCTGCAAACGCTCGGCGCGAAACTCCAGGGTTTGCGGGCGATAGCCTGGGCGCAATGGCGGCAAGGGCAAACAGTCTTCCCAGTTAGCGCCGGCCTGCAGCTCGCCGGGGCCACGATAGCGTGGGGCGTCGTATTGGTTGTCGGCCAGATTGACCGTGTCCCCCGGTGCATACGCCGCGATGCGCCAGCGCAATTCGGTCAGCGGCACGTCGTTGCCGTTGTTCATTTTCAGCTGCAACGGGCGATCCGCCGGGCACTGCTCGGGCGCGTAGGCGATGCGCAGCTCCAGCCGCGCCAGTTGCTTGACCTCGCGGTTGTCCAGCCAGACCACCCACGTGGCCACCAGGCCCAAACCGACGGCGGCTGCCACAGACACGGGAAACGCCTTGGACGGGTAGCGCAGCAGCAGGATCAGCCAAGTGATGACCAGCAGGACGCCGATGAACATGTGTGTACGCTCCTTGAACTCATGGCCTCCATCCTACCGAAGGGCCGCGTGAATGGACATTCGTGGATCAAGCGTTGTTGCCATTGGTCGGAACTGTAATTTCTGACAGTAGCCGGCCCGCGCCATTAGCGATTAGCTGACCACTGGCTCACAGGGACGCGCCGGCATGCACGATAAAACCCCCACAGTGTCGGTCGTCGACCCGCGAAAGCTGCCGATCCGTTCCATTGCTTATTGGCGCGAGGTTGAAGGCGAGCCGACTCAGGCACGCATCAACCGCACACTGCACAATGCCGCCGGGCACGCTGTCATGCAGTGGGACCCTCGGCTTTGGTTGCTACAGGAACAAAACCCGCTGGCGCCCGCCAGTCTCGTGAGGGTGCATGCACTGTCCGGTGTTGCCATCTCGACGCTCAGCGTGGATGCCGGCTCGCAGATCAATCTCCTCGGCCTGGCCGGCGAAGTGCTGCAAGGCTGGGACGGTCGCGGCACACGACGCGAGATTGAATACGACGAACTGCTGCGCCCGGTGACGGTGTTTGAGCACGTCGCCACCGCGCCACGACGTTGTGCCGAACGCATGGAATATGGTCGTCCCGGTCAGGGTCATCAGGACCACAACCCGTTCGGGCAACTGATTCGACGGGATGGCCCTGGCGGGACCGTATCGTTTGAGGCGTTTGCGATCACAGGTCAATGCTCAAGACAGGTTCAACACTTCGCTCTGGATGCCGTCGCCCCTGATTGGCCGGAGCCGATTGCTGATCGCGATGAATTGTTGGAGCCCGGCGATGGGGCTGTTTCGACGTGGCGGTTCGGTCCGCTCGGGAATGTGCTGGACTCGGTCGATGCCAGGCAGAACTGTCAGACCTTCGGTTACACCCTTGATGGTCGACTACGCCACAGTGCCTTGAAGCTCGCAGGCAAGCCGTCCGGGCAAACACTGGTGAGTGGCATCGAATACAACGCCCAAGGACAGATCACTCGCGAAGTGGCGGGTAACAACGTACAGACGACCCTCAAATATTCTCCGCAAGACGGACGCCTGATTGAGCGCCGGGCGCACAGCGATCACAGCGGATTGCTGCAACACCTGCTCTACGACTACGACCAAATGGGTAACGTGCTGAGCATCGAAGACAAGGCGTTGGCGGTGCGTTTTTTCAACAATCAACGCATCGAGCCCGTCAGTCGATTTACCTACGACAGCCTGTATCAACTGATCGCGGCGACTGGCTGGGAGGCGGGTGCGCCCAACCAAGGACCGGCATCCGTTGGGCGCAGCGATCCAGCGGCGCTCAGCAACTACGAGCAAACCTACAGTTATGACAAAAGCGGGAACTTGCTGAAGCTGACACATGTCGGTGCGCAAAGTCCTGGGCGTGATCTGAAAGCTGCCCCGTACAGCAATCGTTGCCTACCTTGGCGCAACGACGAACCGCCGACCGAGGAAGAAATCGCCGCGGCATTCGACGCCAGCGGCAATTTGCTGGAGCTGGATCCGGGGCGACTCCTGACGTGGGATTTGCGTAACCAATTGCAATCGGTCAGCCCGGTGGTGCGCGACTCTGGACGCAATGACGTTGAGTCCTATCTCTACGATGGCGGTGGCCAACGGGTGCGAAAAATTCGCGCGTTGCAGACCAACGCCCGAACCGTGATAGCCGAAGTGCGCTATTTACCGGGGCTGGAACTGCGTACCGCCAGTGGCACCGGTGAGAGGCTGCAAGTCATCACCGCACAGGCGGGCCTGAATTCGGTGCGGGTGTTGCATTGGGAAAGCGATCCACCGTCCGGCGTCAACGATCAGTATCGGTACACCCTGGCCGATCACCTGAACTCCTGCACCATGGAACTGGCCGACGACGCTCGAATCATCAGCCGGGAAGTTTTCTATCCGTTCGGCGAGACCGCGTGGTTCGCTGGCGCGGATGCGATTGAAGTCGATTACAAAACCATTCGCTATTCGGGCAAGGAACGGGATGCTACAGGGCTTTATTACTATGGTCTTCGGTACTACATACCGTGGCTGCAGCGCTGGCTTAATCCCGATCCCGCAGGAGAGGTCGACGGGCTCAATCTTTATCGAATGGTTCGTAACAACCCATTGACGTTTTTTGACGAACAGGGCGAAGAGCCTGAGTCGGAAACGTCATTAACCACCGCTACCGGTATTTTTGAAACGTACAAGGAAGGTTACAGCGATATAGATAGACAGCTTCCTTTCAAAATGATGGCCGATATTACCGGCAACAAATTGGTTTTTAAAACAAACAAGGCATCTGCCGGAATGCTCGAAAAAACCAGCACCAAGCGTTTCACTTTGAGGCATTACACCGTTTCTGGCAGTCAAGGGGATACGCCACCCTTCATGGAGATAGCGTCAAACTTTTCGCTGGTCCATAAAAAGGTGAAAACGTTGGGTGGAAAGGGTGGCAACACAAACGAGAAAGACTGGACGAAGGCAGGCAACAGCGCCTTTACCTTTTTTCTCCTGGCCGTGGATGGTGAAGTCAACGAACGTAAATTTCTTCAATCAATGACCCACTTCGCCGAATACGATCTAGGGGATGACAGGGCGCTGGAGGAAGCGCTGGGCCCAGGTTTCAATGATGTCGATTTTTTTTGCCTCTCCTGATGTATTGGACCCAAAGCATTCCGCGAATCTGGCAACCGTTCCAATGGTTAAGGGGCGGTTGAAAGATTTGAAGGCGCTGCTGTTGGGTAACTCAGGGATTTCTGCGGTGCAAGTGGGAAGAATGGATTCGAAATCATTACTTAATAGTATTGATCATGCGTTTGGTGGAAGCCTCGAGATCAAAATTCCTGGCACGATGAAAGTTAAAACGTGGCACAAGAAAACAACAACGCCATCTGTTGGTAAGAAGGCAGCATGATCGCCTACAGCTAAAAAAGCCCCCGCCCAACCCGCTACGGATAGGGGACGCAGCGGGCTGGACGGGGGCTTTCATTTTGCTGAACGCTTACTGCGCGATGGTTTTCACCGACACGCCGCGCTCGACCGGTGTCGACCGACCGTAGATATCTTCAAAGCGCTCGATATCGTCTTCACCCAGGTAGCTGCCCGATTGCACTTCGATGATCTCGAGTGGAATCTTGCCCGGGTTGCGCAGACGGTGGACCGACGCGATCGGGATGTAGGTCGACTGGTTTTCGCAGAGCAGGAACACATTCTCATCGCAGGTCACTTCAGCGGTGCCGCTGACCACGATCCAGTGTTCGGCGCGGTGGTGGTGCATTTGCAGCGACAGGCACGCGCCCGGTTTGACCGAAATGTGCTTGACCTGGAAACGGCCGCCCATGTCCACCGAGTCGTAGGAACCCCACGGACGATAGACTTCGCAGTGGTTCTGGGTTTCGCTGCGACCCTGCTCGTTGAGGGTGTTGACCATCTGTTTCACGCCTTGGACCGAGTCCTTGTGCGCAATCATCATGGCGTCCTTGGTTTCGACCACCACGATGTTTTCCAGGCCGATCACCGACACCAGTTTGCCGTTGCCGTGGATCATGCAGTTCTTGCTGTCCTGAATCACCACATCGCCTTTGGTGACGTTGCCGTTGGCGTCTTTTTCATTCACTTCCCACAGCGACGCCCAGCAACCGACATCGCTCCAGCCCGCAGTCAGCGGCACGACGCAGGCGCGCTGGGTTTTTTCCATCACTGCGTAGTCGATGGAGTTGTCCGGGCAGCAGGCGAAGGTGGCTTCGTCGAAGGTGATGGTGTCGGCATCTTGCTCGCTGCGTTCGAGGGTCAACAGACAGGTGTCGTAGATGTCCGGGTCGTGCTTTTTCAGTTCTTCGAGGAAGCGGCTGGCGCGGAACAGGAACATGCCGCTGTTCCAGAAATAACCACCGGACTCGACATATTCGGTGGCACGTTTGACGTCCGGTTTCTCGACAAAATGCGAGACGCGGCTGACGCCTTCGGGCAGCAGCGAATCATTGGTCGACTTGATGTAGCCATAACCGGTTTCCGGTTTGGTCGCCGGCACGCCGAACAGCACCATTTCGCCGTTTTCGGCAGCCACGGTGGCCAGGGCCAGCGCACGTTGCAGGGCTTTCTGGTCTTCCAGCACGTGGTCGGCCGGCAGCACCAGCATCAACTCGTCGCGACCTTCATTGACCAGCATCATCGCGGTCAGGGCCACGGCCGGCGCGGTGTTGCGACCGAACGGTTCCATCAGGATGCGCTGGGCTTCGAGTTTGCGGTTGCTCAACTGCTCGTTGACGATGAAGCGGTGGTCCTTGTTGCACACCACGATCGGGGTGTCCATGCCTTCGAACACCAGGCGTTCCAGGGTTTGCTGGAACAGCGTGTGTTCGCCGGTCAGGGCAAGGAATTGCTTGGGAAACTGTTTACGCGAAAGCGGCCAAAGACGTGAGCCGCTACCACCTGACAAGATCACCGGAATCATGTTGTTACTCCTTTAAAATCGATTGGTTAGAGCTACGAACGTTCTGTCGTTTCACTCTTGTTCTTATTCCGTGTCCTGACTGAGACGGCGATTCAATGTGGGAGCGAGCCTGCTCGCGAAGGCGGCGTATCAGTCGACATCAATGATGGATGTCAGACCGCTTTCGCGAGCAGGCTCGCTCCCACAAGGGAACCGAGTCAGTCAGGCAAATTGATTAGCGCGTCGAGACGGGGCGTTTTACCCAGACTGGCGACAGGCTGCTGCCGTTGCCGGTGACGTACAGCACGGCCGCTTCACCGCGTTCCAGGGCAACCGGTTTGACGTCGCCGACTTTTTTGTCGCCTTCAAACAACGCCAGGCTGACCTTCACCGGGTTGATCTCACGCTCGCCACGGCCCTTGGCGGCCACGCTTGGCACCACGTCAGTCTTGCCGTCAGCGGTCTTCAGGGTCAGGGCCTTGTCGCTCAGGTTTTGCAGACGCACCAAGGACTTTTGCTTGTTCTTGAACGGCGGTTCTTCGATCAGTTGCGGCGCGCCGGAAGCGTTGTTGACCAGGGTGTAGTAGTGGTCACCGGCCAGTTTCACCGGCAGGGACTGGCTGCCGACCTTGGCGCTGTAGTCACCGCCCGGCATGAAGCTGAAGTCGGTGCTGGACAGCGGTGCGACGTCGCTCAGGCTGGTGGTGCCGACGGTGGCGCTGACTTCAGCGTTACCGGCGTTGTAGACCCGTACGAAGCTCGAGCCTTTTGGTGCGGTCGGGCCGTAGAGTGCAGCGTCGCCACCGGCGAAGGCGTTCATCGACAGCACGCTGAAGGTCGCGGCCAAAGCGAAAGTCTTGGCGAGACGGCGAGGAGTAGTAGTGAAAGTCATGGTGTACCTCTCTTTCAGTTTTGCGCCCGGTCGGGCGTCTCGGATTTAGTGTTTGCGGCTACGTTTTGTTGGCGGGCGCCGGCTTCTTTGAGCTCTGCGACCCACTGCGGGTCGGCGTCGCCGATTTCGTTGTTCACAGGCAGATATCGTTCAGGAAACTCCCAGATCAGCACTTGTGGCGGGCTGTTCTTGAAAGCATCGCTTTTCAGGTAGCTGAGCATCGGCAGGATCGGGCCGTGGCCGTCTTCGGCGTAATTGACCACGTCGCTGCGCAGCGCTTGTTTCAGTGCGCCGACGAAGTTCCAGTTCGGGTTGGCGCTGTAGCTGGTGCCGATCAGGGCCACCGGCACTTCGGTGTTGGCGAACAAGGCGTCGTCACCGGCAGGCTGATCGCCAGCCGCCACGGTGTTGCGCTTCTGCAGCGGCTCTTGCGCCGGCATCAGGTTTTCGAACAGCGGGTCCAGCGGCAGGAACAGGCGCAGGTCGCCCTTGTGCGTGACTTTTTCCGCGGGTTCAGTGACGAAGTTTTGCGGTTCGCCGCTCAGCGGCAGTTTGTCGGCGATGGTTTTCGCCAGGGTCTCGGCGGCGACTTGTGCGCCTTCCGGGGTCCAGTGGGTGTCGGTGCGCAGGAACACTTGCTGACCGTTCTGCTTGGCTTTTTGCAGCGGGCCGAGCAGGTCGGGGGCGAGGATCTTGTCGGCCGCGACACGGGCGTGGAAGTCCTGATAGAGGTTGGCGTGAATGCTCGAAGGCTTCACCTCACCCAGGTGTTCCGGGTACAGGCGGGTCTTGGCCGGCACGATCGCCATCACCAATTGCACGCCTTGCTCTTTCAAGGTCTGGCGCACGCCTTCGACCAGCGCGTAGTTGCCTTGCAGGTTCAGCTCTTCGTTGACGATCGGGTTGAACTCTTCATCGCTGTAGAGCCACTGATCGCGGCCGAGCACGACGCCCGGACGACCTTCGTTGAACAGTTTGAAATCCAGCGCGGCCCAGAGGTTGGTGCCCAGGCGCTTGATCGGAAACTCGTCGTCGTAGTGCGTCTCCACGGCTTTGGTCCAGCGGCCGTTGAGCACCGTCGCCTCGGCGTTGGTGCTGAAGCCGAAGAAGCTGCGCGTGGACCACAGGCCCAGTGCCAACAGCGTCAGCAGGAACAGGGCGATGTAGAAGATGCGTAATGAGCGGGTCATGGTCAGATCCCTCAGAACTGGAAGTAAAGGAACGGCGAGAAGCTTTGCGCCGAGAGTTTGAAAATCGAAGCAATGAACAGCAGCAGCACCAGGGCGCGCATCACGTAACGCGACCAGTCAGCGGTCCAGTAGGCCGGTTGCACGGTGGCTTCAACGCCGACGGTGTAGCCCGGTTGGTGGATGCTGGCCGGGTTGTCGCCCGGTACGGCTTTGATCATTCCTGGGGTTGCGCCAGCAGGACCATCGGTCTCGACATTGACGGCAGGTTTGGTCTTCTCTGGCGGACGGTTGGTGTAGAAATCACGGATGCCGAAGAACGCCAGCGTCACGTACGCCACCACCAGGGTTGCCACTTGCAGGCCGGTGAGGCTGGCCTGGTTGAGTTCCGACAACGACCATTCGTTGAAGCTGAACATCGCGCCGTACATACGGCCGGCGACGTGCAGGTTTTCCGAGCGGAAGATCACCCAGCCCATCACCACCAGCAGGAACGTCAGCGCCCAGCGGATCGGGTTGATGCTGCGCGGCGAGGTGTTCAGGCCCAGCGCTTTTTCAATCGCCAGCCACATGCCGTGCCACGCACCCCAGACGATGTAGGTGATGTTCGCGCCGTGCCACAGACCACCGAGCAGCATGGTCAGGAACAGGTTGCGATAGGTCATCAGCGTGCCTTTGCGGTTACCGCCCAGCGTGATGTACAGGTAGTCACGCAGCCAGGTGGAAAGACTGATGTGCCAGCGACGCCAGAACTCGGTGATCGACTGGCTGATGTACGGCTGCTTGAAGTTTTCCATGAAGCGGAAACCCATCATCAAGCCCAGGCCGATGGCCATGTCGCTGTAGCCGGAGAAGTCGAAATACAGTTGCGCGGTGTAGGCCAGTGCGCCGAGCCAGGCATCGCCCGTGGTCGGGTTTTGCAGGGCGAAGCAGTGGTCGGCGACGACGGCGAGGGTGTCGGCGATGAAGACTTTCTTGATGAAACCCTGCATGAACCGCGTGCAGCCCTCGGAGAATTTATCCAGGGTGTGGGTGCGGTTGTTGAACTGGTCGGCGAGGTCGCGGAAACGCAACACCGGGCCGGCAATCAGGTGCGGGAAAATCGCCACGAACGCCGCAAAGTCGATCAGGTTGCGAGTCGCCGGGGTGTCACCACGATAGACGTCGATGATGTAGCTGATGGACTCGAAGATGTAGAACGAGATCCCGATCGGCAACAGCACGTGGGTCAGGATGAACGGCGACAGACCGACCGAGGTCATCATCGCGTTGATGCTGTCGACGCCGAAGTTGGCGTACTTGAAGTAGCCCAGGATGCACAGGTCGACGGCGACGCCGAGCAGCAGCCAGCGCTGGGCCGGTTTGGTGCGAACGCCTGCGGCACCGACTTTGAGGCCGATCCAGTAGTTCCACAGCGTGACGGCGGCGAACAGCGCGAGGAAGTCCACGCGCCACCAGGCATAGAACACGTAGCTGGCGATCAGCAGCAGCAGGTTGCGATAGCGTATTCCGCTCAAGTAGTACAAGCCGAGAAAGATCGGCAAGAACAGAAACAGGAACACATTGGATGAAAATACCATCCCGATCTCTCCATGTTTAACCAACAGTCAAGGGCCAACGGCCCCCCCAAACCCCCCACCGAAAACCTGGGGGGCAACATCACTTCACTGTGGGAGCGAGCCTGCTCGCGAAAGCGGTGTTTCAGTCGACATCTTTAGTGAATGTCAGACCGCATTCGCGAGCAGGCTCGCTCCCACAGGGGATTGCATCTGTCTTAGGAACCCTTGTTGCCTTTTTCATTGGCCGGGTCGAAGACCTTGGTCAAATCCCCACCGAGGCGGAAGGTCTTGAACGGCTGCATTTTGTGTTTCTGTTGCAGCACATCCGGCGCGCAGGTGTAGAGCGTGCAGAACGGTTCGAGCCAGGCGAATTTCGAGTCGATCTTCAGATCGGTCATGTCCTGTTCCTTGCCGTTCTTCTTCTCGAAGATGTCCGGATCTTTAATCCCGGCCAGCACCTGATCACCCAGGCGTTTCAGCGCGCCGTTGTTTTCCTGGCGCAAGTCCACACCGTTGACCTGAGCGAAACTGGCGATCATCGCCAGTGGCGGCAGGGCGTAGTTGTGGTAGGCGAGGGCGCGTTGCTGGCGCTTGAGTTCGTTCGGCAGGAAACCCTGCGCGTCGACCTGATTGGCGCCGACCTTGTATTCCTTCACGGCCCAGTCAAACAGGTCGCGGCGGTTGGTCGCGACCGACGTGGCCATCACCGACCAGGCAGCCCAGTACGAGTGATTGTTGGTTTGCTCGAGCGGCAGGTTGTCCCAGTCGCTGACCACCTGATCGGCCATTTTGCTGAACCAGGCTTCGATCAACTGCGACTCTTGCTGATGGTTGGCCAGCGGATGCGAGTCGGAGAACTTCAGGCGGATATACGACGAAGCCATGCTGCCCAGCGCCCATTTGCGCATGGACTTGCCGGTGTGGTTGAAGTCCTTGGACATCAACGCATCGGCCTTGGCCCAGGCGGTCAGCCAGGTCAGCGTGCATTCGAGTTGTTCCGGGCGACCATCACGCATGAATTGCATCACGCGCTTGCTGGTGCCGCGTTCGATCTTGGTGATGTCGGCGGTGCTGTCGCGGAAGGCTTTTTCCGATTGCACGTTCAGGGTCGAACGGGCCTTGTCGGAGCCTTCGTATTTGCTGCGAAATTGCAGCGAGCCGGTGTACGGTGTCGGCATCGCATCACAGCCTTCGCTGCTGTCGCCGGTTTTGACTTTTTCGATCGGCGCGAAGTAACCCTGTGGCGGGCGCAGGGGTGCGGCGGCCTGGGTGGCACCGGCGAACATTGCCAGGGTCAGCAACGATGGCGCGAGCAGGTTTTTCAACGTTCGGTTTCGCATGGCAGACCTCATTGCCCGGCCTGAGCAGTTCGCTGCTCAGCACTCGGGAACACGTTGCGTTTGCAGATTTTCGCTTCGACTTTTTGCGGCGCGGCACCTGCTTCAGGGCCCTGGACTTCGACGGCCAGCAGATTCTGCGAGGCCCAGTCTTCGTCCGTGCGCAACTCAAAGGCGAAACGCCCGTCGGTGTCGGAGGTTTCCGGTTTATCGATCTTGATGTCCTCGTGGCGACCGTTCATGTACCAGAGGGTGGCGTGCAGGGTTTTCACCGACGGATCGGCGAAGCGGATGTCGACCTGGTGGCTGCTGTTTTGCAGGTCCAGGTTTTTGCTGTTGACCATCAATTCGTTCTTGCCCGGTTTCAGCGTGGTGCTGCCGGACATCTGTGCATCCTTGCCTTCGCAACCGTTGTCCAGCAGCGCCATCATTTGGCGGTAGATGGTTTCCTGGTCGAGGCGATAGAGCGGCGAGAATTCCCAGATCAGGATCTTTGGCGGCTTGGTCTGGAATTCTTCGCTACCCAGGTACTGCAGCATCGAACCTTCCAGGCCACCGCCGGGGAACGCCACGTTGAGGATGTCGGCGCCGATGGCCTCTTCGAGGAAACCGGCGAAGTTATAGTTCTTGCCACTGTGGCTCGTGCCTACCAGGGTGATCTCCGGATTGCCGGCGTCGCTGAACAGATCGCCGTCGGCGGCTTCGCCCTTGGGCTCGGTGGTGAATTGATCCATGTACTGGATCGCGTAGCTGGTGCCACAGAGTTGACCGGCCATGTTGTGCAATGTTCCGGTCTTGCCCATGCGACCCGACCTGTGGGTCTCGAATTCACGCTTCGGAATGCCGGCAAACGCCGGAATCTGCTTGACCTTTTCCGCGACGATTTTCGCGGTGCGCTGGGCACCATACGGTGTCCAGTGTTGGTCGCCGCGGAAGTAGAAGTCGTGGGCGGGCAGGGTGTCGGGCAGTGACTCGTTGGTCAGCGGCGACAGGTCCGGTACGACGTAACCCATGGCGGCGAAACGCCCGAGCATGGTCTTGTAGTTCTTCAGTGCCTTGTCGAAATCGTACTTGGCTTTTTCTTCCGGGTTGAGCTTGTTGCGGTTCACCAGGCCACGGGTCGGCTGGTAGACGACGACCAGTTCAACGCCTTTGCTCTTGAACGCATCGTGCAGCTCTTTCATGCGTTTGTAGCCGGCGGGGGTGGTGTCGAATTCGGTGCGCAAGTCTTCTTGCGTACGGAACAGCCAGTCGCCCTGAGCCTGCACCAGGGTGGTGAAGTTTTGTTGATAACGCGTGGTGTAATTCTTCGCGTCATGGGCTTCGGGGCACAGGTTGCAGCACGGATCAGCCGTGAATTTTGGTGCCTGGGCTTCATCGGCGCGAACACCGCCGCTGGCCGCGAGAATGCCGGCGGTCAGGGCCGACAGGCTGAGTAATTTGATCAAGTGTGGGTGCATAAAATTATCCTCAGTCCCGCATTTCGGTCTGGCGTTCGACAGGGTCGATCAGCACGGCTTTCTGCTGGCGCACCAGCAAGTCGAGAATTTCATCCTGACGCTCGCCGAGAATCCCGCTGAAGCTGATGCCGCTGGATTTGGTCGGGGCGAGCATGGACACGCGATACAGCTCGACGCTCAGCGGCGAGTCGATGGACAGCGGGCCACTGCCGTTGCCGGCCAGTTCACCGCCGACCACAATCAGCGAGACTTCGGCGTCGAACGGGTCGAGCTTGATGTCGCGGTCGGTGTCGCTCAGGTCCTTGATGTGGCCGTAGACGCCGGTCAGGCCGTTGGCCAGGGACAGGTTTTCGTAGAGGCGGATGTTCACGCTGTTACGAATACGGATGCCGTGGCGTTTGTTGCTGATCACCTTGTTGCCGTAAATCAGGTTGTCGGCACTCTCGTAGAGGGTGATGCCGTCGGTGTGGTTCTTGTAGATCTCGTTGTAGGCGATCAGGTTGTTCACGCTGTTACGGTCGATCACCAGGCCCGACAACTTGTTGTCGTAGCTGCGGTTGTTGAAGATGAAGCTGTCGTTGACCTCACGGGAAATAATGATCCCGTGCTTCTTCTTGGTCCCGTAGACGGTGTTGTCGGCAATGATCAAACGGTGCGAACGGTCATGCGGGTCGATGCCGTAGACGATGTTGTCTTTGTAGGTGTTGCCCTTGACCACGAAGTCGCGGGTTTCGTAGCAGTAGAAGCCGTACCACATGTCCGAGAACTCGGAGCCGACGATCCAGCCTGTCGGTTCAGGGCGCTTCAAGACCTTGGCCATGTTCGGCGTGTACTGGGAAATACTCACGCCGTAGGACTTACTGTTGGCGTAGCCGAAACTGGCGATCTTGCTGTTGGCGATGTAGGTCTCGGTGCCACCCCAGGACAGCAGGAACGGACGGAATTCCTTCGGCGAGGTGAACGTCGCCGGGCCGTTGTCCTTCTCGCGCCAGCCAGTGATTTTGGTGTCACGCACAAACAGCTGGCCGTCGTTGACCAGGAACGAACCGGCTTCTTGGGACAGGCGCAATTCCTGAGTCTGTTTGTCGATTTCGAGGATGCCGTGACGGCCGACCACGATCGGCAACTTCGCCAGGAACACGCCCGGCGAAGTTTCGCTGAAGTACTGCTTGGGCAGTTTCTTCGCCAGGTCCTTGAGGTTCATGTAGCCGTCGTCAACGAAGATTGCCTGCGGGATACCGTGCTGACGCACCACCCACTCGGCCATCTTGTTGTCGCCGCCGATGAAGTCCTTCAGGGCGTCTTCCTGCATCATCCGGCGTACGCTGATCTTGCCAGCCTTGGTCCGCACGATTTTTGCGGCGATGGCTTCGGCGGTGTAGCCGGACAGGTCTGGCAGTTTTGGCTTGGCCAGCTCCAGCGGCGCGGTCGGTGCGCTGCTGACGGTGTAGGTCTTGGCCTGTTGCAAACCTTTGGCAAGGGTCGCCGGTTGTCCTTTCTGTACGGGCACGACCGGTTCCACATTGGCGAAGGCAGCCGCGCTGGCCAGCAGCATCGCGCCGGCCAGCAAGGAGATCGAACCTCGCTTCGAATTGTTCATGTCGGGCACTCCCTTCGCGGTTCGCATCAGAAGCGCCAGATCACGTCGATGAATGCGCGGTGCATGTACGAATCCACTTCCTTGCCGTACGCATCACCCGGCTTGAACACACCACCGCGGAAACGCACGAGGGCCGAAGGCTCGTCGATCGACTGGCTCAACGCCGCCGGCAACAGGCCTTGCTTGAAGTACTTGGTGACGACCAGGTCCATCTCCTGACCGAGGTCTTTTTCGCCATCGTTCAGCGGCAGGGACGTGGTGGAGAGAATCGCGCCGGTTGGGTCATCGGTGTTGTTCTCGACCGCGTTGATACCGTTGCTGCCGATCGGCTTGTTGCCGTCGACGCGCCAGAATTTGTGGTAGATCACGCTGGCGTCGTATTCGTCGTTGAGCATCCACGAACCGAACAGGGTGGCGGTCTGCATGTTCTGCATTTCGCCACGGAAGGCTTCGCCGAAACGGTGAACCCGCGAGCGAGTACCGGTGTAGTTCGAGCGGTTGCTTTCCAGGCCGTTCTGTTCGTACTCGGCACTGGCGCGAGCATAGGCTGCACCCACTTGCCATTGCGGATCGAGGCGCAGACGCACGCCGACATCCGTGGCCCAGCCATTGAGGTCTTGTCCGCGTTTGGCTTCGGTCGGAGGCGTGCCGTTGGCGTTCAGCGGGTTGACCGTGTCGGTGTCGCCGCTCATGCCGGTGATGCTGCCCCAGTAATTGACAGTGTTGGTGTTGCGCCAGTTATAGGCGTCGCTGTCGGCGGTCAGGCCCAGCCAGGTGATGTCGCCGTTCTGTTTTTTGTCCAGCGAATCGGCGGCTACGCCCGGTTCCGGGTAGTCGAGCTTGCCGTCATCGTGGGTGTGATGAGCGCGAACGCCCGCCCAGTTGCCCGGTGTCCACTGATACTCCGCATCGGCGTAGACGTGCAGGCGATCCTTGTCTTTTGGAGCCAGCTCCGTGAGGTCGGTGCGGTACTCGCTGAAGCGTTCGGCGACACCCATGTTGGCGCGCAACAGGGTGGTGTCGAAGGTCCAGTTCAGGGCTTCGATGTTGGTGTCGCGCCATTGGCCGTCAGCGTTGTGCAGGCGTTGACGACCGAACTTGAGCATCTCGCCCGGATACGGCGTGAGGCCGCTGTAGCCGACCCAAAATTCGCGCATCGCCAGGTAGTTTTTCTTGGTCTTGCGATCATCGTTGGTGGTCGGCGTGGTGCCATCGCTGGCAGTGCCTTGCAAGGTGTCCGTCTCGATGATGTCGGTGGCGGTCACGGCCTGGCCCATGGCGTAGGCGCTCCACGCGCCGCTTTCGCCGTAGACCCATGGACGCAGGTCGAGACCGACGCCGTTGACGTCGCCGCCGCTCTGGGTGCCGAGGTCGCTGTCGTCTTCGGACTGGCCGGTGACTTTCACTTCGAGGCCGAAGTTTTTGGTTTCAGTGATCGCGGCCAGTGTCGGGCAAGACCAGATCAGCGCGAACGTGAGGCCGATACCGGCCTTCATGAATGGATTCAACTTCATAGGGATTCCTCGCCGTCTTCTTCTTGCAGGGCATGCAGTTCCAGCGTGTTCTGGCTCAAGGACCCACGAACGGCCTGTTCTTGTTTCAACAGGCGTTGGGCCTCGGCGAGCTGGGCAGGCGGCAGTTGTGCTTCGAGTGTTTGCGCAAGCTCGGTGGCTTGCGGGGTGTCTTGAGCCTTGGCCAACTGGCTGAAGACGTAAGCGTTAAGCGGGTTGGGCTTGGTGCCCTTGCCTTGGGAAAACAGCTGGGCGATGGCGAAGTCGGCGCTGTTCTGGCCGTTGCGCGCAGCGGTCAGCAAGTGATCCAGGGCTTTCTGCGAATAGACTTTGCCCAGGTAGCCGCGGCGGTAGATCTGGCCGAGGTAGTAATCGGCGGCGACTTCGCGGCCGACGGCTTTCTGGAAATGTTCTTCGGCGACCTTGGCGTCGGCCGGGACCATCTTGCCTTCGTAGTAGAGCTTGCCCAACAACAGTTCGGCGCGCGGCTGGTCGGCGGCGCGACCGTTGTCCAGGTACTTCATCATTTGGTCGACGTCACCCAGTTCTGGGAAGTCGTAGATCAATTGCGCGAGGGTGACCCACGACGCCGGGTAGCCCGGAGCGATAGGTTCGAGCAGCGACTGCGCGGTTTTCTCGTCGGTCTTGCCCAGGGTCGGGTCCGCGAGTACACGGGCGACGCTGTCGACCCGCTGCGCGGAAACGGTGCCGCGAGCGTGTGCGGCTTGCATTTGTTTGATCAGCTCGGCTTGTTGCTCGGGCTTGGCCTGTTTCTGATAAACCGTGGCCAGTTCGACGTAGCAGATGTCGGTAGTGTTCAGCGCGGCTTTGCAGATGCTGGCGACTTCGTCCAGGTGCTGGTCGTAAGTGCCTTGGGTGCGATAGAGCAACACTTGCGCCAGACCCGCTTCCGGTTTGCCTTCGGCGCGCCATTGGCTGATCTGCTTCTGCGCATCGATGTTCGGGAAGCTGTGCGGGTATTGCAGGTACAGCATGGCCAGCGGAATCAGGGTGTTGCCTTCGCCATTGGCCGAGGCTTTTTTCAACAGGCCTTCGGCTTCGTGCTGTTCGGCTTCGGTAGAACCCGGCTTGGCCACCAGCAGGCGACCGAGGCGAGCCTGCGCCCGCGGCGAGACGTCGGCCGCGGCGCGGTAAGTCGCCTCGGCCTGCTTGATCTGCGCCGGGTCACGGCTGTCGACCTGAATATCGGCCAGGCCCACTTGAGCCTCGCTGTAGCCGAGGTCGGCCAGTTGCTTGTAGTTCTGCTGCGCGAGCGCGGTGTCGCCGCGCTTGAGGGCTTCGTTGGCCAGACGCTGGTCGGGCAGGCCGGCGCAACCGCTGAGGCTGACTGCCAACGCAATAGCGCACAGCGATCCCATGTGGGAGCGAGCCTGCTCGCGAAGCTGACTTTGCGGTGTTTCAGACAGACCGCGCGACCCCTTTCGCGAGCAGGCTCGCTCCCACAGGGACTGCGGTGTGTTCGAGATTTTTGTGATGGTCACGGGCATGTCCTCGACTTAAAGACCGGCGGCCATGGCTTTGTCGATCAGCCAGTTCAGGTTCGGGCCACGATCGCTGTTCACTTCCACCGGGCGACCGGCGAGGCTGCTGTCCAGGGCTTCGTCAGGCTGGATCAGCACACGAATGTCGGACGACAGGTCGGCGCTTTTCAGGCTGGTGCTGCTGACGATCTTGCCGGTGCGGGTTTTGTCTTCGCCGGCGATCTGGAAGCTGACCGGAGTACCTGGACGCACGTCGCGGAACTGGCGATAGGAGAAGCGCGCTTCGACGTTGGCTTCGCTGTTACGCGGCACCAGCTGGAAGATCACGTCGCCCTTGCTGGCGTACTGACCGTTGGCGACCATTTGTTGGGCCACGGTGCAATCGCACGGCGAGGTCAGGGTGCCGGTCATTTGCTTGCCGAACAGTTCTTCAACCTTGGCTGGTTGCAGTTGGTTGTCGTCCAGATGCCCTTTGAGCACGTCGAGCATGCTGGTGCTGAACGTGGCGAGCGGGGCGCCTTTGGCGGCCACGCCGTCAGCCTTGATCAGGCTCTGCACGGTGCCGTCGCGCGGCATGGTGATGTTCATGCCCGGCACGCTGACCAGGCCGGCCTGTGCGTGGCTGACGAAGTACATGCCGTACACCGATTTGAAAACGAAACCGAATGCGGCGACGCCGACGATGAAAATCCCCAGGCTGAAGGTCACTGCACGCAGGCGACCGAATGCGCTCATGCCGTGACCGCCGTCCTTGACCTTGCGCGCCTTGGTGAAGTTGTCGCGCTGCAGGGTCGCCAGCACTTCACCCATGCTGACGATGTCGCCGGCCAGGTGAGAGGTGATCAGGTGACGCAGGGTCGAAATGTCTTGCGGTTCGAGGTTCTGGAACTGGCAACCGGCACGGCCGGTCTGGCGGTCGAAGGAGCGAACCTGCAACTCCACGTCCATGGCCAGGCCGAGGTTGTCGATGACAAATTGCAGGCGAGCCTTGTACACATCACCGATCTTCAGCGGCAGCTGACCGGCGTTGAACGCCAGGCCGCCAGCGGAAAGGTCGATCACACGGGCTTCAACCGGCGTCCGGTCCGGACCGAAGAAACGCAGCTTGGCCGGGATTTTCACTCGGGCGTGTTGGCGCTGGGCTTCGGATTCATGCACTACGTTGGCGTTGACGGCGGTATTCATAGGGGCGATTTCCTTGTTAATTCAATAGGGGCGGGTCAGACCATCATCAGCAGCACGGCGACAAAAATGCTGCCGGCGGAGAAGGTCATGGTCCGAGACGACCAGGTGTTGAACCAACGTTGAAAGCTGGCGAGATCACGGGTCAGAGAAGTGGGTTGGCGAGTCCAGGACTGTTGATCGAGGCGGAAGAACACGTAGATCTTCACCAGCGCGCCGACGATCTGGTTGTAATAGAGAATCGCCGGGTAGGCCGGGCCGATCCGGTGACCGGAAAGGGACAGCATCAAGGTCAGGATCAGGCGGGTAATGCCGATCCACAGCAGGTAAACCAGGATGAACGCGGTGCCGTATTTGAAGCTGGCAATCAGCGCGACCGTCAGGCCCAGCAACGAGGTCCACATCGACACGCGCTGATCGAACAGCACCACCGAGGTGAACAGGCCGAGGCGCTTCATCCCCAGGCCCAGGGCGCGGGAGTTCTGGCGCAGGTTGTTGCCGTACCAGCGGAACATCAGCTTGCGACTGGCCTTGATGAAGCTCTTTTCCGGCGGATGCTCGACGGTGTTGATCGCGGCGTCAGGCACGTAGAAGGTGTCGTAACCCAGGCGCATCAGGCTGAACCAGCTCGACTTGTCGTCGCCGGTCAGGAACTTGAAACGACCCAGGCGCCAGTGTTGCAGCGAGTCGCTTTCCACGTCGGCAATGAATTCCGGGTTGGTGACGACCGTGGCACGGAACACCGACATGCGCCCGGTCATGGTCAATACGCGCTTGGACAGGGCCATCGAGCACATGTTGATGTGACGCTGGGCGAAACGCAGCTTGTGCCATTCGCTCATGATGTAGCCGCCGCGCACTTCGCAGAACTCGTTGGTGGTCAGGCCGCCGACGTTGCCGAACAGCTGGAACCACGGCACGGTCTTGCGCACTGTGCCTTCGCCGAGCACGGTGTCGCCATCGATCACGGCGACCACGGCGCGGTCGTCCGGCAAGTGGCGGGAGATGGCGCGGAAACCGTAGGCCAGGCCGTCGCGCTTGCCGGTGCCGGGGATGCGCACGAAGTCGAGCTTGACCCGGTCCGGCGGATTCATCCGCGACCAGAGGCTCTTCACCAGCTTCTCATCGGACATTTCCACGATGGAGCAGACCATGGTGGTCGGCAGGCCGCAGTCGATCGCTTCACGAATCACCGAGGCGTAGACCTGCGCGGTGGTCAGCGCGTCGATACGGAAACTGGTGACCATCAAAAATACATGGGACGGGTCTGCCGCTTTGCCCAGCTTGCGCACTTTACGCCGCAGGTGGGGGTAGACCACGTACAGGAACAGCATGCCGCGCAGAAAGTGCGTGGCACCCATCGAGTAACGCCAGATCCCGATGAAGCCGATCAGGAAAATGAAGTCCTTCGACTCGGAGTCGAACGTGGACGCAGGCAACGCCATGGCGATGCCCATCAATAAACTTAGGTAAAACAGCCAACCGGCGGCCTGAAGTAGGCCGTGCTTTAGCCTGTGCATAATCGGAATCCTAAAGTCAGTTGCAAGCCCCGCGCCCCTGTAGGAGCCCGGCTTGCCGGCGATGGCGATCTCAAGTCCGTCATCGTCGGCAAGGCGGGCTCCTACAGGTGTTTCATCCGCGAAAGCGCGGTGTCAGAGACGGGATTCCGTATTACCAGCAGATGCCTTCGGTGCGGCCCGAAACGCTGGTGGCTTTGGTCATGAAGCCCACCAGGTCGACCACTTGCTTGCCGTGCGGGGCGTTCTGCGCCAGGGCGCGGAATTTCTCGTCACGGTTGCCGAGGATGATCACGTCGGAGTTGTTGATCACGTCGTCGAAGTCGGAGTTGAGCAAGGACGAGACGTGAGGGATTTTCGACTCGATGTAATCCTTGTTCGCACCGTGAACACGGGCGTATTCGACGTTGCTGTCGTAGATGCTCAGGTCGTAACCCTTGCCGATCAGCATTTCGGCCAGATCCACCAGCGGGCTTTCGCGCAGGTCGTCGGTGCCGGCCTTGAAGCTCAGGCCCAGCAGGGCGACTTTGCGTTTGTCGTGGCTGGAAACGATGTCGAAGGCGTTCTGCACCTGGGATTCGTTGCTGCGCATCAGCGAGTTCAGCAGCGGTGCTTCCACGTCCAGGGAACCTGCGCGGTAGGTCAGGGCACGCACGTCTTTTGGCAGGCAAGAGCCGCCGAACGCGAAGCCTGGGCGCATGTAGTACTGGGACAGGTTCAGGGTTTTGTCCTGGCAGACCACTTCCATCACTTCACGACCATCGACGCCGACGGCCTTGGCGATGTTGCCGATTTCGTTGGCGAAGGTGACCTTGGTGGCGTGCCACACGTTGCAGGTGTACTTGATCATCTCGGCAACGGCGATGTCCTTGCGGATGATCGGTGCGTCGAGTTCTTCGTACAGCGATTGCAGAACGTCGCCCGATGCCTTGTCGAACTCGCCGATGACGGTCATTGGTGGCAGGTCGTAGTCGGCGATCGCGGTGCTTTCACGCAAGAACTCAGGGTTCACTGCAACGCCGAAGTCGACGCCGGCTTTCTTGCCGGAGCAATCTTCGAGGATCGGGATCACTACATTGGCCACGGTGCCCGGCAGCACGGTGCTGCGAACCACGATGGTGTGGCGGGTGGTCTTGTCACGCAGGACAAAACCGATTTCGCGGCACACGGCTTCGATGTAGTTCAGTTCCAGGTCGCCGTTTTTCTTGCTGGGCGTACCGACGCAGATCATCGACAGGTCGGTGTCACGAATCGCCTCGGCGAAGTTGGTCGTGCCACGCAGTTTGCCGGTATCGATACCCTTGCGCAGAAGTTCGCCCAGGCCCGGTTCAACGATCGGCGATTTGCCGGCATTGATCATATCGATTTTGTCTTTGGCAACATCGACGCCAACGACGTCATGGCCCCGTGCAGACAGGCAACCGGCACAGACAGCGCCGACATAACCCAAACCAAATATGCTGATGCGCATCGCAATTACCTCTCTGTTATCAAGACTGTTTTCACTAGCCATAAGATGGCCGGAGTTAAAGGTGTTTAGCGGTCATAGTGCACTCGAAAGTGCGGCTTACAGGCGCCACAATGCCGTGTGCAGGCATACTAAGTTCCGAGTGTCTAAATAAGTGCACTCAAGATGTGCGCAACTAGGCCTTATTATTATGACGTGCCCTGTTATGCAGCCGGTCCTCTGGCCTGAGGACGCTTGTGCAAGGATCTTGCGCGCTCAATGCCAGGCGATAAGCCTGTAAATCAAGCGGTTGGGTGCTCGGGAGAGCACGTTTATAGGGGCGCTGCCTTGGCCTTGTAGGGGATATTAATGATGCGTATCTCCTGTCCTTCGTGTGTTGCCCAAATAAGCGACTCATGTTCGGAAGTTAATGTGACAACTTCGCTATGTGAATGGCTTGTCTGCGTAAGTTATCTCGTACAAGCACGTTGATAATCGTTACCGGTGGTATGAACTACGCATTTGGACATAGTTCCAGTCCGCCCATCGCGAAATCTGAAATTTCTTGAAATATTAAGAAAGATGGCACTACTTTCAAACTGATGGCACTTGCTGTTTCACCCTTGATACATAGGGGGCTAACCGAGTTCGATAGTTTTATGCCACTACCGATAAAAATTTTCAGTGCCACTACTGAAAAAAAACACCGAAGTCGAGTGAAACAAAAGTTAGAAAATTTGGTGATGTTTTATTGGCGTCAATAAGTCGACGATATGGGGCGGGATTGTTCGACGAACGGGCGTCGGCGCACGACGAGGATTAAAAGAGTCGTGCGCCGGGTTGGTGCTTTTATTCGGGGGCGTGATCGCGCAGGAAAACCAGGTTGTCCGGTTTGGACTGTTCGGCGCTGTAGCGGTAACCCTGAACGTCAAATTGCTTGAGGTCGGCTGGGTTGTTGATGCGCTCCTCGATGACGAAGCGACTCATCATGCCGCGGGCTTTTTTCGCGTAGAAACTGATGATCTTGTACTGGCCGTTCTTCAGGTCCTTGAAGTCGGTATTGATGATGCGCGCGTTCAAGGCGTTGCGTTTGACGGCCGAGAAGTACTCGTTGGACGCCAGGTTCAGCAGCACGTCATCGCCTTGATCGGCCAGCGCTTCGTTCAGCCATTCGCTGATGCGCGTACCCCAGAAGGCATACAGGTCTTTGCCACGGGCATTCGCCAGCTTGGTGCCCATCTCCAGGCGATACGGTTGCATCAGGTCCAGCGGGCGCAGCAGGCCATACAGGCCGGACAACATGCGCAGGTGCTGCTGGGCGTAATCGAAATCGGCTTCGCTGAAGGTTTGTGCGTTGAGACCGGTATAGACGTCGCCCTTGAAGGCCAGCAGCGCCTGCTTGGCGTTTTCCGGGGTGAACGCGGGTGTCCAGCTGCCGAAACGCGCGGCGTTGAGGCCACCGATCTTGTCCGAGACGTGCATCAGTTCGCTGATTTGCGCCGGCGTCAGGTCGCGCAGCTGCATGATCAGCTCTTGGGAATGATCGAGGTACTGCGGCTGGGTAAAGCGCTGGGTCGCCGGCGGTGTTTCGTAATCGAGGGTCTTGGCGGGGGAAATCACCATCAGCATGAAGTCGTCTCCTTTAATCGTGGGCGCGATTCTAGGGGGTAGCGGCGGATGACTCCAGCTATCAAGGCGATAGGTGATGATCGGTGGCAATCCGAATACCTGTGGGAGCGAGCCTGCTCGCGAAGAGGGCGGCACATTCAACATCTATGTTGCCTGACGCACCGCGTTCGCGAGCAGGCTCGCTCCCACAGTAGGTCGTGGCGCTAGTGCGGGATCGGCTATAGTGCGCCGCGGGTTTTGTTATGGAGACATCCCATTGCGTATCGTTTTTCTATTCTCGGCCTGGCTATTGAGCTTTGGCGCCCTGGCGGCGCCCGGTGATCTGGCGACGCTGGATCGCAGCACCTGGCCTGAGAAGCTCAGCAGCCCGACCCTGTTCGACGTGGCGTCGCGGGCCGAAATCCTCATGTTCGCGCGGGTGCTTCTGGCCAGCGAATCGCTGGATGAACCCGCACTGGCTCAACGCCTGGGGTTGCGAAAAATCAATCTGGAAGCGGTCAACCAACTGCGCCAGCGTCTGTGGCAGCGTTTGTTGACCAACTACAACTTTGCCCAGCAAAGCTGCGATCAGGATGCGTCTTTCTGTTTCCTGGTCGAAGACATGGAGACGTTGCGCGGGCAAGCGGCCAAGTTCCTGGTCAGCGACGACAGCTACTACATCAAGTGGGCCGAACCGAGCCGGTTGTTCCACGCGCAGTACCTGGACGAGCAACTGCGCAAGGCCGCCCTGTTTCCACAGACCAGCAGCGAAGTCGATCGTTTTGGCGACTATGAACACACTGGCGATGCCATGCATGACCGGCTGTTTTTGCTGACCTTCGACAGCGCCGCCAACGTCGCGCCGGACAACACCGGTTGGGCCGCCGAGTACCTGCGCAAGTCGAACATGAGCGGCACGTTCTTTGTTCTCGGCAAGGACATTCAGGCACGCCTGGCTGCCGACTCGGTGGCCAGCCTGCAAGCGATGTACTCGCAGCAATGCATCGGCGTACAGGGCTGGGAGTTCCGCTCCCACAGCCACTGGCAGGACTGGCAGGACTCGGTGCGACGCAGCGTCGAACTGGTCAAAAGCAAATTGCCGGAGAACTACGTGCCGCTGTTTCGTCCTCCCGATGGCCAGCGCCGCTCCGATGCCGAAGGCTTCTTTAATGCCCAGGGTTTGCAGGTGGCGTTATGGAACATCGATGCGCAGGACGGGGCGGGCAAGCTCAAGGGCAACCCGAGCGCGCAACGCGTGCTGACGCTGATGCTGCTGTGGCGCCATGGCGTGATCAATTTCAATGTGAAGCAGGACGCGTTAAAAACGGCGATGCCCTGGCTGATTACGCAAACGGCGCAAAGCGGGATCGGTTGGGAAGACTGTCAGGACGGTTTTCGCTGAAACGCGCTGCTTGGCACAAACCCCGTAAACATTGGGTTTGGGGCGTTTTTGAGAGGAATTTCGATGCAGGCGGACTTCCGACTTTAACGGGGTAGTGGCAGTCCGCCAAGTGCTATTGGTCATTCTGAAAAATAAACTTCAAAAAAACGTCAAAGTACTTTTTTCTGTCACACGTTTTGGAGTATTACGAAGACAGACCGCCGAAACCTGCAACACAGGTGGCGTCTTCCAAGACCCGTTTGTTTTGCAGTCACTTGATTCTCCGCAGGTGAGATTCGGCGGCCACTTCGAGGCGCAGCACCGCCAAGGTATTGCGTCTACTGGCTCCCACAAAGGTGACCGAGTATGGATGATCACGGACGTAGCTCTTCTTCCAACCAGCCAATCCTTTATGTACTCGATACCAACGTATTGATTCACGATCCAAACGCGCTGCTCAACTTCGAAGAACACCACGTTGCCATCCCGATGACCGTCCTTGAAGAGCTCGACAAGCTCAAGAGCGGGCATCACAGCGTGGCTGCGGAATGCCGTCAAGCCATTCGCCTGATCGACAAGACGCTGGGCGATGCCAGTCCTGAAGATGTAGAGCTGGGTGTGCCGATCCAGCGTGGCAAAAGTGGGCCCAAGGGTTTGCTGTCAATTCTGATGAGCAAACGCACCGAACCGAACATCATTCTTCCCGAACACCTGAACGACAACATCATCATCAATCAACTGATTGATCTGCACGCGCGCGAGCCCAAGTTGCCCGTCGTGCTGGTCACCAAAGACATCAACATGCGCCTCAAGGCCCGGGCGTGCGGGATCGCGGCCGAGGACTACAGCACCGACCAACTGGTAGACGACGTTTCGTTACTGCCTAACGGCTACCACAACATGGACGGCTCCTTCTGGGATCGTGTGAAGAATGTCGAAACCCGTCAAGACCACGGTCGCACCTGGCACCAGGTGCAGCTGATCGACAACCTGCCGGCTGTGCATATCAATGAGTTCATCATCGATGAACAGGGTTTTGTCGGCTGGATCAAGGAGATCGAAGAAGACAAGCTGCTGATTCTCGACCTGCACCAGGAACCCCTGTTGCACCAGGAAGCCTGGGGCCTGAAACCGCGTGACATCTATCAAAGCCTGGCGCTGTACGCCTTGCTCGATCCGGATATCCACCTGGTCAACCTGACCGGGGCAGCAGGTTCCGGTAAAACCATCCTGGCCCTGGCGGCGGCGATCGAGCAGACCATGGTCAGCAAACGTTATCGCCGGATCATCGCGACCCGTAGCGTGCAGGGCCTGGACCAGGAGATCGGCTTCCTGCCTGGCACCGAGGCAGAAAAAATGGAGCCTTGGCTGGGCGCCATCACCGACAACCTCGAAGCCTTGCACATGGATGACGAAAACACCCATGGCAGCGTCGACTACATCCTCAGCAAAGTGCCGTTGCAGTTCAAATCCCTCAACTACATCCGGGGTCGCAGCTTCCAGCAGAGCCTGATTTTGATCGATGAATGCCAGAACCTGACACCGCACCAGATGAAAACCATCATCACCCGTGCCGGCGCCGGTTCCAAAGTGGTGTGCCTAGGTAACCTGGCGCAGATCGACACCCCATACCTGTCCGCGACCAGTTCCGGGCTGACGTACCTGACCGAACGCTTCAAAGACTTCCCCAACGGTGTGCACATCACCCTGCAAGGGGTGCCTCGTTCGATTCTGGCCGAATACGCCGAATCGCATTTGTAACTGCTCAACCCAAACCGGGCGGCCCCAAAGGTCGCCCGGTTTTTTATGCCCAACACACATCTCCCTGTAGGAGTGGTGAGCCGATAATCTAGGGTGCGGAAAATTGACCCGCAGGTTTACAATCGACGCTCCTGATCAGGAGTAACCCTGTGCTGACTCATCTCGATTCCCAAGGTCGCGCCAACATGGTCGACGTCACTGAAAAAGCCGTGACGTTCCGTGAAGCGACGGCCCAAGCGCTGGTGCGCATGTTGCCCGAAACGTTGCAGATGATCGTCAGCGGCGGTCACCCCAAGGGTGATGTGTTCGCCGTGGCGCGTATCGCCGGCATTCAGGCGGCGAAGAAAACCAGCGATCTGATTCCCCTGTGCCATCCGTTGATGTTGACCGGCGTCAAAGTCGAGCTCAGTGCCGAAGGCGACGACACCGTGCGCATCGTCGCGCGCTGCAAGTTGTCCGGGCAGACCGGCGTCGAGATGGAAGCGCTGACCGCTGCCAGCGTCGCGGCATTGACCATCTACGACATGTGCAAGGCCGTTGATCGCGGCATGACCATCGAAAGCGTGCGCCTGTTGGAGAAGGTCGGCGGCAAGAGCGGGCATTTCCAGGCGGATCAGCCATGAACGTTATCGTGAAGTTTTTCGCGCGTTACCGTGAAGCGCTCGGCGTGGACTCGGTCAAGGTTGAAGGCGATTTCGCCACGGTCGACGACGTGCGTGCGCTGCTGGCTCAGCGTGACGGTGCCGAGGTGTTGAGCGAGCAGAACCTGATGTGCGCGCGCAACGAAGACCTTTGCCAACTCGACGAGCCGGTGAGCGATGGCGATGAAGTGGCATTCTTTCCGACCGTGACCGGGGGCTGATCCATGGCGATTCGCGTGCAGTCCATGGCGTTCGATCCGGGTGCTGAAGTCAACGCCATGCACGCTGCCAATGTCGGCGTGGGCGCGGTGGTGAGTTTTGTCGGCTACGTGCGCGACTTCAATGACGGGCTCGATGTGGCCGGGATGTTTCTTGAGCACTACCCGGGCATGACCGAAAAAGCCCTCGGCAAGATTGCCCTCGAGGCCGAGCAGCGCTGGCCGCTGTTGAAGCTGGAAGTGCTGCACCGCATCGGTGCCCTGGAACCGGGCGAGCCGATCGTCTTTGTCGGCGCCGCCAGCGCCCACCGCCAGGCAGCGTTCGATGCCTGTGCCTTTGTCATGGACTACCTGAAAACCCGTGCGCCGTTCTGGAAGAAGGAAAACACCAGTGACGGCCCGCGCTGGGTTGAGGGGCGTGACAGCGATCATGCGGCGGCGGATCGCTGGAAGAAGTAGTTCCTGCGGAGTTCTCTAGCCAGTCTTCGCGAGCAGGCTCGCTCCCACAGTTGATCTTCATGAACACAAAATTTGTGTACGACGAAAATCCCTGTGGGAGCGAGCCTGCTCGCGAAGGGGCCATTCGCTTCATCCAATAGCGCCCTGACTCACCACCCGACCATTGGCCAGGCATGATCCCGCTTGCCCGATTGACGATTAATACATAAAAGTCCAGTATGGAATTATAAGTACAAAAAAAGGCGTCCCCCCGTTTCTGCTCTTTCTTCTGTCTTGCCAAACCAACAACAACCCGCGAGAGAACGAACATGAAGAAATTCCCCCTCATCACCGGTCTGGCCCTGAGCCTGTTGGCGTGCACCAGTGTGTTTGCCGCCGAGAAAGCCCTGCGAATCGGCATCGAAGCTGCCTACCCGCCGTTCGCCTCGAAAACCGACGAGGGTAAGATTGTCGGTTTCGACTACGACATCGGCAATGCGTTGTGCGCACAAATGAAGGTCGAGTGTGTATGGGTCGAAGGCGAATTCGACGGTCTGATTCCTTCCCTGAAAGTGAAGAAAATCGACATGGCGCTGTCGTCCATGACCATCAATGAAGACCGCAAGAAGTCGGTGGATTTCACCCACAAGTATTACTTCACGTCCTCGCGCCTGGTGATGAAGGACGGCGCGGTGGTCGATGACCAATACGCCAGCCTCAAAGGCAAGACCGTTGGTGTGCAGCGCGCGACCACCACCGACCGTTACGCCACCGAGGTGTTCGAAACGAAGGGCATCAACGTCAAGCGCTACGGCAACAACGAAGAAATCTACATGGACCTGGCAGCCGGTCGCCTTGATGCGATTTTTGCCGACACCATCCCGTTGAACGACTTCCTGTCGATGCCGCGTGGCAAGGGTTACGCGTTTGTCGGACCGGAATTGAAGGACCCGAAATACGTGGGCGAGGGCGCGGGGATTGCGGTGCGCAAGGGCAACACTGAATTGGTCAGTGAACTGAACGCGGCGATTGATGGCATTCGGGCGAGTGGCGAATATCAGAAGATTTCGGACAAGTACTTCAAGTCCGATATCTACGGCGACTGAAAAACCGCTTTCGCGAGCAGGCTCGCTCCCACATTTGATCTCCAAATGGCGCAGATTCAGTGTGGGAGCGAGCCTGCTCGCGAAGAGGCCGGATCAAACAACACAAACCTCAGATCCTAGCCCTTCAATTCCTTCAAATGCTTGTAAACCGTCGCCCGGCCCATGTTCAGCACATTGGCCACATAGTTCGACGCGCTCTTGCCCTTGAAAGCGCCTTCGGCGTGCAGCGCCAGCACCAGTTCGCGTTTATGGTCGCGTGTCAGCAGGTTCAGGCTCAACTGGCGCTCACGCAGCCAGGCGTGCAGGAAGGTGTTGATCCGCTCCTGCCAGTCATCTCGAAACAGTGAGTCCGGTTGCGGGATCAGCTTGCTCGGCGACAGGAACAGGTCGAGCGCCGCCTTGGCATTCTCGAACAGCGAGATGTTCAGGTTGACGCACAACACCGCCAGCGGATGACCTTCGCCATCGCGCAATACGGTGCTCAAGCTGCGAATCTTCTGACCGTCCCAATTGAGCTTTTCGTACGGCCCAATGTTGGTTTCGCTGACATCGTCGCTGAGCATGTCCTCCAGCGCCGCGTCATCGCCGATTTCCCGTTTTGACAGGTTATTGGCGATGTAGTCGATCTTCTGCGTGCGCAGGTCGTGCAGCACCACCTCGGCATGAGGAAAGAACAGCGTGGCGATGGCATCGGCGATCGCTCGGTAATTGTCCAGCGCCGGGTCTTTTTCAGGTGCGTTCATACAGTGGAGCTCCAGGCAGCGTCAGCGCCCTGTAAAAACGGGCGCTGGAAGTTTGCCGCAATCGTGGCGACACGTCACCTGAACAGGCGATC
Source organism: Pseudomonas sp. GW821-FHT10C09 (assembly GCF_059415465.1). Taxonomy (NCBI): domain Bacteria; kingdom Pseudomonadati; phylum Pseudomonadota; class Gammaproteobacteria; order Pseudomonadales; family Pseudomonadaceae; genus Pseudomonas; species Pseudomonas sp. GW821-FHT10C09. Next base: position 49,981 of record NZ_JBWKNG010000013.1, read on the forward strand.
AGCCGAGGCGAGCGAGGGAGAGCATGTCGGCGTCCAGACCGAAACGCGTGAGCTGCTCGGGCAAGCATTCTCCGCGTACCAGCGCTGCGCTGGCCTGGCCCATGGCTGGCGACGTCTGGATGCCATAGCCGCCCTGTGCCGCTACCCAGAACAGGCCTGGGACCTGCAGATCGAAGCCGGACAGTAAATCGCCATCGCTGACAAAGCTGCGCAAACCGGCCCACGTGCGGGTCGGGCGGCGAATGGTCAGGGTGGTGGCCTCTTCGATCTGATAGATGCCCATGGCGATGTCCAGTTCTTCCGGCTGTACGTCGTGCGGTTCCACCGGGTCGGCGTTGGCCGGCGAACCGAGGAACATCCCCGCGTCGGGCTTCATGTAGAAGGACTCGTCGAGGCTGACCAGCATCGGCCAATGGTGGATGTCCACGCCCTCGGGCCCGGCGAAGATGAAGGCCGCCCGCCGTTTCGGTTGCAGGCCCAGCGGCCGGGCGCCGGCCAGCGCGCCGATTTTGTCAGCCCAGGCACCGGCGGCGTTGATGATGACGGGGGCGCTGAAGGTCTGGCCATTGGTGGTGACTTGCCACACGCCGTCGGCATCGCGGGTCAGGCTTAGCACTTCGGTGTCGGTAATGACCTCGCCTTTGTTGCGTCGGATGCCGCGCAAGTAACCCTGGTGCAGGGCATCGGTGTCGATGTCGCTGGCGGTCGGGTCGTAGATCGCGCCATGGACTTTTTCCCGGCGCAGGATCGGCAGGCGCGCGCAGGCTTCATCGGCGCTGAGCAGTTGCATCTCGGGCACCGTGGCTTTGGCGCTGAGGTATTGATTGTTCAGTTCAGCCGGGTCGCCGGTGAAGTCCACGGTCATCTCGCCGCGCGGAGTCAGCAGCGGGTGTTCGCAGAAGCCGGCAGGCGGCGCGTCGAAGAAGTCGCGACTGGCCTGGGTCAGCGCGCGAACCTGGGGCGTGCCGTAGGCGGCGGTGTACAGCGCGGCGGAGCGTCCGGTGGAGTGATAAGCCGGATGGGATTCGCGTTCGAGCACAATCACCTTGGCCTGCTGCGACAGCCAGAAACCGGTGGATGCCCCGGCAATCCCGCCGCCGATGATGATGAAATCTGCCTGGCTCATGAACGTCTCCTGTGGGGCGCAAATGCCGAAATTGTGGCGATCCCTGTGGGAGCGAGCCTGCTCGCGAATGCGGTTAATCATTCAACATTGATGTCGACTGACCCGACGCCTTCGCGAGCAGGCTCGCTCCCACGGGAGTTCAGTTGTTAGTTCTGTAATTGGTAGATGGCATTGGCCAGCGCGATGTCTTCCAGGCCCAGGCCGATGGAGCGGAAGAACACGGTCCGGTCGTAGTCGGGGCGTTGTACCTTGCCGCTCAGCAGATCGGGCAGGTCGCCGACTATCAAGCCCGTGTCCCAACCATGCTGCTCGCCGGCAATCAGCATTTCGCCCGCCGAGCCCGGCGTGGTCAGACGATAATCGCAGAACACCTGCATGTCATTGAGGCTCTGCGGCGGCACTTCGTGGGCGCGTGGGGCGTTGGTGCTGATGGAGGTGATCAGCGCCGGTTTGCTCAAGATAGCCGGGTCGATCACCGGGCTTGCGGACGATGTGCACAGCATGATCACGTCGGCGTCCTGAATCGCCGCTTCGCGATTGTCGGCGATGGTCAGGCGCGGGTCGAGACATTGGAGTTGCGCCAATACTTCGGGATTTTTGTCGCTCAGGCTTGGCGAGTAGAGGCTGATGCTTTGCCAGTCACGCAGGCCTTTGACGTAGTGCAGGTGCGCTTGGGCGACTTTGCCGCTGCCGATGATCGCCAGACGCTGCGCCTTTAAAGGCGCCAGTGCGTCGACAGCGACAGCGGTGGTTGCCGCCGTGCGGGCGGTGGTCAACTCACCGGCATCGCACAGCAACAACGGCTGCCCGGTTTGCATCGACATCAGCAACGTCCAGGCCGTCACCAGCGGGCCCTGTTCGCGCACGATGTAAGGCGAGGTCTTGACCCCGTAGACACCGTCCTGCGCCAGCACGCCGAGGTAATTGATGAAATCGCCGGCACCCTGAGGGAATTCAACCAGTTGCTGCGCCGGTTGTACGGCTTGGCCGGCCGCCAAGTCGCGGAACAGCTTGCGCAGGATCTGCGGGACGTCGACCTTCGCCAGTAGTTCGCGGGCCTGAGGCTGGGTGATCACGTAAGGCGTACTGGACATGGTCGGCTCCGGAAGCTGCAAGTAAACTAATTTGTCCATTATGGACTTTTAGTTGTGTTGGGCAAGCGCTTGTAAAAAAGCGAGGCGAAAAAAAAGCGCAGTCCGTTCCCGGCTGCGCCTCTTTCTGCAACTTCCCGGTTACGGGCGTTTGCGCTCAACCGCCCGCAGTAGATGCGTCGGAGGTGTTTCACAGCTGATCTTGCGGCCCAGCAACGCCTCAATGGACGGTAGCTGGTAGGAGTCGTCTTCACCGGCAAAGCTGATGGACACGCCATCGGCACCGGCGCGACCGGTACGACCGATACGGTGTACGTAGTCGTCCGGAACTTCCGGCAGGGTGAAGTTGATCACGTGGCTGATGCCGTCGATGTGAATGCCGCGACCGGCGACATCGGTGGCGACCAGCACGCGAATCTTGCCCTCGCGGAAACCTTCCAGGGTCTTGATGCGTTTGTGCTGCGGTACATCGCCGGACAGTTGCGCGGCGTTGACGCCATCGCGCACCAGGCGTTCTTCGATGCGGCGCACTTCATCCTTGCGGTTGGCAAACACCATCACCCGCTCCCAACCGTTGTCGTTGACCAGGTTGTAGAGCAGTTTGTATTTGTCGGCACCGGCAACGGCGTAGATGTGCTGCTCGACGTTTTCGCTGGCCACGTTCTGCGACTCGATCTCGACGATCGACGGTTCGGTGGTCCATTGCTTGGCGAGGTTCATCACGTCTTCGGTGAAGGTCGCGGAGAACAGCAGCGTCTGACGCTCGTTCTTCGGTGGCGTCTGGCGAATGATCTGACGCACTTGTGGGATGAAACCCATGTCGAGCATCCGGTCAGCTTCGTCCAGCACCATCACTTCGACCATGTCCAGGTGCACGTCGCCGCGCTGGTTGAAGTCGAGCAGGCGGCCCGGGGTGGCCACGAGGATGTCGCAGTGACGGGCTTCGAGGTGCTTGAGCTGCTTGTCGAAGTCCATGCCGCCGACAAACGTCATGACGTTGAGGCCGGTGTACTTGGTCAGGTCGGCCGCGTCCTTGGCGATCTGCACCACCAGTTCGCGGGTTGGCGCGATGATCAGCGCCCGCGGTTCACCCATGTAGCGCTCTTTCGGCGGCGGGGTTTCCAGCAGTTGGGTGATGATCGAAATCAGGAACGCGGCCGTTTTGCCGGTGCCGGTCTGGGCGCGACCGATGGCGTCTTTGCCCGCCAGGGTGAAGCCCAGCACTTGCGCCTGGATCGGCGTGCAGTACGGAAAGCCCAGGTCCTGGATGGCGTGCATCAGTTCGGGGGCGAGTTTGAAATCGTGGAAGCGGGTTTTGCCTTCCTGGGGTTCGACGACGAAGTCTTCGAGTTTCCAGGGAATAACCGGCGCTTTTGGCTTCGGTTCACGACGCGGTTTTGCAGGTTTCGGGGCTTCGCTGAGCGGTTGTTCCGCTGCGATGACCTCGACAGGAGGGGCGGCCGGTGTGGTCACGGGCTCGTGTTTCGGTGCCGCTACGGCAGCGGTCCGGCCAGGCTGATGACCGTCGGTGCGGTGGCTGGGGATGTGAGACGGAGCGCTGGCGACTGCGGCGAGCGGCTCAGCCTCGCTTTTACCGAACATCTTTTTGAGTGCTTTGAGCACGGTCATCTCATCAATTGGTTAAGGAATGTACGCCGGCCAGTGTAATGCAAGAAACGGGCGCGGCGTAGCGGGATGATCAAAGGAAGGCTTTTAACGCAAGCGCTCGGCGAGCCAGGTGCCGATATCGCGAATTTCTTCGGGTAACACTTCGTGGCCCATTGGGTATTCCTGCCATGTCACGGTGACACCACGCTGCTTTAAATGCTCATACGCAGAGCGGCCCATGGCGTTTTGCACCACGTCATCGTACTGGCCGTGCAAAGACAGCACGGGAATACGCTGCTGGCTGGCGGAAAGCTCGAGTTCATCGCTGAACGTCGGCGCGTAGGTGGAGAGGGCAAGTACGCCACCCAGCGCCCCCTGCCACTTCAGGAAAGCGGTGTGTAACACCACGGCGCCGCCCTGTGAAAAGCCTGCGAGAAAAATCCGCGAGGCGTCTATTCCAACGGCTCGCTGCACTTCGATCAATTTAATGATCCGTTGCGCTGACTCCTCCAGCTGCTCGCGGTTGATCGCGCGCGCCGGGCTCATGGCCAATATGTCGTACCAGCTCGGCATTTCGTAGCCACCATTAATGGTGACGGCGCAGGTCGGTGCCTGGGGCAGGACGAAGCGCGTGGTCAACAGGCTTTCCTGCAGGGCTTCGGCCACCGGCAGGAAGTCGTAGCGGTCGGCGCCCAAGCCGTGCAGCCAGATAACGCAAGCGTCTACGGGCTTTACGGGTTCAAGAATAAGGGGCTCGGTCATGGCTGCTCCATTGTTGTGCGTGCGCTCTGATTGGGTGCGAGATCCCAGTGCGCTTCAGGTTGATCAGTTAAGAAGATGTCGCAAGGCTACAAGTTTTGCTATTGACCTGTCGCGCAATCGGTTCAGCGAGCGGTCTGGTACGGGCTTTGCTATGGGAAAGCGGTGCAACCCATCTCGCCCCCTGCGGTAACACTATCAGTGTACTGCTGACGGCGGGATAGCAAAGAATCCGGTGATGGATGTTCGCCAGTGGCCGCTACGGGCTTCGCGAACGTGAAAGGGCTACAGCCCGTTCGGCCGATTGGTGAGAAGTGAGTTATCCATGATGTGGATTTTCTCCTACTAGACTCATAGCGCAGGTCCTACGTCGGTTGACCCCAAAAAAAGCCAACTCGGGTCGATTACGCCTCAAAAGGGTGCGGCAGGACTCAAGCTCCGACACAACAAGAGCAAAACTGGAGGTTTGAATGAAGATGTTGAAATCCACCCTGGCTATCGTGACTGCAGCCGCAGTACTCGGTATCAGTGGGTTCGCTCAGGCGGGTGCAACCCTGGATGCAGTGCAGAAGAAAGGTTTCGTACAGTGCGGTGTCAGTGATGGTCTGCCGGGCTTCTCGGTTCCAGACTCCACTGGCAAGATTGTGGGTATCGATGCTGACTACTGCCGCGCCGTGGCTGCTGCAGTGTTTGGCGATGCAAACAAAGTCAAATTCAGCCAGTTGAATGCCAAGGAGCGTTTCACCGCTCTGCAGTCCGGCGAAATCGACATGCTGTCGCGCAACTCCACCATGACCAGTTCCCGTGACGCGGGCATGGGCCTGAAGTTTCCTGGCTTCATCACTTACTACGACGGCGTGGGCTTCCTGGCCAACAGCAAGCTGGGCGTGAAAAGTGCCAAGGAACTGGACGGTGCAACCATCTGCATTCAAGCCGGTACCACTACCGAGCTGAACGTGTCCGACTACTTCCGTGCCAACAACCTGAAGTACACCCCGATCACTTTCGACACCTCCGATGAAAGCGCCAAGTCGCTGGAATCCGGTCGTTGCGACGTGTTGACCTCTGACAAATCCCAGCTCTACGCACAGCGCAGCAAGCTGGCTTCGCCGAAAGACTACGTGGTTCTGCCGGAAACCATTTCCAAAGAACCTCTGGGTCCAGTCGTGCGTAACGGCGACGACGAGTGGCTGGCCATCGTTCGTTGGGTTGGCTACGCCATGCTCAACGCCGAAGAAGCAGGCGTGACTTCCAAAAACGTGGTTGAACAAGCCAAGTCGACTAAAAACCCTGACGTTGCCCGTCTGCTCGGCGCTGATGGTGAGTACGGCAAGGACCTGAAACTGCCGAAGGACTGGGTCGTCAAGATCGTCAGCCAGGTCGGCAACTACGGTGAAGTCTTCGAGAAAAACCTCGGCAAGAGCACTCCGCTGGAAATCGACCGTGGCATGAACGCCCTGTGGACCAACGGCGGCATTCAATACGCACCACCAGTGCGCTGATGGTTCTATCACCCGGTGGGCCAACCACCGGGTGATGTTCTGTTCCATTACATCCGGGGCACTTCATGCAAAATTCAATCGGCGCACCAAAGCAGAGGCTCAGCCTCAGCGATCCCAAAGTGCGTGCGTGGCTGTTTCAGATCATCACCATTGTGGCGGTGGTCTCGATGGGCTGGTATCTGTTCGATAACACCCAGACCAACCTGCAACACCGGGGTATTACTTCCGGCTTCAGTTTCCTGGAGCGCAGTGCCGGTTTCGGCATCGCTCAACACCTGATCGACTACACCGAATCGGACAGTTATGCCCGGGTGTTTGTCATCGGCCTGCTCAACACGCTGCTGGTGACGTTCATCGGCGTGATCCTGGCGACGATCCTCGGGTTCATCGTCGGCGTGTCACGACTGTCGAAGAACTGGATCATCGCCAAGCTGGCGACTGTTTATGTGGAAGTCTTCCGCAACATTCCGCCGCTGCTGCAAATCCTGTTCTGGTACTTCGCGGTGTTCCTGACCATGCCGGGGCCGCGCAACAGCCATAACTTCGGCGACACCTTCTTCGTCAGCAGCCGTGGCCTGAACATGCCGGCCGCGTTGGCGGCGGACGGGTTCTGGCCGTTTGTGGCGAGCATTGTCGTGGCCATTGTCGCCATCGTGCTGATGAGCCGCTGGGCCACCAAGCGCTTCGAAGAGACCGGCGTCCCGTTCCACAAGTTCTGGGTTGGCCTGGCGCTGTTCCTGGTGATCCCGGCGCTGTGCGCCTTGATCTTCGGCGCGCCCCTGCACTGGGAGTTGCCAGAGCTCAAGGGCTTCAACTTCGTCGGTGGCTGGGTACTGATCCCGGAACTGCTGGCATTGACCCTGGCCCTGACCGTATACACCGCGGCGTTCATCGCCGAGATCGTGCGTTCGGGCATCAAGTCGGTCAGCCACGGCCAGACCGAAGCGGCGCACTCGCTCGGGTTGCGCAACGGTCCGACCCTGCGCAAGGTGATCATCCCGCAAGCCCTGCGCGTGATCATTCCACCGCTCACCAGCCAATACCTGAACCTGGCGAAGAACTCCTCGCTGGCGGCCGGTATCGGTTACCCGGAAATGGTGTCGTTGTTTGCCGGTACGGTGCTGAACCAGACCGGACAGGCGATCGAGGTGATTGCGATCACCATGAGCGTGTACCTGGCGATCAGTATCAGCATTTCCCTGCTGATGAACTGGTACAACAAGCGCATTGCGCTGATCGAGCGGTAAGGAATAGCGCATGAGTACTCATACTTTCAAACCTGACATGCCTCCACCGAGCAGTAGCATCGGTGTGATTGCATGGATGCGCGCGAACATGTTCTCCAGCTGGCTCAATACCCTGCTGACCCTGTTCGCGTTCTATCTGATTTACCTGGTGGTGCCGCCGATCCTGCATTGGGCAATCCTGGACGCCAACTGGGTCGGCACCACGCGCGCCGACTGCACGAAGGAGGGCGCCTGCTGGGTGTTCATCCAACAGCGCTTCGGCCAGTTCATGTACGGCTACTACCCACCGGAACTGCGCTGGCGCGTCGACCTGACCGTGTGGCTGGCGGTTATCGGTATCGCACCGTTGTTCATTTCGCGCTTTCACCGTAAAGCGGTGTATGGCCTGAGCTTCCTGGTGCTGTACCCGATCATTGCCTACTTCCTGTTGCACGGTGGCATCTTCGGCCTGACCCAGGTGGCGACCAGCCAATGGGGCGGCTTGATGCTGACCCTGGTGATCGCTACCGTCGGTATCGCTGGTGCTTTGCCGCTGGGTATCGTCCTGGCGCTGGGACGTCGTTCGAACATGCCGGCGATTCGTGTGGTCTGCGTGACCTTCATCGAATTCTGGCGCGGCGTGCCGTTGATCACGGTGCTGTTCATGTCGTCGGTAATGCTGCCGTTGTTCCTGCCGGAAGGCATGAGCTTCGACAAGCTGCTGCGGGCACTGATCGGCGTGATCCTGTTCCAGTCGGCCTACGTCGCCGAAGTGGTGCGCGGCGGTCTGCAAGCGATTCCAAAAGGTCAGTACGAAGCGGCTGCCGCGATGGGCCTCGGCTACTGGCGCAGCATGGGCCTGGTGATCCTGCCGCAAGCCCTGAAGCTGGTCATCCCCGGCATCGTCAACACCTTCATTGCGCTGTTCAAGGACACCAGCCTGGTGATCATCATCGGCCTGTTCGACCTGCTCAACAGCGTCAAACAAGCCGCCGCCGACCCGAAATGGCTGGGCATGGCCACTGAAGGTTATGTGTTCGCGGCCCTGGTGTTCTGGATTTTCTGTTTTGGTATGTCGCGCTATTCCATGCATCTGGAACGCAAGCTCGACACTGGGCACAAGCGCTAAGTCGCTACCTAATTTGGGAAGTTCTGTAATGAGCGAAGCAATCAAAAAGACAGTGAGCCCTGAAGGCATTATTCAGATGCAGGGCGTGAACAAGTGGTACGGCCAGTTTCACGTGTTGAAAGACATCAACCTGAACGTGAAACAGGGCGAGCGTATCGTGTTGTGCGGCCCGTCGGGTTCCGGCAAGTCGACCACCATCCGTTGCCTCAACCGACTGGAAGAACACCAGCAGGGCCGCATCGTCGTCGATGGCGTGGAGCTGACCAACGACCTGAAGCAGATCGAAACGGTGCGCCGTGAAGTCGGCATGGTGTTCCAGCACTTCAATCTGTTTCCGCACCTGACCATTCTGCAGAACTGCACCCTGGCGCCAATGTGGGTACGCAAAATGCCCAAGCGCCAGGCCGAGGAAATCGCCATGCATTACCTGGAGCGCGTACGCATTCCGGAGCAGGCGCATAAATTCCCGGGGCAACTGTCCGGTGGTCAGCAACAGCGTGTGGCGATTGCCCGCGCGCTGTGCATGAAACCGAAAATCATGTTGTTCGACGAACCGACTTCGGCACTCGACCCCGAGATGGTGAAAGAGGTATTGGACACCATGATCGGCCTGGCTGAAGACGGCATGACCATGCTCTGCGTAACCCACGAAATGGGCTTCGCCCGTACCGTGGCCAACCGCGTGATCTTCATGGACAAGGGTGAAATCGTCGAACAGGCCGCGCCGAACGACTTCTTCGATAACCCGCAGAATGAACGGACCAAGATGTTCCTGAGCCAGATTCTGCATTGATCGAAACCAGGCAGTGAAATAAACCCGGACCGTGTTCCGGGTTTATTTTTGGCTGATGAAATGCTCCAACTGCTAACTGCCAAACCTGTAGGAGCCGGCTTGCTGGCGATGGCGGCATAACAGCCGCCACCGAGTATTCCGGCTATAGCCATTTGGCATCCCACAATGGGTAATCGTGCACGCGTGTGACAAGCCCCGCACGCAATGGATTGGCAACGATGTATCTGGCGACTGCTCGCAGATCCTCTTCACGGCGAATCGCACGGTCGTGGAAACCTCTCTGCCATACCATCCCTCTGCGCTTCAGCCGCGCGTTTACCGCCCGCGCGCTGCGCGATTTGGTTGCCAGCACCAACGCCGACAACGAGTTGTCCTTCAGTTCTACCAGCCAATGAAAATGGTCGGGCATCACCACCCAAGCGAGGGAGTCGACCCATTCTTCGGTATGCGCCTGACGAAAGTGGTCAACCACCAGACGTCCTGCCCGCCAGTCAGTAAAAAACGGGGTGCGATTCCAGGTGACAGCCGTCAGCAGATAGATTTGGCCGGTTTGGGAATAGCGGCCGGCGCGCAAGCGATTGGCATGGGGAAGATCTGGCATTCCATTGCCCTCCTGTGTTTTGAAAGAAACAAAAGGCTAGTGCGCAATAGTGAGAAGCGTTGCCAAAGTTCAGTTCCGAATGTGTCGGCACGATCGCGATCGCCAGCAAGCCGGCGCCTACAGGTTTGCGGCGAATCCGTTGTCTTGTTCGGCTAAGCTGACTAACATGTCAGAAAATTCATCCTATGATTGGATGAAAGGGCGAATTACATGTCAGACATTTCTCCATTGACCAAGCGATCCTTGGTCGACCAAGCGCTGGACCAGCTACGCCTTCGTATCACGCAAGGCGTCTGGGTCGTCGGCCAACGTCTACCCACCGAACCGGAGCTGGCGACCGAGCTGGGCATCAGCCGCAATACCGTGCGTGAAGCCATGCGCGTGTTGGCATTTTCAGGCTTGATCGAAATCCGCCAGGGAGACGGCAGCTACCTGCGGGCGGTGATCGATCCGCTGGACACCATGAAAGCGCTGTCCCGCTGCTCCCACGAGCAGGCCCGTGAGACGCGGCACATCCTTGAAGTCGAAGCCATCGGCCTCGCGGCACTGCGCCGGACAGACGAAGACCTGGTGGCCTTGCGCGAAGCGTTGGGTGTCAGCGGTAGCCACTACCACGGCGATCTCGACAGCTACATCGCCTGCGACCTGGTGTTCCACCGCCGTCTGGTGGACGCCGCGCACAATCCGACACTGAGCGAGTTGTATCGCTATTTCTCCAGCGTCATCGGCGCGCAATTGCGCCAGACCTTGAACATCACCCCGCGACGCCAGGAAGTGTTCGACCTGCACATCGAACTGCTGGATGCCGTCGAGCAACGCGACCCGGAACGGGCCAAAGCCCTGTCGAGGCAGTTGATCAATGAACCTTGAAACCGAGAAATCCATGTCCAGCAGCGATAGTAATCTCACGCAATCCAAGCGCACGGCGGAGCTCGAAGAGTTGCTGATCGACGCCGAAGCGGATGATGAGCAAGTCCAGCAACGTCACCCGATCCTGCGCCGGCCGTGGCTATTGTTACTGGGACTGATCCTGGTGGCGTTGAACCTGCGTCCGGCTCTGTCGAGCATGGCGCCCATGCTCAGCGAGGTTTCGAAGACTCTTGGTTTGTCGGCGGCCCAGGCCGGTTTGCTGACGACATTGCCGGTGCTCTGCCTCGGCCTGTTCGCGCCACTGGCACCCGTGCTGGCACGACGTTTTGGCGCCGAGCGAGTGGTGTTGGGGATTCTGCTGACACTGGCGGGCGGGATCATTTTGCGCAGTTCATTCGGCGAGATCGGCTTGTTTGCCGGCAGCGTGCTGGCGGGTGCAAGCATCGGCGTGATCGGTGTGTTGTTGCCGGGCATCGTCAAACGCGACTTCCCGAAACAGGCCGGGACCATGACCGGTGTCTACACCATGGCGTTGTGTCTCGGGGCCGCAATGGCCGCCGGCGCCACCGTGCCGCTGAGTGAGCATTTCGACCAGAGCTGGGCCATGGGCCTGGGCTTCTGGGTCCTGCCGGCGCTGGTCGCGGCGATCTTCTGGCTGCCGCAGGTGGGTGGCCAGAAACATGGTGCGCATAACGTTGCGTATCGGGTTCGCGGACTGCTGCGCGATCCGTTGGCCTGGCAAGTGACGTTTTACATGGGCCTGCAATCGTCGCTGGCGTACATCGTATTCGGCTGGTTGCCGTCGATTCTGATCGGTCGCGGGCTGACACCGACCCAGGCTGGTCTGGTGCTGTCAGGATCGGTGATCGTCCAGTTGGCCAGTTCTCTCGCGGCGCCTTGGCTGGCGACACGCGGCAAGGATCAGCGACCGGCCATTGTGGTGGTAATGCTGATGACCCTCGGCGGTCTGTTCGGCTGTCTCTACGCACCGATCGAAGGCCTGTGGGGCTGGGCAATTCTGCTCGGCCTGGGGCAGGGCGCTACCTTCAGCCTGGCGTTGACCCTGATCGTGCTGCGCTCGCGGGACTCGCACGTCGCGGCCAACCTGTCGAGCATGGCCCAGGGGTTCGGTTACACCCTGGCATCGATGGGGCCGTTCGCGGTGGGTATCGTGCATGACTGGACCGGCGGCTGGACGGCGCTGGGCTGGATCTTCGGTGTGATTGGTCTCGGCGCAATCGTGGCGGGTCTCGGCGCCGGACGTTCACTGTACGTCCAGGTCGACAGCGAAAAAGTCTGATGCCCCCTCGCACTGTCGGTATTCGGCCCACGAATGCCGATAGTGTTTCGCGTCGTTGCAGACTATCGTGCAGGCAATATTACGAAGCTAATTTGCAAACACAGGGAGTCTGCCCATGAGTGAAGTCCACAGCACATTGATCACCCGGTTCTACCAGGCTTTCCAGCGTCTGGATGCCGAGGCGATGAGCGCCTGTTACACCGACGACGTGGTGTTCAGTGATCCGGCGTTCGGCGAATTGCGCGGTCGCGACGCCGGCGACATGTGGCGCATGCTCACCACTCGGGCCAAGGACTTTTCCCTGACCTTCGACAACGTGCGCGCTGACGAGCGCACGGGCGGTGCGCACTGGGTCGCGACGTATCTGTTCAGCCAGACCGGTAACATTGTGGTCAACGACATTCAGGCACGCTTCGTGTTTCGCGATGGCAAGATCTGCGAGCACCACGACAGTTTCGACCTGTGGGCCTGGTCGCGGCAGGCGCTGGGTTTCAAAGGGCTGATTCTGGGGTGGACGCCTCTGGTCAGAAACGCCGTTCGTGCTCAAGCCCTCAAGGGGCTGAAGGCATTCCAGGCCAGTCGCTGATAAGATCGCGGCTTGTTTCCTACAAGCCATGATCGTCACGTGAGCACCCTGAGCGAATCTTCCGACATTGCCGCCGAACCGGTGCTGCCCGTCAGCAAACCCTGGTTCGTCTACCTCGTTCGCGCGGCCAATGGTTCGCTTTACTGCGGCATCAGCGACGACCCCGTGCGGCGCTTTGCTACGCACCAAAGCGGCAAGGGTGCGCGGTTTTTTCTCTCCAGCCCGGCCGTGGCGCTCGTCTACACAGAAGTCTGTCGCGATAAAAGCGAAGCGCTGCGGCAGGAACGGCTGATCAAAAAGCTCAGGAAAAGCGCCAAGGAGTGCCTGGTCGCGAGTGCCGCTGCGGGCTTATCAACCTGACTGATAAGTGCCCATCAGGCAGATCTGTAGGCCGCTTGTCGATTGCGCGCTAAGCTGCGGATTCCTTATCCGTGCGGCGGAGCCGAGCATGTCCGAGTTAATTCTGCATCATTACCCGACGTCCCCTTTTGCCGAAAAGGCCCGACTGCTATTGGGCTTCAAGGGGCTGTCCTGGCGCTCGGTGCACATCTCGCCGGTGATGCCAAAACCCGATCTGACTGCACTGACCGGTGGCTACCGCCGGACGCCGGTGTTGCAGATCGGCGCGGATATCTATTGCGATACCTCGCTGATCGCTCGCCGCCTGGAGCAGGAAAAAGCCTTGCCGGCGTTTTTCCCGGAAGGCCAGGAAATGATTGCCGCGACCTTTGCGGCCTGGGCTGATTCGGTGGTGTTCCAGCATGCGGTCAGCCTGGTCTTCCAGCCGGAATCGGTAGCGGTGCGCTTCGGCAAATTGCCGCCGGAAGCGATCAAGGCCTTCCTCGCCGACCGCGCCGGGTTGTTCAGCGGTGGCAGCGCTTCCAGGTTGTCCGCCGAGCAGGCGAAACATCAATGGCCGACAATCATGACGCGACTGGAGCAACAGCTGCAGCGCGAGCAGGGTGATTTCCTGTTTGGCGAACCGTCGATTGCCGATTTTGCCCTGGCCCATTCGCTGTGGTTCCTCAAGGCAACTCCTGTGACTTCACCGCTGGTTGATGCTTATCCGGCTGTGTCGGCCTGGTTCGGGCGAGTGATGGGCTTTGGGCATGGTGCGTCCAGTGAGATGACGTCTTTGGAGGCGCTGGAAGTAGCGCGCAATGCCACGCCAGCTGCTTTGCCGGATGAGCAGTTCGAAGAACCGAACGGGTTTGAGCCTGGCCAGCAGGTGAAGATCGCGGCCATCGATTACGGCGTTGATCCGGTGGAGGGTGAGTTGCTGTTTGCAGGCAGCGAAGAATTGATCCTGCGCCGTGAAGACGAACGTGGTGGCGTGGTGCATGTGCACTTTCCGCGCTTCGGGTTTCGGATCGAAGCGAAGTAACCCGGGATTCTGCTTACAACTGTGGCGAGGGAGCTTGCTCCCGCTTGAGTGCACAGCACTCACAAAGTTGGCGTTAGTTTGGGACTGCTACGCAGTCCAGCGGGAGCAAGCTCCCTCGCCACAGAGATTGAACAAGTTATTTGAGGGCCGCGAGGATTGCGTCCGGGTCATACCCGCGAATCAGTGTCCCGTTCACGTCGATGATCGGAATCCCGCCGCCACCCAGCGCCTCATACGCCGTACGCGCCTCGGCATCTTTCTCGATATCGAATTCCTTGTATGGAATACCTTTCTGGTCGAGAAAACGCCGAGTCAATTTGCAGTAGCCGCACCAGTCGGTCGCATAGAGCACGACGGTGGCCTTGGCCTGCGTCTGCTCCGACACCACTTGCGAAGGGTTGAACACCCGCTCGATCTTGCCCCAGTTCTGATAAACCACAACGACCAGCAGGATCAGCAGGAATTTCTTGAGAATGCCATTCAGCATCAGTTGCGTCGCTTGAGCTGGTCGGTCAACTGAGTCGGCAAGCCCTTGATGATCAGCGTGCCGGCTTCTTCGTCGTACTCGATCTTCGAGCCCAACAGGTGCGCTTCAAAGCTGATTGACAGGCCTTCCGCACGACCGGTGAAGCGACGGAATTGATTCAGGGTGCGTTTGTCTGCCGGAATCTCCGGGGACAGGCCGTAATCCTTGTTGCGGATGTGATCGTAGAACGCTTTCGGGCGTTCTTCGTCGATCAGCTCCGAGAGTTCTTCCAGGCCCATGGGTTCGCCGAGCTTGGCCTGGCTGCTGGCGTAATCGACCAGGGTCTTGGTCTTTTCACGGGCGGACTCTTCCGGCAAATCTTCGCTTTCCACGAAGTCACTGAAGGCCTTGAGCAGGGTGCGGGTTTCGCCCGGGCCGTCGACGCCTTCCTGGCAGCCGATGAAGTCGCGGAAATACTCCGAAACCTTTTTCCCGTTCTTGCCTTTGATGAACGAAATGTATTGCTTGGACTGTTTGTTGTTCTGCCACTCGGACACGTTGATCCGCGCGGCCAGGTGCAATTGGCCCAGGTCCAGATGGCGAGACGGGGTCACGTCCAGCTGATCGGTCACTGCAACGCCTTCACTGTGGTGCAGCAGCGCGATCGCCAGGTAATCGGTCATACCCTGCTGGTAATGCGCAAACAGCACGTGGCCGCCCACCGAGAGGTTCGACTCTTCCATCAGCTTTTGCAGATGTTCCACCGCCACCCGGCTAAACGCCGTGAAGTCCTTGCCACCCTCGAAGTATTCTTTCAGCCAGCCGCTGAACGGGTGCGCGCCGGATTCGGCATGGAAGAAACCCCAGGCCTTGCCTTGTTTGGCGTTATAGCTCTCGTTGAGGTCGGCAAGCATGTTCTCGATCGCGCTCGACTCGGCGAGCTCAGAGTCACGGGCGTGAAGAACTGCAGGTGTGCCGTCGGGTTTTTTGTCGATCAGGTGGACGATGCAATGACGGATCGGCATGGGCTTCTCGGCTGATTGAAGAGAGGAGGGCGTGCTCCCCGAAAAAGTGCCAAGTGTACCGCAACCACTGGTTTTGGCGCGGCATGAAGGGCAAATCCGGGGCGACCGGCGGCGCTTATGCGTTTTTTTCCCGTTTTAGAGCAATAAAGCTGACCAAATGGGTAGCAAGAGGCGGATATTTCCCCGTCTCTGTGCTAGTTTTGCCCCGTCTTACGCGAAGTCACTGCGTTAAGCGTGCATTCAGCATTTGTCAGGTCGAACCAAACCCTGATTTCGGTATCTATAACCCCGATCCAGTGGTTATTGGCCGAGGGTGCCAGATCCAGAAGATCGGGCTCGATGGCTGACACTGCACTCTGCAATCCATATGAATTTGATAGGGAAGGAACACTACATGGCTCTTACTAAAGACCAACTGATCGCCGACATCGCTGAAGCTATCGACGCGCCAAAAACCACCGCGCGTAACGCTCTGGACCAACTGGGCCAAATCGTTGCTGATCAGCTGGAAAACGGCGGCGAAATCACTCTGCCAGGTATCGGCAAACTGAAAGTGACTGAGCGTCCTGCCCGTACTGGCCGTAACCCTTCGACTGGCGCTGCCATCGAAATCGCTGCCAAGAAAGTTATCAAGCTGGTTGTGGCCAAAGGCCTGACCGACGCTGTTAACAAGTAAGACTTGTTAAAAAAACCGTGCTCCGGAGCAATCCGGGCACGGTTTTTTTGTGTCTGCGATTTGCCGGCAATACCGCAAAACCAATGTGGGAGCGAGCCTGCTCGCGAAAGCGGTGTGTCAGGCGAAATCTATGTCGACTGACACACCCTCTTCGCGAGCAGGCTCGCTCCCACAGTTGATCTGCGGTGGTCAGTTACTCAGCTTTTTTTAACCCAGCGCTCGCGCCAGACCTGCTGCTCGGATTTGGTCTGGAAGGTCCAGGCAACGAAGCGGCTCTGCTTCTGACCCTGGGACATTTCCACCACCTGGCTTTCCAGCACGCCGGCTTTTTTCAGCGCAGTCTGGATCGCAGGCAAGTTCGAGGCCTTCGAGACCAAGGTGCTGAACCACAGCACTTTGTGCTGGAAGCTCGCACTTTCGGCGATCAATTGCGTCACAAACCGTGCTTCGCCGCCTTCACACCACAGCTCAGCCGATTGACCGCCGAAGTTCAGCACCGGCAATTTACGTTTAGGGTCGGCACGACCCAGGGCACGCCATTTGCGCTCGCTACCCTTGGTCGCTTCGTCCATCGAGGCGTGGAACGGCGGGTTGCACATGGTCAGGTCAAAGCGTTCACCCGGCTCCAGCAAGCCCAGCAGGATGTGCTTGGGATTGCTTTGCTGGCGCAACTGGATGGCTTTGTTCAGACCGTTGGACTGCACGATGGCTTTGGCAGCGGCCACGGCTGTCGGGTCGATTTCCGAGCCGAGGAAGTGCCAGCGGTAATCGCTGTAGCCGATCAACGGATAGACGCAGTTGGCGCCCATGCCGATGTCGAGCACTTTGACCGGTGCGCCGCGCGGGATTTCGCCGTCATTGACGCTGGCCAGCAGGTCGGCGAGGAAGTGCACGTAGTCGGCACGGCCCGGAACGGGTGGGCACAGGTAATCCGCCGGGATGTCCCAATGCGCGATGCCGTAGAACGACTTGAGCAACGCCCGGTTGAACACACGCACCGCGTCGGGGCTGGCGAAGTCGATGCTTTCCTTGCCGTACGGGTTGATGATCACGAACTTCGCCAGTTCCGGCGTGGTTTTGATCAGTGCCGGGAAGTCGTAACGACCCTGGTGGCGGTTGCGCGGGTGCAGGCTGGCCTTTTCACGCGGTTCCACGGTTTTGGCCGGGGTGGCGGTGTCAGGCTTTTTACGCGCAGGTCTTGGTGTGCGGGGGGCGTTCATGGGCGTTGTCGATTCGGGTATGGCTAAAAGTGGCGGGTATTGTCCCACATCCAGCCGTTGTGAACCCAATTGTGACAAACACCACATTCCCCCTGTAGGAGTGAGCCTGCTCGCGAAAGCGGTTTGCCATTCAGCATGGATGCGACTGACACGGCCTCTTCGCGAGCAGGCTCGCTCCCACAGGGGGGATGCCGGGAGAATATGGAAAGCACAAAAAAGGGAGGCCGTTGCGGGCCTCCCTTTTTCATTGCGATGTGCCGTTACAGACTGGCAATCCGCGCATGCTGCTCAGCCAGCTTGCCCAAAGCCTGTTCAGCTTCAGCCAGTTTGGCGCGCTCTTTCTCGATGACTTCAGCCGGAGCCTTGTCGACGAAACCCGCATTGGACAGCTTGCCGCCCACGCGCTGGACTTCGCCCTGCAAGCGCAGGATTTCCTTGTCCAGACGCGCCAGTTCGGCGTCCTTGTCGATCAGGCCAGCCATCGGCACCAGCACTTCCATCTCGCCGACCAGTGCGGTGGCAGACAGCGGTGCTTCTTCGCCGGCAGCCAATACAGTGATCGATTCGAGGCGAGCCAGCTTCTTCAGCAGGGCTTCGTTCTCGGTGAGACGGCGCTGGTCTTCAGCGCTGACGTTCTTCAGGTAGATCGGCAGCGGCTTGCCAGGACCAATATTCATTTCGCCACGGATGTTACGCGTGCCGAGCATCAGTTCCTTGAGCCATTCGATATCGTCTTCGGCGGCCGGATCGATGCGCTCTTCATTGGCCACTGGCCAAGGTTGCAGCATGATCGTCTTGCCCTGAATGCCGGCCAGCGGCGCGATGCGCTGCCAGATTTCTTCAGTGATGAACGGCATGAACGGATGCGCCAGACGCAACGCCACTTCCAGGACGCGAACCAGCGTGCGACGGGTACCACGCTGACGCTCGACCGGGGCGTTTTCGTCCCACAGCACTGGCTTGGACAGTTCCAGGTACCAGTCGCAGTACTGGTTCCAGATGAACTCGTACAGCGCTTGCGCCGCCAGGTCGAAACGGAACTGGTCGAGTTGACGGGTCACTTCAGCTTCGGTGCGTTGCAGCTGCGAGATGATCCAGCGATCCGCCAGGGACAGTTCGTAGGCTTCGCCGTTCTGGCCGCAGTCTTCGCCCTTGTCCAGAACGTAACGCGCGGCGTTCCAGATCTTGTTGCAGAAGTTGCGATAGCCTTCAACGCGGCCCATGTCGAACTTGATGTCACGACCGGTGGACGCCAGCGAGCAGAAGGTGAAACGCAGGGCGTCGGTGCCATAACTGGCGATACCGTCGGCGAACTCGTCGCGGGTCTGCTTCTCGATCTTCTTCGCCAGTTTTGGCTGCATCAGGCCGGAGGTGCGTTTCTGCACCAGCTCTTCCAGCTCGATACCGTCGATGATGTCCAGCGGGTCCAGGACGTTGCCCTTGGACTTGGACATCTTCTGGCCTTGGCCATCACGCACCAGACCGTGCACATAAACGGTCTTGAACGGAACCTGCGGCGTGCCGTCTTCGTTCTTCACCAAATGCATGGTGAGCATGATCATCCGGGCAACCCAGAAGAAAATGATGTCGAAACCGGTCACCAGCACGTCGGTGGAGTGGAATTTCTTCAGGAATTCGGTCTGCTCAGGCCAGCCGAGCGTGGAGAAGGTCCACAGGCCCGAACTGAACCAAGTGTCGAGAACGTCGTTGTCCTGTTGCAGCGCAATGTCCGGACCGAGATTGTTCTTGGCACGCACTTCGGCTTCGTCGCGACCGACGTAGACTTTGCCCGACTCGTCGTACCAGGCAGGAATCCGGTGGCCCCACCACAGCTGACGGCTGATGCACCAATCCTGGATGTCGCGCATCCACGAGAAGTACATGTTCTCGTATTGCTTTGGCACGAACTGGATGCGGCCATCTTCAACGGCAGCAATCGCTGGCTCGGCCAACGGCTTGGTCGACACGTACCACTGGTCGGTCAGCCACGGCTCGATGATCGTGCCGGAACGGTCGCCTTTCGGCACTTTCAGGGCGTGATCATTGACGCTGACCAGCAGGCCGGCGGCGTCGAATGCAGCAACGATTTGCTTGCGGGCTTCGAAACGGTCGAGGCCGGCGTATTCGGCCGGAATCTTGCCGTCGATGCTTTCGTTCAGCGTGCCGTCGAGGTTGAACACCTGGCAGGCCGGCAGTACGGCCGCATTCTTGTCGAAGATGTTCAGCAGCGGCAGGTTGTGGCGCTTGCCGACTTCGTAGTCGTTGAAATCGTGGGCCGGGGTGATTTTCACGCAGCCGGTGCCGAATTCAGGGTCGCAGTAATCGTCGGCGATGATCGGGATGCGGCGGCCGACCAGCGGCAGCTCGACAAATTTGCCGATCAGGGCTTTGTAGCGTTCGTCGTTCGGGTTAACCGCGACGGCGGAGTCGCCGAGCATGGTTTCCGGGCGAGTGGTCGCGACGATCAGGTAGTCATTGCCTTCCGCGGTTTTGACGCCGTCGGCCAGCGGGTATTTCAGGTTCCACAGGAAACCTTTCTCGTCGTGGTTTTCCACTTCAAGGTCGGAAATCGCCGTGTGCAGCTTGGTGTCCCAGTTGACCAGGCGCTTGCCGCGGTAGATCAGGCCGTCTTCATGCAGGCGCACAAAGGCTTCTTTCACCGATTCCGAGAGGCCGTCATCCATGGTGAAGCGCTCACGGCTCCAGTCTACGGACGAGCCGAGGCGACGGATTTGACGGCTGATGTTGCCGCCGGACTCATCCTTCCATTCCCAGATTTTCTCGAGAAACTTCTCACGACCCAGGTCATGGCGGCTCTGGCCTTTGGCTTCGAGCTGACGCTCCACCAGCATCTGAGTGGCGATACCGGCGTGGTCGGTGCCCGGCTGCCACAGGGTGTTGCGACCCTGCATGCGGCGGAAACGGATCAGGGCGTCCATGATCGCGTTGTTGAAACCGTGGCCCATGTGCAGGCTGCCGGTGACGTTCGGCGGCGGGATCATGATGGTGTAGGACTCGCCCGCGCCTTGCGGGGCGAAGTAATTCTCTGACTCCCAGGTGTTGTACCAGGAAGTTTCAATGGCGTGCGGCTGGTAGGTCTTATCCATGCGCGGCGGGACCCTATTGGCATTTATTCAGGAAAAGCCGGCAAGTATAGCGGGGCATGGGGCGTAGGGCGAGCAGGTGCGGACAGGGCGCTGTATCAATCGTGGTGCAGAACAAATGTGAAGCGGTCTGTGGCGAGGGAGCTTGCTCCCGCTGGGGCGCGAAGCGGCCCCAATATCGTCAGGCACACCGCAATTTCAGGTATTGCGACTGCTTCGCAGCCGAGCGGGAGCAAGCTCCCTCGCCACAGATGCCCTTACACAGGGGCGGGGGGTTACTCGTATTGGCTGAGAAGCCGTTCCATCCGCGCATCCAGCCGGCGTTTGATTTCGGTTTCGATGTGCGGGGCGAAGTCGTCGATCACGTCTTGCATGATCAGCATCGCTGCGGCGCGCAGTTCGCTGTCCAGATGCAGCAGGGCGTCAGGGCCTTTGCTGGTGTTCGGCGAAGGTTGCGTGGCAGTAGCGGGCGGTGGTGTCGGCTCGACCGGCTGTGGCGCATTGCCGACAGGCTCGAACAACATGGGAATCTGTTCCTGATCACCGTCGATGACCGTGTCGGTCAGTAGCGGTGGTTGCAGGTTGTCATCGCCGAGCAATTGGCGGATCGACTCAAGGTCGTCCAGCAGGTGCGCGGACTTTTGCTGCGGTTTCGGAGTGTCCATCGGAATGCTCAGAGTCGCTGTAAACGGTGGTCTTGCAGAGGATAGCCCTGTTCGCGGTAGAAACGGAAACTCTCCCGCGCAGCCGCTCGAATCGTCGGATCTTCCACCACCACTTCCGCCACGCGGGCGAATTTGTTGGCGAATACCGGCACTTTCAGGTCGAGATTGACCAGCAGATCCTGGTGCTGACCGCAGTCATCACCGAGCCCCAGCACAATCAAACCGTCCGGTTCACTTTCAGCAGGACCATGAGGGACGAAGCTTTCGCCCTTGAAGGCCCACAAACGGGCATCGAGATCCTCACGCTGAGCGGCATCGCTGCAGTGCAGGTAAATACGGTGGCCCATGCGCCAGGCTTTTTCGGTGAGCTTGCAGGCGAAATCCAGCCGTGCCGAAGGATCGGCGCTGGGCAGGATATAGAAGTCGACTTTGGTCATTGCAGTTCCTGAGCCAGGCACGGCGCAGCCCGAAAGCAGCGCCGCCCCGGGTCAACGGTTTCAGGCTTTGGCGCGGTCCAGCAGGTATTGGGTCAGCAATGGAACCGGACGGCCAGTGGCGCCCTTGTCCTTGCCGCCGCTGGTCCATGCGGTGCCGGCGATGTCCAGGTGCGCCCAGTTCAGGTTTTTGGTGAAGCGCGACAGGAAGCAGGCAGCGGTGATGGTCCCGGCTTTCGGCCCGCCAATGTTGGCGATGTCGGCGAACGGGCTATCCAGCTGCTCCTGGTACTCATCGAACAGCGGCAATTGCCAGGCGCGGTCGTCAGCTGTCTTGCCGGCGCTCAACAGTTGGCCGATCAGTTCGTCGTTGTTACCCAGCAGGCCCGAGGTGTGGGCGCCCAAGGCAACGACGCAAGCGCCGGTCAGGGTCGCGATGTCGATCACGGCTTGCGGCTTGAAGCGCTCGGAGTAGGTCAGGGCATCGCACAGCACCAGACGGCCTTCGGCGTCAGTGTTGAGGATTTCCACGGTCTGGCCGCTCATGGTGGTGACGATGTCGCCCGGGCGCGAAGCGTTGCCGCTCGGCATGTTCTCGGCGCAAGCCAGGATGCACACCAGGTTGATCGGCAGTTTCAGCTCAAGCACGGCACGCAGGGTGCCGAACACGCTGGCAGCGCCGCCCATGTCGTACTTCATTTCATCCATGCCCAGGCCCGGCTTCAGGCTGATGCCGCCGGTGTCAAAGGTGATGCCTTTGCCGACCAGGGCGTACGGCTTCTCGGATTTCTTGCCGCCGTTGTATTGCATGACGATCAGGCGCGGAGGCTGGGCGCTGCCCTGGCCCACGGCGTAGAACGAACCCATGCCCAGTTCCTTGATCTTCTTCTCATCAAGGACTTCAACTTTCAGTGTTTTGAATTCTTTGCCGAGGTTCTTGGCTTGCTCGCCGAGGAACGTCGGGTGGCAGATGTTCGGCGGCAGGTTGCCCAGGTTACGGGTGAAGGCCATGCCGTTGGCGATAGCGGTGGCGTGGGCCACGGCGCGCTCGACTTCAGCCTGTGCAGCCTTGATGGTCAGCAGGGTGACTTTCTTCAGGGCGCGAGGTTCGGCTTTCTGGCTCTTGAACTGGTCGAAGGTGTATTCGCCGTCCACCAGGGTTTCAGCCAGCAGGCGGGTCTTGCCGTAGCTGTCGCGGCCCTTGACCACGATTTCGTCCAGCGCCAGCACGGCGTCGGTGCCGCCCAGGCCTTTCAGGGTGTTGAGGACGCCGGCAATGATTTTGCGGAACGGGCGGTCGCCCAGTTCTTCGTCCTTGCCCACGCCGACCAGCAGAACGCGGTCAGCCTTGAGGTTCGGCAGGCTGTGCAGCAACAGGCTCTGGCCGACTTTGCCAGCGAGGTCGCCGCGCTTGAGAACAGCGCTGATCGCACCGCCACTCAGTTCGTCCAGCTGTTTGGCGACGGCGCCGAGCTTGCGGCCTTCACCGACGGCGACAACCAGCGTGGCGGTCTTCAACGTTTCTGGGCTAACGCTTTTTACAACCAGTTCCATGTCCGGGTCCCTGAATAATGGTCAACGTGCGCGGGCAAAACGGCGACGCACAGACGCTTGCTTATATAGATGGAAAGACGCAGGTCACGGCCCGCGACAAAGGCCGCAGTTTGAACCTCGCTCCCTGCGCCTGACAACCCTCGGTTGTACGATCTTCAACGCATTGAGCGCCAGCTTGAGCATGCGCAGTGACAGGCGCACTCAATCACAGGATAATGCGCCATCTTTTTCGGCGGCTCTGCCCTGCGGGCTGTCTGATACGTTTGCTTGTTTGGCCGCCTTAGCCTGACAACCCTGGAGTGTCTGGTTTGATTGTCTTCCGTTATCTGTCCCGCGAAGTCCTGTTGACCTTGAGCGCCGTCAGCGCCGTGCTGCTGGTCATCATCATGAGCGGGCGCTTCATCAAATACCTCGCCCAGGCGGCCTCGGGCCTGCTGGATCCGGGCTCGCTGTTCCTGATCATGGGCTTCCGCCTGCCGGGCTTCCTGCAGCTGATCCTGCCGCTGGGCCTGTTTCTCGGGATCCTGCTGGCGTACGGTCGCCTGTACCTCGAAAGCGAGATGACCGTGCTGTCGGCCACCGGCATGAGCCAGCAGCGTCTGTTTGTCATTACCCTGTTTCCGGCCACGCTGGTTGCGCTGGTTGTGGCCTGGCTGAGCCTGAGCCTGGCGCCACAAGGTGCCAATCAGTTCCAGCTGCTGCTGAACAAACAGGATGCCCTGACCGAGTTCGATACCCTCGAGCCGGGTCGCTTCCAGGCGTTGCGCGACGGGACCCGGGTGACCTATACCGAGCAGTTGACCGATGATCGCGTCAATTTGGCGGGTGTGTTCATTTCGCAAAAGAACACCAACTCTGACCAGAAGGATCGCGGTATTTCCGTGCTGGTGGCCGAGAAGGGTCGCCAGGAAATCCGCCCGGACGGCAACCGCTACCTGATTCTCGACAACGGTTATCGCTATGACGGTAATCCGGGGCAGGCCGACTATCGCGCGATCAAGTACGACGAGTACGGGGTATTGCTGCCAAAGCCGGACGTCAGTGACGAAGTGACCGACCGTGATGCAATGAGCACCCGTTCCTTGCTCGATAACGAAGACCCACGTTCACGCGCCGAGCTGCAATGGCGTCTGTCCCTGCCGCTGCTGGTGTTCATCGTGACCCTGATGGCGGTGCCGTTGTCACGGGTCAACCCGCGCCAAGGACGTTTCCTCAAGCTGCTGCCGGCGATTCTTCTTTATATGGCTTACCTGACCATCCTGATTGCCGCCCGCGGCGCTCTGGACAAGGGCAAGATTCCACATGCCCTGGGGTTGTGGTGGGTTCACGGGTTGTTCCTGTTCATTGGTCTCGGGTTGCTTTACTGGGAGCCGATGCGCTTGAAGATGGCGAGTCGCCGCAGCGCGCTGGAGGTGGCTCGTGGTTAAGCTCGATCGCTACATCGGTAGCAGCGTGTTCATGGCCATCCTCGCGGTACTGGGGATTATTCTCGGTCTGGCGACGCTGTTTGCCTTCATCGACGAGATGGGTGAGGTCAGCGATACCTATACGCTGATGGATGCTTTCAGTTACGTCTTGCTGACGGCCCCGCGTCGTCTTTACGACATGTTGCCAATGGCGGCACTGATCGGATGCCTGATTGGCCTCGGCAGTCTGGCCAGCAACAGTGAGCTGACCATCATGCGCGCCGCGGGCGTGTCGATCGGCCGGATCGTCTGGGCGGTCATGAAGCCGATGCTGATCCTGATGGTCGTGGGTGTCGTGATCGGCGAATACGTTGCGCCGGCCACCGAAGTCACGGCGCAGGCCAATCGCTCGCTGGCTCAGGGCAGCGGTGATGCGCAAAGCGCCAAACACGGCTTGTGGCACCGCCAGGGTGACGAGTTCATTCACGTCAACTCCGTGCAACCCAACGGTGTTCTGTACGGCGTAACTCGTTATCGCTTCGATAAAGAACGGCACATGTTGTCGGCAAGCTTCGCCAAGCGTGGTGAATTCGACAAGGATCATTGGCAACTCAGCGACGTCACGACGACGGTGTTCCACGACAAGAGCACCGAAGTGGTCACCACCCCCGTCGAGCGCTGGGATATTGCCCTGAGCCCGCAGTTGCTGGACACCGTGGTGATGGCACCAGAGTCGCTGTCGATCAGCGGATTGTGGGGTTACATCCACTATCTGGCAGATCAAGGCCTGAGCAATGGCCGTTATTGGCTGGCGTTTTGGGTCAAAGTGTTGCAGCCACTGGTGACGGCGGCGCTGGTGCTGATGGCGATTTCCTTCATCTTTGGTCCTCTGCGTTCGGTGACCCTCGGCCAGCGTGTGTTCACCGGCGTTCTGGTGGGCTTCACCTTCCGTATCGTCCAGGATCTGCTGGGGCCTTCGAGCCTGGTGTTCGGTTTCTCGCCGCTGTTTGCGGTGCTCATTCCGGCCGGTGTCTGTGCCCTGGCCGGCGTCTGGCTGTTGCGCCGGGCCGGTTGATCGAGGGTTTTTCCTGACCCCGTCGCCATCTGAAACGCCCCTGTCGCAAGACCGGGGCGTTTTTGTACGTGCCGTCTGACCTGCGAACGTGACGCTTGCGCCGTGGATCAGGTACAATTCCCGGCTATTTTTCGGCGGGCTATGCCTGCAGCCTTTTTGAGTGTTGATCCGTGAGTGATTTGAGTCATATCCGCAATTTCTCCATCATCGCCCACATTGACCATGGCAAGTCGACGCTGGCTGATCGATTCATCCAGATGTGCGGCGGCCTTGCCGAGCGCGAAATGGAAGCCCAGGTGCTGGACTCCATGGACCTGGAGCGTGAACGCGGGATCACCATCAAGGCCCATAGCGTCACCCTTTATTACACCGCTCGCGATGGCATCAAGTACCAGTTGAACTTCATTGACACCCCCGGCCACGTTGACTTCACCTATGAAGTCAGCCGGTCGCTGGCGGCCTGTGAAGGTGCGTTGCTGGTGGTCGATGCCGGTCAGGGCGTTGAAGCGCAGTCGGTTGCCAACTGCTACACGGCGATCGAGCAGGGCCTGGAAGTCATGCCGGTCCTGAACAAGATCGACTTGCCGCAGGCCGATCCGGACCGCGTCAAAGAAGAAATCGAAAAAATCATCGGCATCGATGCCACCGATGCGGTCGAGTGCTCGGCCAAGACCGGTCTGGGCGTCGACGAAGTGCTCGAGCGCCTGGTCGCCACTATTCCTCCGCCGACCGGCAACTACGAAGATCCGCTGCAAGCGTTGATCATCGATTCGTGGTTCGATAACTACCTGGGCGTTGTTTCCCTGGTACGCGTGCGTCAGGGTCGTGTGAAGAAGGGCGACAAGATCCTGGTCAAATCCACCGGCAAGATCCACCTGGTGGACAGCGTTGGTGTCTTCAACCCGAAACACACCCCTACCGCTGACCTGAAGGCCGGTGAAGTGGGCTTCATCATTGCCAGCATCAAGGACATTCACGGTGCGCCAGTGGGTGACACCCTGACCTTGAACTCGACGCCAGACGTCGACGTGCTGCCAGGTTTCAAACGCATTCAGCCGCAGGTTTACGCCGGCCTGTTCCCGGTCAGTTCCGACGACTTTGAAGATTTCCGTGAAGCCCTGCAAAAGCTCACGCTCAACGACTCGTCCCTGCAGTACACCCCGGAAAGCTCCGACGCCCTGGGCTTCGGCTTCCGTTGCGGGTTCCTCGGCATGCTGCACATGGAAATCATCCAGGAGCGCCTTGAGCGCGAGTATGACCTGGACCTGATCACCACGGCGCCGACGGTAATTTTCGAGCTGTTGCTGAAAACCGGCGAAACGATTTACGTCGATAACCCGTCGAAGCTTCCGGACCTGTCCTCGATCGAAGACATGCGTGAGCCGATCGTGCGGGCCAATATTCTTGTGCCGCAAGAGCACCTGGGCAACGTCATTACCCTGTGCATCGAAAAGCGTGGCGTGCAACACGACATGTTGTTCCTCGGTTCCCAGGTCCAGGTGACCTACGATTTGCCGATGAACGAAGTGGTCCTGGACTTCTTCGACCGTCTGAAATCGACCAGCCGTGGTTATGCTTCGCTGGATTACCATTTCGATCGTTATCAATCGGCTAGTCTGGTGAAACTGGATGTGCTGATCAACGGTGACAAGGTCGACGCCCTGGCGCTGATCGTGCACAAGGATAACGCGCACTACAAAGGTCGCCAGTTGACCGAGAAGATGAAGGAACTGATTCCGCGCCAGATGTTCGACGTCGCGATCCAGGCCGCCATTGGCGGGCAGATCATTGCGCGAACCTCCGTCAAGGCACTCAGAAAGAACGTATTGGCCAAATGCTACGGCGGTGACGTTAGCCGTAAGAAGAAACTGCTTGAAAAGCAAAAGGCCGGTAAAAAACGCATGAAGCAAGTCGGCAACGTGGAAATTCCACAAGAAGCCTTCCTTGCAGTGCTCAGGTTGGATAGTTAGGTCCTATGTCACTAAATTTCCCGCTGTTGCTGGTCATCGCCGTGTTCGTCTGCGGCCTGTTGGCGTTGCTCGATCTGGTTTTCCTGGCGCCGCGTCGGCGTGCTGCCATTGCCTCCTATCAGGGCAGCGTCAGCCAGCCTGACGGGGTGGTGGTCGAGAAGCTGAACAAAGAGCCGCTGCTGGTCGAATACGGCAAGTCGTTCTTCCCGGTGTTGTTCATCGTGCTGGTCCTGCGTTCGTTCCTGGTGGAACCGTTCCAGATTCCGTCCGGATCGATGAAACCGACCCTGGACGTCGGCGACTTCATTCTGGTGAACAAATTTTCTTACGGGATCCGCCTGCCGGTGATCGACAAGAAAGTCATCGAAGTCGGTGATCCGCAGCGCGGCGATGTGATGGTGTTCCGTTACCCGAGCGATCCGAACGTCAACTACATCAAGCGTGTAGTGGGCCTGCCGGGCGACACGATTCGCTACACTGCCGACAAGCGCCTGTTCGTCAACGGTGAGTCGATTGCCGAGCAACTGGTCGGCTCCGAGCCGGGCACGCTGGGCAGCGCTGAGCTCTACAAGGAAAAACTCGGCGTTGCCGAGCACCTGATCCGCAAGGAAATGAGCCGTTATCGCGCCACGCCGGACCATTCGTGGACCGTGCCCGCCGGGCACTATTTCATGATGGGCGACAACCGCGACAACTCCAACGACAGTCGCTACTGGGATGATCCAAGCATTCCCAAGGATCTGCTGGGCATGGTTCCCGACAAGAATATCGTCGGCAAGGCCTTCGCAGTCTGGATGAGCTGGCCGGAACCCAAACTCAGTCACCTGCCGAATTTCTCGCGGGTTGGCCTGATCAAGTAATCACACACGGCGCTGTTGAACACAGCGCCGAATGCTTTTCTGGAGTCGGCACAATCGGCCCCGGCAGCATGAAGCCAATGATATTCAGGACGTTATTTTTGAACACAGCGTTAATTGTCCCAGGCCTGCGCCGTATCACGGCGATGGCGGTGGAATCCAACCACGAACTCAGCGTGGGTAAACCGTGAGCGTCTCCTTAAGTCGTCTAGAGCGTCAGCTCGGCTACACCTTCAAGGACCAGGAACTGATGGTTCTGGCCCTGACTCACCGCAGCTTTGCCGGGCGTAACAACGAACGCCTGGAATTCCTCGGTGATGCCATCCTTAACTTCGTCGCTGGCGAGGCGCTGTTCGATCGCTTCCCGCTGGCCCGCGAAGGCCAGTTGTCGCGTTTGCGCGCACGCTTGGTGAAAGGTGAGACGCTGGCCGTACTGGCTCGCGGTTTCGATCTGGGCGACTACCTGCGCCTGGGCTCCGGTGAACTGAAAAGCGGCGGCTTCCGTCGCGAGTCGATTCTGGCCGATGCCCTGGAAGCGCTGATTGGTGCGATCTACCTCGACGCCGGCATGGACATGGCGCGCGAGCGTGTATTGGCCTGGCTGGCCGGTGAGTTCGAAGGCCTGACGCTGGTCGACACCAACAAAGATCCAAAAACCCGCCTGCAGGAATTCCTGCAATCGCGTGGTTGTGAGCTGCCACGTTACGAAGTGGTGGATATCCAGGGTGAGCCGCATTGCCGGACGTTCTTCGTCGAATGTGAAATCACCTTACTGAATGAAAAAAGCCGAGGTCAGGGTGTGAGTCGTCGTATTGCCGAACAGGTAGCGGCCGCCGCAGCACTGATTGCCCTGGGTGTGGAGAATGGCAATGACTGATACAAACGCAACTCGCTGTGGCTATGTTGCCATCGTCGGCCGTCCCAACGTGGGCAAGTCCACGCTGCTGAACCACATCCTGGGTCAGAAGCTGGCGATCACCTCGCGCAAGCCGCAAACTACCCGCCACAACATGCTGGGCATCAAGACCGAAGGCGCCGTGCAGGCGATCTACGTCGACACCCCGGGCATGCACAAGGGCGGCGAAAAGGCCCTGAACCGCTACATGAACAAGACTGCTTCGGCGGCGTTGAAAGACGTCGACGTGGTGATCTTCGTGGTTGACCGCACCAAGTGGACCGACGAAGACCAGATGGTTCTCGAGCGCGTCCAGTACGTGACCGGCCCGCTGATCGTGGCACTGAACAAGACTGACCGCATCGAAGACAAAGCCGAGCTGATGCCGCACCTGAGCTGGTTGCAGGAACAGCTGCCGAACGCACAGATCATGCCGATCTCGGCCCAGCACGGGCACAACCTCGAAGCGCTGGAGCGTGTGATCGCCGGTTACCTGCCGGAAAACGATCACTTCTTCCCGGAAGACCAGATCACTGACCGCAGCAGCCGCTTCCTCGCCGCCGAACTGGTGCGTGAGAAAATCATGCGCCAGATGGGCGCCGAGCTGCCGTACCAGATCACCGTGGAAATCGAAGAGTTCAAGCAGCAGGGCAAAACCCTGCACATTCATGCCTTGATCCTCGTTGAGCGTGATGGCCAGAAGAAAATCATCATTGGCGACAAGGGCGAACGCATCAAGCGCATCGGCACCGAGGCGCGCAAGGACATGGAGCTGCTGTTCGACTCCAAGATCATGCTCAACCTCTGGGTGAAAGTGAAAGGCGGCTGGTCCGATGACGAGCGCGCATTGCGTTCGCTGGGTTACGGCGACCTGTAAACCCGGTTCCAGATACATTGAAGATCCCCTGTGGGAGCGAGCCTGCTCGCGAAGAGGATGTAACATTCAGCATTGATGTTGACTGTCACACCGCTTTCGCGAGCAGGCTCGCTCCCACATTGTTTTGGGTTGTTTGCAAGACTGCGCGCTGCCATTGAGTACCCTGACTTCCATGTCCCAAACCCCACCCAGCGGCCAACCCGCCTACGTCCTCCACTCCCGCGCCTACCGCGAAAACAGTGCGCTGGTGGATTTCCTCACGCCGCAAGGTCGGCTGCGGGCGGTGTTGCGCAGTGCGCGGGGCAAGGCGGGGACGTTGGCGCGGCCGTTCGTGCCGCTGGAAGTCGAGTTTCGCGGACGTGGCGAGCTGAAGAACGTCGGGCGCATGGAAAGTGCCGGCGTCTCCACCTGGCTCAGCGGTGAGGCGTTGTTCAGCGGCCTCTACCTCAATGAACTGTTGATCCGTCTATTGCCTTCCGAAGACCCTCATCCCGGGGTATTCGATCACTACGCTGCTACCCTGCTCGCGCTGGCCGAGGGTCGTCCGCTGGAGCCGTTGTTGCGCTCGTTCGAATGGCGCTTGCTCGACGACCTCGGCTACGGCTTTGCACTGACCACGGACATCCACGGCGAGCCCATCGCCCCGGACGGTCTCTACCGTTTGCAGGTGGATGCGGGGCTGGAGCAGGTCTATCTGCTGCAACCCGGTTTGTTCAATGGCACCGAACTGTTGGCCATGGCCGATGCCGACTGGACCGCGCCCGGTGCGCTGTCCGCCGCCAAGCGTCTGATGCGCCAGGCTTTGGCCGTGCATCTGGGCGGTCGTCCTTTAGTCAGCCGCGAGCTGTTTCGCAAGCCGTAGTCTCCCCGTATGCTGTGCGCCGAATCTTTAAATTCAGGAGCGCTTCCGTGACCACCAGCAATCGCATTCTTCTTGGCGTGAACATCGACCACGTTGCCACCCTGCGTCAGGCCCGGGGCACTCGCTATCCGGATCCGGTCAAGGCTGCACTGGACGCGGAAGAGGCGGGCGCTGACGGCATTACCGTGCATTTGCGCGAAGACCGCCGGCACATCCAGGAGCGCGACGTTCTTGTGCTCAAGGACGTGCTGCAGACCCGCATGAACTTCGAGATGGGCGTCACCGAAGAAATGATGCTGTTCGCCGAGCACATTCGCCCGGCGCACATTTGCCTGGTCCCGGAAACCCGCCAGGAACTGACCACTGAAGGTGGCCTGGACGTAGCGGGGCAGGAAGCACGGATCAAAGCCGCGGTGGATCGCTTATCGAAAATTGGCTGCGAAGTGTCGCTGTTCATCGACGCTGATGAGCGCCAGATTGAAGCCTCCCGTCGCGTTGGCGCGCCCGCGATTGAACTGCACACCGGGCGTTACGCCGATGCAGAAACACCGACTGACGTGGCTGAAGAACTCAAGCGCGTGGCTGATGGTGTAGCGTTTGGCCTGGCTCAGGGGTTGATCGTCAACGCCGGGCACGGTCTGCACTACCACAACGTAGAAGCCGTGGCGGCGATCAAAGGCATCAATGAGCTGAACATCGGTCACGCACTGGTGGCGCATGCGTTGTTTGTTGGCTTCAAGTCAGCGGTGTCGGAAATGAAAGCGCTGATCCTGGCCGCCGCAAAAGCCTAAAACCCATACGCAAAACAAAATGTGGGAGCGAGCAGGCCTACTCCCACATTTGATTTGTGTTGTCAGGGTTAGAGCGGCGCAGGCTCCTGGGCCGGCTTGGTCTTGTCGATCCCCGGCACATGCAGATTGCCTTCGGCGACCTGGTCACCTTCAAGCTGCGGCTGCGTGACCCACGTCAGGATGTCGTAGTAACGACGGATGTTCGCCACGAAGTGCACCGGCTCGCCGCCTCGGGCGTAGCCATAGCGCGTCTTGCTGTACCACTTTTTCTCGGACAGGCGCGGCAGGATTTTCTTCACGTCCAGCCACTTGTCCGGGTTCAGCCCTTCCTTCGCCGCCAGTTTGCGCGCGTCATCCAGGTGACCGCTGCCAACGTTGTAAGCCGCCAGGGCAAACCAGGTGCGGTCCGGCTCCTGGATCGACTCGTCCAGCTGATCCTTCATATAAGCCAGGTACTTGGCCCCGCCCATGATGCTCTGCTTGGGGTCGAGGCGGTTGGACACGCCCATGGCTTGCGCGGTGTTCTGGGTCAGCATCATCAGGCCGCGAACGCCGGTCTTGGACGTGACCGCCGGTTGCCACAACGACTCCTGATAACCGATTGCGGCCAGCAGGCGCCAGTCGACCTGTTCCTTCTTGGCATACGCCTTGAAGTGCTGTTCGTACTTGGGCAGACGCTGCTGCAAATGCTGGGCGAACGTGGTGGCGCCCATGTAGCCGAGGACGTCGACATGCCCGTAATAGCGATCCTTGAGGCGCTGCAGGGTGCCGTTTTTTTGCACCTTGTCGAGGTAGGCGTTGATTTCGTTGAGCAGGCTGTTGTCTTCGCCGGCGGCCACGGCCCAACTCTGGTTGCTGGCGTCGCCGAGGTCAAAGGCGACCCGGATGTTGGTGAAGTACACCTGGTTCATCGCGACTTCGTTGGAGTCGACCAGCGTCAGGTCGATCTGGCCTTCATCGACCATGCGCAGCAGGTCGACGACTTCAACCGCGTCGGATTCTTCGTATTCAATGCCGGGGTATTTCTTTTTCAGCTCTGCCAGCTGTTCGGCGTGGGTGCTGCCCTTGAGCACCATGATCTTCTTGCCGACCAGGTCGCCCGCGTCGGTCGGCCGTGACTGGCCGTTGCGGTAGATGATCTGTGGGGTGACTTCCAGGTAGGAATGGGAAAACCGCACCTGCTTTTTGCGTGCCTCGCTGCTGACCAGACCGGCAGCCGCCAGCACCGGGCCGTTAGGCTTGCCTACCTGATTGAACAGGTCGTCGAGGTTGTCGGCGGTCTCGATCTTGAGTTCCACCCCCAGATCGTCGGCGAAGCGCTTCACCAGCTCGTATTCGAAGCCGGTTTCACCGTTGCGATCCTGAAAGTAGGTGGCGGGGCTGTTTCGGGTAACCACCCGCAGCACGCCATCCTCCTTTACGCGCTCCAGCGTGTTGGGTTTATCAACACAGCCACTGAGCACCAGGAAGAGTCCGGTTGCGATCAGCCATTTGGCGTACCGCGGACGCAAAGCCGTTGGGGAAAACATCTGCGCAGTATACGCAAAGGACCACGACCGCCATATCTCGACAGAGAAGGGCTTGTCTGCTAGGCAATTGAAAACCGCTCCGGAGCCCGCAGGAATGGGCCCGAACAGGATTTTGTGACAGAAAAAATAACCCTTTTTGAGCGCCATTCTCAGGCCCGGATCCCCGGCCCGACACGCAGGTGTTGCCGCCTGTACCGTTTCGGGTGATGTCGCGGGCGGTTTAGGCTAGAATGCACGGCCTCAAAGCACACCCCTCCCGAGGCTGTCCCGAAGATGTTGATCCTGCGCGGCGCTCCTGCCCTTTCTGCCTTTCGCCACAGCAAACTTCTTGAGCAACTGAGCCAGAAGGTCCCGGCTGTCAGCGGCCTGTATGCTGAATTCGCTCACTTCGCCGAAGTTACCGGCGTCCTGACCGGCGACGAACAGCAGGTGCTCGCGCGCCTTCTGAAGTACGGCCCAAGTGTTCCGGTACAAGAGCCGACCGGTCGTCTGTTCCTGGTGTTGCCGCGTTTCGGCACCATCTCGCCGTGGTCCAGTAAAGCCAGCGACATCGCTCGCAACTGCGGCCTGAGCAAGATCCAGCGCCTGGAACGCGGCATCGCGTTCTATGTAGCCGGTCAGTTCAGCGATGCCGAAGCACAGCTGATCTGCGACACCTTGCACGACCGCATGACGCAAATCGTTCTGGCCAACCTCGAACAGGCCGCCGGCCTGTTCAGCCACGCCGAACCGAAGCCGCTGACCGCGATCGACGTGCTGGGTGGCGGCCGCGCCGCGCTGGAAAAAGCCAACACCGAGCTGGGCCTGGCCTTGGCCGAAGACGAAATCGACTACTTGGTCAACGCCTTCGTCGGCTTGAAGCGCAACCCGCACGACATCGAACTGATGATGTTCGCCCAGGCGAACTCCGAGCACTGCCGCCACAAGATCTTCAACGCCAGTTGGGATATCGACGGCCAGAGCCAGGAAAAAAGCCTGTTCGGCATGATCAAGAACACCTACGTGATGCACAGCGAAGGCGTTCTGTCGGCTTATAAGGACAACGCCTCGGTCATCGTCGGCAACGTCGCCGGCCGTTTCTTCCCGGACCCTGAAACCCGCCAGTACGGCGCGGTGCAGGAACCGGTGCATATCCTGATGAAAGTCGAAACCCACAACCACCCGACTGCGATTGCCCCGTTCCCGGGCGCATCCACCGGCAGTGGCGGTGAGATTCGTGACGAAGGCGCGACCGGCCGTGGCGCCAAGCCGAAGGCTGGCCTGACCGGTTTCACCGTGTCCAACCTGCAAATCCCGGGCTTCGAACAGCCGTGGGAAGTGCCGTACGGCAAGCCTGAGCGCATCGTCACCGCGCTGGACATCATGATCGAAGGCCCACTGGGTGGCGCCGCGTTCAACAACGAATTCGGTCGTCCGGCCCTGACCGGTTACTTCCGTACCTTCGAACAGTCGATCACCACCCCGCGTGGCGACGAAGTTCGTGGTTACCACAAGCCGATCATGCTGGCCGGCGGCATGGGTAACATCCGTGCCGAACACGTACAGAAAGGCGAGATCACCGTTGGCTCCAAGCTGATCGTGCTCGGCGGCCCGGCGATGTTGATCGGCCTGGGCGGCGGCGCGGCTTCCTCCATGGCCACCGGTACCAGCTCGGCTGACCTGGACTTCGCTTCCGTACAACGCGAAAACCCTGAGATGGAACGTCGCTGCCAGGAAGTCATCGACCGTTGCTGGCAGTTGGGTGACAAAAACCCGATCAGCTTCATCCACGACGTCGGCGCGGGCGGTCTGTCCAACGCCTTCCCGGAACTGGTCAACGACGGCAACCGCGGTGGCCGCTTCGAATTGCGCAACATTCCAAACGACGAGCCGGGCATGGCCCCGCACGAAATCTGGAGTAACGAATCCCAGGAACGCTACGTTCTGGCGGTCGGCCCGGCCGACTTCGAACGCTTCCAGGCGATCTGCGAGCGCGAGCGCTGCCCGTTCGCCGTCGTCGGCGAAGCCACTGCGGAGCCGCAACTGACCGTCACCGACAGTCACTTCGGCAACAGCCCGGTGGACATGCCACTCGAAGTGCTGCTGGGCAAAGCCCCGCGCATGCACCGTTCGGCCGTTCGTGAAAACGAACTGGGCGACGACTTCGATCCGTCGACGCTGGAGATTGCAGACTGCGTAGAGCGCGTCCTGCATCACCCGGCTGTTGCGAGCAAAAGCTTCCTGATCACCATCGGCGACCGTACCATCACCGGCCTCGTGGCCCGTGACCAAATGGTCGGCCCGTGGCAGGTTCCGGTGGCCGACGTTGCCGTCACCGCCACCAGTTTCGACGTCTACACCGGTGAAGCCATGGCCATGGGCGAGCGTACTCCGCTGGCACTGCTGGACGCTCCCGCGTCGGGCCGCATGGCCATCGGCGAAACCCTGACCAACATCGCCGCTTCGCGCATCAACAAGATCTCCGACATCAAGCTGTCGGCGAACTGGATGTCCGCTGCCGGTCACCCGGGTGAAGACGCGCGTCTGTACGACACCGTGAAAGCGGTCGGTATGGAACTGTGCCCTGAGCTGGGTATCACCATTCCGGTGGGCAAGGACTCCATGTCCATGGCCACGCGCTGGAGCGACGAAGGCGTCGACAAGACAGTCACTTCGCCGATGTCCCTGATCGTGACCGGTTTCGCGCCAGTGGCTGACATCCGTCAGACCCTGACCCCGGAACTGCGCATGAACAAGGGCACCACCGACCTGATCCTGATCGATCTGGGCCGTGGCCAGAACCGCATGGGCGCCTCGATCCTGGCCCAGGTGCACGGCAAGCTCGGCTCGCAAGCGCCGGACGTTGACGATTCCGAAGACCTCAAGGCCTTCTTCGCGGTGATCCAGGGCCTGAATGCCGACGGTCACTTGCTGGCGTACCACGACCGTTCCGACGGTGGTCTGCTGACCAGCGTGGTGGAAATGGCCTTCGCCGGTCACTGCGGTCTGAGCCTGAACCTCGACGGCCTGGCGGAAACCTCCGCTGACATCGCCGCGATCCTGTTCAACGAAGAACTGGGTGCGGTGATCCAGGTTCGTCAGGACGCCACCCCGGACATCCTCGCGCAGTTCAGCGCAGCCGGTCTGGGTGACTGCGTGTCGGTGATCGGTCAGCCGATGAACAACGGCCAGATCAACATCACCTTCAACGGCGAAACCGTGTTCGAAGGTCAGCGTCGTCTGCTGCAGCGTCAGTGGGCTGAAACCAGCTACCAGATCCAGCGTCTGCGTGACAACGCCGACTGCGCCGAGCAAGAGTTCGACGTGCTGCTGGAAGAAGACAACCCGGGCCTGAGCGTCAAGCTGAGCTACGACGTCAACCAGGACGTCGCCGCGCCTTACATCAAGAAAGGCATTCGCCCACAGGTTGCCGTACTGCGTGAGCAGGGCGTCAACGGTCAGGTGGAAATGGCGGCCGCGTTCGACCGCGCCG
The DNA here is from genome assembly GCF_059415465.1 of Pseudomonas sp. GW821-FHT10C09. Classification (NCBI taxonomy): domain Bacteria; kingdom Pseudomonadati; phylum Pseudomonadota; class Gammaproteobacteria; order Pseudomonadales; family Pseudomonadaceae; genus Pseudomonas; species Pseudomonas sp. GW821-FHT10C09. The sequence goes on from NZ_JBWKNG010000013.1 coordinate 86,834, forward strand.
GTTTCAACGCGATCGACGTGCACATGAGCGACATTCTGGCCGGCCGTGTCGACCTGAACGACTTCAAGGGCATGGTCGCTTGCGGCGGTTTCTCCTACGGCGACGTGCTCGGTGCCGGCGAAGGCTGGGCCAAGTCCGCGCTGTTCAACAGCCGCGCTCGCGATGCGTTCCAGGGCTTCTTCGAACGTAACGACAGCTTCACCCTCGGCGTGTGCAACGGTTGCCAGATGATGTCCAACCTGCACGAGCTGATCCCGGGCAGCGAGTTCTGGCCGCACTTCGTACGCAACCGCTCCGAGCAGTTCGAAGCGCGCGTGGCGATGGTTCAGGTCCAGGAGTCGAACTCGATCTTCCTGCAGGGCATGGCCGGTTCGCGCATGCCAATCGCCATCGCTCACGGTGAAGGTCATGCCGAGTTCGCCAGCGAAGAAGCGTTGCTGGAAGCCGATCTGTCGGGTTGCGTGGCGATGCGTTTCGTCGACAACCATGGCAAGGTCACCGAAAAATACCCGGCCAACCCGAACGGCTCGCCACGCGGGATCACCGGTTTGACCAGCCGCGACGGTCGCGTAACGATCATGATGCCGCACCCGGAGCGCGTGTTCCGCGCCGTGCAGAACTCGTGGCGTTCGGAAGACTGGAACGAAGACGCACCTTGGATGCGTATGTTCCGTAACGCTCGCGTGTGGGTGAACTAAGCGTCGTGTACAAGCTGAGTTTTTTTGTTCCGGCCAGTCATGTGGAACAGGTCAAGAGTGCCGTTTTTGCCGCCGGTGGCGGACGGATCGGCGCTTACGACCATTGCGCGTGGCAAGTGCTCGGCCTCGGCCAGTTTCGCCCTTTGGACGGCAGCCAGCCGTTCATTGGTGAAGCGGGGCAGGTCGAGCAGGTTGAGGAATGGAAGGTTGAGCTGGTGGTCAGCGATGAGTTGATTCGCGCGGTGGTGGTGGCTTTGAAAGAGAGCCATCCCTACGAGACGCCGGCTTATGAAGTGTGGCGGTTGGAAGACTTCTGATCTTCCTGACTGCTGAAATGAGAAACCCGCTGAATTTGCGTTCAGCGGGTTTTTTGTTGCCTGCGATGACGGCCTTCGGGCCGACCATGCTGTTGTTGACTGAGTACATATCCATTTCTGCGGTAACGGCCACTTAGGGTTTCGCCCTTACGGCGACTCACTTTTTTTCAAACGCCAAAAAAAAGTAAGCAAAAAAAGGCTCGCCCCGAGCGTCCGGCCCCTCGCTCAGGCTCGGCGTTCCTTCGCTCCGGTATCCATCCGGGGACACTGCCCTCCGGTCGGCTTCGCTTCGACCTACATGCAGCGTGTTCGACTGCGTCGAACGGCGCTGCGCGCCACTCCCCGGATGAACACCTCCACTCAGCCTCCCGAGGGGGCGGGTGAATCAAGATCAAGAGCTGCCGGCGAGCTAACGCTCGGCCTGTTGAGTGGTGAAAAGCAAGGGCTGTACGGCGATCTACTGTAGGAGCTGGCTTGCCAGCGAAGGCGGCCTGAAAGCCGACCAATCTCTTGCAGGTGTAAAAATTCCCTGTGGGAGCTGCGGTGCGGCGCTGTAACGGCTACATCGCTCGAGGAAATATCCGACAATTTTTTCAGGTTGTCCGTCGGAAGTGCCACGTCCAACCTTTGTCCATCACAAACACTTCAATCCACTTGAGGTTCAAAGATGGAATCGCCGGACGCAATTACTCAAGATTACCTGGAGACTACAGATGGCGACGCCCCATAGCGGCCACGTCCTCTCATCCGCCTTGGACACCTTGGTCAAAAAACCTTTGAATCAAGCAGATGACGCTGCGCTGGTCAGCGCTGCCAAAGCTGTTTGGTACTCCAATTTGAATCTTGAGAGTGAAGTAACTGCTTTTCTGAACTGCCACACTGATGAGGTAGAAGTTCGGCGTGCAGGCTATTTACTCGAACGGTTTACTCGTTTTTCGTGCGTGTCCGATAGCCGCGTGTCCGAAACCCTCAATGCTCTTGAGCTTTTTGCGTACTCGACTGCCAGGCAAGGGGACGCGCCCTATGCAGTCGTACCCCTTCGTAGGCGCCGTGATGTACTTGCCGTTTCCTGGGGGCTGAATGAAGGCCTCGGCCTGAAGGCTCAAGCTCTTATGCCATTCCAGACTCGGCATTACGAGGCGGAGCAGCGCGCAACATCTGCTTGAGCTTAAGTGGGTCGCATCCCGATCCGCTGGGGTAGTTGAAATGAAAAAGCCCGCAGGACCGGTCATGACCTGCGGGCGTTGAGTCCAAGGTGTTATTTAGTGCCTCATCGCGAACAAGCTCGCTCGCGATGACGGACTGACAGGCGCCAGAGATTCAGACCTTGGCACTCACCTCACTTCGATTCACCAACACCTCCAGCGCATCACTCAAGCTCGATGCCTTGTCACCAATCAGCAGGTGCCAAACGCCACCTTCCAGCTGACTGACACCCTGACACCCCAGCACCTTCAAATCACACTCCGACAGCGATTTGCCATCCGCCAGTTGCAGCCGAATCCGTGTCATGGCGATGCAGTCCATCTGCAGCACATTCTCGCCGCCCCCCAACGCATCCAGCCATTGCTGCGCTTCCGGAGCGGCCACCGCCGCAGGTGCCGGCGCATCGATAACAGCAGGAGGAGAGGACACAATCGCACGCCCCAACGCCGGCATCGCCAAGCGAATTTCATCAGCAATGCTGTCCGCCATCGGCCCAACCACCACCTGCAAACTCCCGCCTTTACCTGGACGCACTACCGCCATCGCCCCCAGCGCTTTCAACTCGGCATCGTTGGCTTTGTTGCGATCCACCATGTCCAACCGCAACCGCGTGGTGCAGGCCCCGACGGTGATCAAGTTGTGCGCACCGCCCAAGGCCTTGATATATGCCCCGGCCCGTTCGTTTTCAGCGACCACGACTTTCTCGCCGGCAGGCATCTCTTCGCGTCCTGGCGTCTTGAGGTTGAAACGGCGGATACAGAAATCAAACACCACGTAGTAGATCACCGCATACGCCAGCCCCACCGGAATCACCAACCAGCCATTGGTGGATCGGCCCCAGCCGAGAATCATGTCGATGAAACCACCGGAGAAGGTGAACCCAAGGTGAATGTTCAGCGCATTGGTGATTGCCATCGACAACCCCGTCAACAGCGCATGCAGCAAATACAGAAACGGCGCGAGGAACATAAAGGCGAATTCGATCGGCTCGGTCACGCCAGTCAAAAACGACGTCAGGGCCATCGACAGGAAAATCCCGCCCATGACCTTGCGGCGCTCCGGCAGGGCGTTGCGGTACATCGCCAGGCAGGCGGCGGGCAGGCCGAAGATCATCATCGGGAACATGCCGGTCATGAACTGGCCGCCCTTCGGGTCGCCGGCGAAGTAGCGTGACAGGTCGCCGGTGACCATGGCGCCCGTGGTCGGGTCGGTGAAGTTGCCGAAGACGAACCACGCCATGTTATTGAGGATGTGATGCAGGCCGGTGACGATCAGCAAACGGTTGAACACGCCGAAGACGAAAGCGCCGAAGCTGCCGCTTTCCATCATCAAGGCGCCGAAACTGTTAATGCCTTGCTGGATCGGTGGCCAGATCAACCCGAAGATCACGCCCAGGCCGACGGCGGCAAACCCGGTGACGATGGGCACAAAGCGCCGGCCACCGAAGAACGCCAGGTACTCCGGCAACTTGATGTCCTTGAAGCGGTTGTACAGCGCGCCGGCCATCAAGCCGCTGACGATCCCGGCGAGCATGCCCATGTTGATGCTCGCATCCAGCACCTTGAGGGTGGAGATCATCACCAGGTAACCAATCACCCCGGCCAGGCCTGCGGTGCCGTTGTTGTCCTTGGCGAAACCGACCGCGATGCCGATGGCGAAGATCATTGCCAGGTTGGCGAAGATCACTTGGCCGGCGTCGTGAATGATCGCGATGTTCAGCAGGTCAGTGTCGCCGAGGCGCAGCAGCAATCCGGCAATCGGCAGGATTGCGATCGGCAGCATCAATGCGCGCCCGAGGCGCTGCAGGCCTTCGATGAAGTGTTGGTACATGGCGAATCTCCCTGTGCTCTTATTGTTTGAGAGTTGTTGTTTTCAGCTCAGAGGCCATTGCTGGTGACAGGCGTGACGCACGGCCGCAGCGCTGCTCAGTTTGAGCAGGTCGTGGCTGATGCGTCGGCATTCGGCGGCGTCGAGGTGGCGCACGCGGTCTTTGATTTCGCCGATTTGCACCGGGCTCACCGACAATTCGCTGACCCCCAGGCCGATCAACACCGGCGTCGCCAGCGGGTCGGAGGCGAGCGCGCCGCAGACGCCAACCCAACGGTTATGCACCGCCGCACCCGCGCAGGTCTGTGCGATCAAGCGCAGCAGCGCCGGGTGCAGGGCGTCGACGCGTGAAGCGAGGCCCGCGTGGTCGCGGTCCATGGCCAAGGTGTATTGCGACAAGTCGTTAGTGCCGATGGACAGGAAATCCGCATGTTCGGCCAAGTGCTCGGCCATTAATGCTGCGGCCGGGACTTCGATCATCACCCCAAGCTCCGGGCGTTCACTCACGCCGAGTTCACAACACAACGCCTCAAGGCGCTTGCGAATGTGCAGCAGCTCGTCGACCTCGGTGACCATTGGCAACAGAATTCGGCAGCGCGATATCGGGTGAACATGCAGCAGTGCGCGCAGTTGCTGATCGAGCAATTCCGGGCGCACTTGAGCCAGACGAATGCCGCGCAAGCCAAGCACCGGATTGGCCTCGACCGGCAGGGGCAAGTAGTCGAGTTGCTTGTCGCCGCCGACGTCGATGGTGCGGATGATCACCGATTTGTCGCCCATCGCATCGAGCACGGCTTGATAGGCGAGGCGCTGTTCCTGTTCATCCGGCGCGGTATTGCGATCCACGAACAGAAACTCGGTACGCAGCAGGCCGACACCGTCGGCGCCATTGGCCAGCGCATCGGCCGCTTCGGCGCTGGACGCGACATTGGCTGCCACCTCGATATGCACACCGTCGAGCGTCAGTGCGCGGGTGTGCGCTTGAGACTGTTGAAGCGCGCGGCGCTGCTGATGATCGAGTTGCGCCTGATGCACATCGGCCAAGCGTTCAGTGGTCGGTGCCAGTTCGAGACGACCCCCGTCAGCGTCCAGCACCACCGATTGGCCTTGCTCCAGATTCAGCAGCGCCGAGCCCAGTGCAACCATGCAAGGCAAGCCTTTGCCGCGCGCAAGAATCGCCACGTGGGAGGTCGCGCCACCCTCGGCCATGCACAACCCGGCGACGCCTTGCTGGCTGAGTTGCAACAGGTCTGACGGGGTCAGTTCGTGCGCCGCGACAATGGCGCCCGCCGGCACGTCGTAATGCCAGGCCTCACCGAGCAAGGCGCGCAACACGCGCTGTTTGAGGTCGCGCAGATCATTGGCGCGCTCGGCCAGCAACGGGCTGCCGAGTTGCTGCAGAACTTCGCACTGGGCGTCGATTGACTGGCTCCAGGCGTGGGTCGCGGCGATGCCTTGGTCGATGGAGGTATTCGCCGCGTCCAGCAGTGCCGGATCTTCAAGCAGCGCGAGGTGCGCTGCAAAAATCGCTTCTTCGTCGGTGTGCTTGTGCTTTTTGGCCTGGGCCAGGGTGTGCTCGATTTCGCTACGCACGAGGGTCAGCGCGGTATCGAGCGCATGCCGTTGTTGCTCGGGATCATGATTACCTGCATCAACCGGCAGGCTGATGACGCTCAATCGAAACAGTGGCCCACCGACCAGACCGGGCGCGGCGCAAACACCGTGTAGCACACCGGCTTCGGCGGGACGATTGCGTTGGGCGATCGGCGTTGGCGCGGCGGCGTGGTTGTCTTCGGCCAGGGCGGTGGCCAGCGCGGTCAACAAGGCTTGCAACGCCGCTTCGGCATCTGCGCCCTGGCAACTGACTTGCACTTCATCCTGCTCGCCGATCGCCAGGCCCATCAGCCCGATCAAGCTGTCACAGGTCGCCGATTTACCGCCGAAATGCAGCTGCGATTTACTCTTGAAACCTTGCGCGGTCTGACGAATAAGCGCCGCAGGACGCGCATGTAAACCGCCGCGAAAGGCGACGTGGACATGCCCGTTCACTTCGATGCCCGAGGCGTCGGTCTCGACCATCGCACCGCAGGACTGCCGGCGAATAATGTGCAACAACGGCTCGCCGACCTTTACCGATTTGAGGGTGATTGGCCGTGCCTGAAATTCCTCGCTGTTGGTCAGGATCATCAGGCTGACCAGGCTTTTGCACTGCTGCGCAACCTTGTCCAGGTCATAGCGCAACAGCGGCTGGCCATTGCTGACCCGCGCGCCTTCCTTGACCAGCATCGAGAAGCCTTCGCCCTGCAACTCGACCGTGTCGAGGCCCAGGTGCAGCAACAGTTCAGCGCCGTTATCGGCACGCAAGGTAATCGCATGCCCGGTTCGGGCGACGTGCACGACGACGCCTGCGCAAGGGGCATGAAGGGTGTCGTTCAGGGGATCGATGGCGATCCCGTCGCCCATTGCGCCGCTGGCGAACACCGGGTCCGGGACCTTGGCGAGCGTGAGCACCGGGCCGCTGAGCGGGGCGCTGAGGGTCAGCTCTTTATTGTTGTTATGCATGGCTCGGTCTCATGAATAAAAAACGACGGTTCGGATCAACTCGACTTAATGGGTGCGCGTGACTTTGCTCAAATGACGCGGCTGGTCCGGGTCCATGCCGCGGGCAACCGCCAAACCGGCGGCCATGACGTAGAAACTCTGGATCGCCAGGATCGGATCAAGGGCCGGGTGTTCGGCGCGGGTCAGGGTGAGGTCGCGTTCGGCGATGTCATCGGGCGCGGCCAGCAATACGCGGGCGCCACGTTGGCGCATGTCGGCGGCGAGGCTCAACAAACCGGCCTGTTCGGCACCGCGTGGGGCGAAGATCAGCAGCGGATAGTGTTCGTCGATCAAGGCCATCGGGCCGTGGCGGACTTCGGCGCTGCTGAACGCTTCCGCCTGAATCGCCGAGGTCTCCTTGAATTTCAGCGCCGCTTCCTGGGCGATGGCGAACCCGGCGCCGCGACCGATCACCATCAGGCGTTGGCAATCGCGCAGGGCGTCGATGGCCACGCTCCAATCCTGCTGCGCGGCGTCACGCAGACCGTCCGGCAGGGCGTTGCCGGCTTCGAGCATTTCTACATCGTCTTTCCAGTGCGCGATCAGACGAGCGCTGGCGCTGAGCGTGGCGATAAAACTCTTGGTCGCGGCGACGCTGCTTTCGGTGCCGGCCAACAAGGGCAGGCTGAATTCACACGCTGCCTCCAGTGGCGAGCCTTCGGCATTGACCATGGAAATGCTCAGGGCACCACGCTTGCGCAACAGGCGCAGGCTGTTCACCAGATCAGGACTTTGCCCGGACTGCGAGAAGGCAAACGCCACCTGACCGCTGACTTTTAACGGCGCTTGCTGCATGGTCACCACCGACATCGGCAACGACGCCACCGGAATGCCCAGCAGTTGCATGGTCAGGTAGGCGAAGTAACTGGCGGCGTGGTCGGAGCTGCCACGGGCGACGGTCATCGCCACTTGCGGTGGTTGACGACGCAGGCGTCCGGCAATCTCGAGCATCTGCGGGTCGAGCTGTTGCAATTGGGCCTGCACGGCCTCGAACGAGGACAGCGCCTCTTCAAGCATTTTTGAAGTCAATGTCTTCTCCTTCGACCATGACGGCGGTCAGTGTGAGTGAGCGATCCAGCCGCACGCAGTCGGCCCAGCTGCCCGGTGTGAGGCGGCCGCGTTCTTCAAGGCCGAGGTAATCGGCGGGGAATAGCGAAAGACGTTGCGAGGCCTCGGCAATCGGCAAACCGATCTTCACCAGATTGCGCAATGCCTGATCCATGGTCAGGGTGCTGCCGGCGAGGGTGCCGTCGGGCAGGCGCACGCCGCCCAGGCATTTGGTCACGGTGTGGCTGCCGAGCTTGTATTCACCGTCGGGCATGCCGGCGGCGGCGGTGGAGTCGGTCACGCAATACAGGCACGGAATCGAGCGCAGGGCCACGCGGATGGCGCCGGGGTGTACGTGCAACAGGTCCGGAATCAGCTCGGCATATTTGGCGTGGGCCAGCGCTGCGCCGACGATGCCCGGCTCGCGATGATGCAGCGGGCTCATGGCGTTGTAGAGGTGAGTGAAACTGCTCGCACCCGCCGCCAGCGCTGCGACGCCTTCCTCGTAGCTGCCGAGCGTATGGCCGATCTGCATGCGTACGCCGCGAGCGCTGAGGGCGCGGATCAAAGCGTCATGGCCGGCGATTTCCGGGGCGATGGTGATCACGCGGATCGGCGCCAGCGTCAGATACTCTTCGACTTCGGCCATCAACGCGGTGTGGGCGAAGTTCGGTTGTGCGCCGAGTTTGCCAGGGTTGATGTACGGGCCTTCTAGGTGCACGCCGAGTACCCGGGCGCTGCCTTTCGGGCGCGTCTCGCAGAACTCGCCGAGCGCTTTGAGTACGCTGGAAATCTCTTCGCTCGGCGCGGTCATGGTGGTCGCCAGCAGCGACGTGGTGCCGAAGCGCACGTGGGTTCGGGTGATGGTCTCGAAGGCTGTTGCGCCTTCCATGATGTCTTTGCCGCCGCCGCCGTGGACGTGCAGGTCGATGAAACCCGGCAGCAGATAAGGCAAGTCGTTGTCCGCCGGATCGCAGGGCACGCCTTCGATCGACACGACTTTGCCGTGTTCGTGAATCAGCCGGCCGCGAATCCAGCCGTGGGCGGTGAGGATGTTGTCTTCGGTCATGATCGTTTTCCTGGCGCTTAGCGGCGAAGCTCTGCAACAAAGTCGTAGTAGTCGTTGCGGCAATAGGTGTCGGTGACTTCGATGGGCGTGTTGTCTTCCAGATAACCGACCCGGGTCATCAGCAACATGGCGGTGCCGGGGGCGATGCCGACCAGGGCGGCAAATTCATCCGAGGCGTTGATCGCCTGGATGTGTTGCAGCGCGCGCACGACCGGTTTGCCGATACCGTCGAGGAATTCGTAGAGGGAGTCGCCCACGGCTTGCGGCTTTGGAATGATCGAGGCGGGCAGGGTGCTCATCTCGATCGCCATCACGGTGTCGTCGGCTTTACGCAGGCGTTTGAGCCGCGCGACCTTGTCGTTGGGCGAGAGGCTCAGGCGAATCAGTTCTTCGTGGGTCGGCGGGGTGATTTCCCGTTCCAGCCATTGCGAACCGGGAACGAAGCCCTTGAGCCGGAGCATTTCGCTGAAACCCGAGAGCCGCGACAGCGGTTGTTCCAGGCGTGGGGTAATGAAGGTGCCGGAACCTTGATTGCGGCGGATCAGACCTTGCTCGAACAGCACTTCCAGCGCCTTGCGTGCGGTGACGCGGGAAATGCCGAGCATTTCGCTGAGGCTGCGTTCCGACGGCATGGCCTGTTCGGCTTTCCACTGGCCGGCATGGATGGCCGCTTCCAGATTGCGCGCCAGTTGCAGGTACAACGGCGTGGGTTGGGTGTCGTCGGGGCGTAAGGCCCGGAGGTCATTCATGTAGGTTTGGTCCGATGCGGATGTAGGATTGTTGTCGCCCGGTTGTGCGATGAAAACTAATACCACTTAAATACCATGTCAATGCCAGTGCTTTGTTGTAGGCGTACGAAAGCCTGTCCTGCTTGACGGACTTATAGGCGGGTGGGTTGAAGTGGTATTAACGATGGCGGTTTTGAACGCAAAGATCGCAGTCTGTGGTGACGCTTGCGCGGGGAATTGGTATCACCCCGGCAGGCGTTGTCTCAGGCTGCGATCTTTTGAAATTATTTTTTTGCTGGCGACCGAAGGTCGCCGTTTGTGGCGAGGGGGTGGACGTTACGGGCGGATTTCGATCATCGTGCCGTCCGGCACCAGGTTCCAGACTTCGCGCATGTCCATGTTGCGCATGGCGATGCAGCCGTCGGTCCAGTCCAGGGTGTGGAACAGGTCTTCAGGGGTGTCTTCCGTGTCCGGAGTGCCGTGGATCATGATCATGCCACCGGGATCGACACCTTCACGCCGCGAACGGGCGGAGTCGCTGATGTTCGGGTAGGAGATGTGCATGGCCAGGTTGAAGCGATCGCTGACCTTGCGCCAGTCCACCCAATAGAAACCTTCAGGCGTGCGTTTATCGCCCTCCATCAGCTTCGGCCCCTTGGGGTGTTTGCCCAGGGAAATGCGATAAGTCTTGAGCGGCTTGCCGTCATTGATCAATTGCAATTGATGGGCGGACTTGAGAATCAGGACTTTTTCGATGGCTTTGCCGTTCACGGTTTCCACGACGGAAGCCTGCGACATTGCGACGAACGACAAGCAGAACACGGCAAGCAACCAGCGCATTGAAACGATATCCCTAGAGGTGTCGGCTATTTTAGTTATAGATGTTTTAAGTGATGGCAGGCTGAGCAAGCGGCGGGATCGACTCGGACCGCACAGGGTAATCCTCGGCCCGCCGGTCAGCGAAGAAGCATTCTAAGGTACGGCCCACGGTGCGGAAAGCCAGGTCGGACCAAGGGATGTCGGCTTCTTCGAAAAGCTGCACTTCCAGGCTCTCTGGGCCGGCTGAAAAGTCCAGGTCCGCAAGCTCCGCGCGAAAGAACACATGCACCTGACTGATGTGCGGTACGTCGATCAGCGTATAGATGCTCAGGTTGCGTACCCGGGCGCAGGCTTCTTCGGCAGTCTCGCGAATGGCCGCCTGCTCGATGGTTTCACCGTTTTCCATGAAACCGGCCGGCAAGGTCCAGTAACCGCGCCGTGGCTCGATGGCGCGTCGACACAGCAACACTTTCGAACCCCAGGTCGCGACACAGCCGGCGACGATATTGGGGTTCTGGTAATGAATCGTATCGCAGCTGTCACAGACAAACCGCAGGCGCGAATCGCCTTCGGGAATGCGCTGGATCACCGGGTTGCCGCACTGACTGCAAAATTTCATGCTTGGGTTCCTGAATGCTGCGCCTATCTTGGCGTGCGGCGGTGTCAGTCGGCAAGTTGTCGTTTAGCGACATGCCGTGTTTATGGGGTTGGGCGGTCCGTTCGATTGGTGCATGATGCAGGGTAAGGCACAGATCGAGAGCACTCATGCTGGACGAGCTACTTCATCGGGTAAGCAACCACACGCCGACAACGCTGGAAACCGATAAACGTTTCCCCGAAGCCGCGGTCCTGGTCCCCATCACTCGCAGCGATGAACCGGAACTGGTGCTGACCCTGCGCGCCAGCGGGCTCTCGACCCATGGCGGTGAAGTCGCCTTCCCCGGCGGTCGCCGAGACCCCGAAGACCCCGACCTGATTTTCACTGCGCTACGTGAAGCCGAAGAAGAAATCGGCCTGCCGCCGGGGCTGGTCGAAGTCATCGGCCCGCTCAGCCCGCTGATCTCCCTGCACGGCATCAAGGTCACGCCCTATGTCGGCGTGATCCCGGACTTCGTCGAGTACCGGGCCAACGATGCCGAGATCGCAGCGGTCTTCAGCGTGCCGCTCGAATTCTTCCGCAAAGACCCCCGCGAACACACCCATCGTATCGATTACCAGGGCCGTAGCTGGTACGTGCCGAGCTATCGTTATGGCGAATACAAGATCTGGGGCCTGACGGCGATTATGATCGTCGAGTTGATCAACCTGCTCTATGACGCCAAAATCAGCCTGCATCAACCGCCCAAGAGTTTTATCAACACCTGAAGCCATCGTTCGTATGGCGTGAACCGAGCCTGCCTGGCCTTGAGGACAACAAGATGAAATATCGCCTGGGCGACGCCCGCGTCGAAACCCATCCGCAGAGCTGGGTCGCACCCAATGCCGTGCTGGTGGGCAAGGTCAAACTGGAAGAGGGCGCCAACGTCTGGTTCAACGCCGTGCTGCGCGGCGACAACGAACTGATCCTGATCGGCAAGAACAGCAACGTTCAGGACGGCACGGTGATGCACACCGACATGGGCTTCCCGCTGACCATCGGCACCGGCGTGACCATCGGCCACAACGCCATGCTGCATGGCTGCACCGTGGGCGACTACAGCTTGATCGGTATTAATGCAGTGATTTTGAACGGCGCGAAGATCGGCAAGAACTGCATCATCGGCGCCAATTCGCTGATCGGCGAAGGCAAGGAAATTCCCGACGGTTCGCTGGTCATGGGTTCGCCGGGCAAAGTGGTGCGGGAATTGACCGAACCGCAAAAAAAGATGCTCGAAGCCAGCGCCGCTCACTATGTGCATAACTCGCAGCGCTACGCCCGCGATCTGGTCGAGCAGGAAGAATGAGCGCCACAGAACGGCCAGTGCTCTCGCCCTGCGTGAATATTTGCGCACTGGATGACGATGATATTTGCACCGGGTGTCAGCGCACGGTGGAAGAGATCACCCGCTGGAGCCGGATGACCAACGATGAGCGCCGCGCGGTGTTGGGGTTGTGTCATGAGCGGGCGAAATCCAGCGGGTTGCTCTGGATGATTGGAACAAAATCGGATAAATGAGGTGCGGCCTTCGCGAGCAGGCTCGCTCCCACATTGAGTCGCATTCTTTCTGTTAGAACGCGGTCCCCTGTGGGAGCGAGCCTGCTCGCGAAGAGGCCATCACTGCCACCTCCGCGCTTGGTCCATCCTGTCTCCTGAAGTAATCTGTGCGCCAAATTGACAGGTATCCCCACGCCCCATGCTCTTCCTGATCGCTTACATCAGCAGCGTCGTGCTGATCAACTACGCCTTTTCCACCGCCCCACACCTCGACATTATCTGGTCGGCCTGGGGTGGGCTGGTGTTCGTGCTCCGCGACATGGTGCAAACCCGCTTCGGCCACGGCGCCATCGCCGCGATGCTGGCCGCGCTGGTGCTGTCCTACGTCACTTCCGATCCGTCCATAGCGTTGGCCAGCGCCACAGCGTTCGCGGTGTCCGAATGCATCGACTGGCTGGTGTTCAGCATCACCAAGCGTCCGCTGCACGATCGCCTGTGGATAAGTTCGGCGCTGAGCATTCCCCTCGATACCTTCATCTTCTTCGGCATGATCGACGCCTTCACCCCAGGCGTGATCCTCACCGCCATGGGCTCGAAGTTCGCTGGCGTGACCGCCGTGTGGCTGATCATGGCCTGGCGCTTGCGCAAACAGGCCGTCGTCAGCTGAAGCCAAACCCTGCGGTTCATGTAAAATGCCGCGCTTTCTCCCCATGGGAAGCGCGCCAGGCGTTGCATCCCTCGATGATCCGCTTCTTGAGGACCTGAGATGACCCGTATCGGAACTCCATTGTCGCCAACCGCGACCCGCGTATTGCTGTGTGGCTGTGGTGAGTTGGGCAAGGAAGTGGTGATCGAGCTGCAACGCCTGGGCGTTGAAGTGATTGCCGTCGACCGTTACGCCAACGCGCCGGCCATGCAAGTTGCCCATCGCAGCCACGTGATCAACATGCTCGACGGCGCCGCCCTGCGTGCAGTGATCGAAGCCGAGAAGCCGCACTTCATCGTGCCGGAAATCGAAGCCATTGCCACCGCCACGCTGGTCGAACTGGAAGCCGAAGGCTTCACCGTGATCCCGACCGCACGTGCTGCACAGCTGACCATGAACCGCGAAGGCATCCGTCGCCTGGCCGCCGAAGAGCTGGACCTGCCGACGTCGCCGTACCACTTCGCCGATACCTTCGAGGACTACAGCAAAGCCGTTGAAGACCTCGGCTTCCCGTGCGTGGTCAAGCCCGTGATGAGTTCGTCGGGCAAGGGCCAGAGCCTGTTGCGCAGCGCCGATGACGTCAAGACCGCGTGGGACTACGCGCAAGAAGGCGGTCGCGCCGGCAAAGGTCGCGTGATCGTCGAAGGGTTCATCGACTTTGACTACGAAATCACCCTGCTGACCGTGCGTCACGTCGGTGGCACCACATTCTGCGCGCCGGTCGGTCACCGTCAGGAGAAGGGCGACTATCAGGAATCGTGGCAGCCGCAAGCCATGAGCCCGGTTGCCCTGGCTGAGTCCGAGCGCGTGGCCAAAGCCGTGACCGAAGCCTTGGGTGGTCGTGGTCTGTTTGGCGTCGAGTTGTTCATCAAAGGGGATCAGGTGTGGTTCAGCGAAGTTTCGCCGCGTCCGCATGACACCGGCCTGGTGACCCTGATTTCCCAGGACCTGTCGCAATTCGCGCTGCACGCGCGGGCGATTCTGGGCCTGCCGATCCCGTTGATCCGTCAGTTCGGGCCTTCGGCTTCGGCGGTGATTCTGGTGGAAGGGCAGTCGACCCAGACTGCTTTCGCTAACCTGGGTGCGGCGTTGAGCGAGCCGGACACGGCGTTGCGTCTGTTCGGCAAGCCTGAAGTGAATGGCCAGCGCCGGATGGGTGTGGCGTTGGCGCGGGATGAGTCGATTGAATTGGCTCGGGCTAAAGCGACCCGCGCTGCGCAGGCTGTTGTCGTCGAGCTGTAAACCGAGGCGCGGCATTCGCGAGCAGGCTCGCTCCCACAGGTTCGGTGTGATCCATGTGGGAGCGAGCCTGCTCGCGAAGCTTTTTCTTCAGGCGACTCGATTCAAATCGTTATGCCGTGTCTCCTTCAAGCACAGCACCGCAATCAAGCTCAGCACCGCCGCCGCCGACACATACCCCCCGACATAACTCAAACCACCCATCGCCACCAGTTTCTGCGCAAAGAACGGCGCCGCCGAGGCACCGACGATCCCACCCAGGTTGTAGGCCGCCGACGCACCGGTATAGCGAACGTGAGTCGGAAACAGCTCCGGCAGCAACGCGCCCATCGGCGCAAACGTCACGCCCATCAGAAACAGTTCGATGCACAGAAACAGCGCCACACCCCAAGTCGAGCCGTGAGTCAGCAGCGGTTCCATCAAGAATCCGGACAGAATCGCCAGCACGCCACCGATGATCAGCACCGGTTTGCGCCCGTAACGGTCGCTGGCCCATGCCGACAGCGGCGTTGCTGCGGCCATGAACAGCACGGCGAAGCACAGCAGGGCGAGGAAGGTTTCACGGGTATAGCCGAGGGTCGACACCCCATAACTCAGCGAAAACACCGTCGAGATGTAAAACAGCGCGTAGCACACCACCATCGACCCGGCGCCCAGCAGCATCGGTGCCCAGTATTGGCTGAACAGCTCGACCAGCGGGATTTTCACCCGTTCCTGACGGGCCATGGCATTGGCGAACACCGGGGTTTCGTGGAGCTTGAGGCGCACGTACAACCCGACCATCACCAGAACGGCGCTGAGCAGGAAGGGGATCCGCCAGCCCCACGAGCGGAATTGTTCGTCATTCAGGGTCATGGCCAGGGTCAGGAACAGTCCGTTTGCGGCCAGAAAACCAATCGAAGGGCCAAGCTGCGGGAACATGCCGAACCAGGCACGTTTGCCCTTGGGCGCATTCTCGGTCGCCAGCAACGCCGCACCGCCCCATTCACCGCCCAGTCCCAGGCCCTGGCCAAAGCGCAGCACACACAGCAGGATCGGCGCCCAGGCGCCAATGCTGTCGTAACCCGGCAACACGCCGATCAACGTGGTACAGACGCCCATCAGCAGCAGCGAGGCCACAAGGGTCGATTTGCGCCCGATACGGTCACCGAAATGGCCGAATAGCGCTGAACCCAGTGGTCGCGCAAGAAAGGCGATGCCGAAGGTGAGGAACGCCGACAGCATTTGCGCGGTGCCGGAGGTCTGCGGAAAGAACACCGGCCCGATCACCAGCGCAGCCGCAGTGGCATAGACGTAGAAGTCGTAAAACTCGATGGCGGTGCCGATGAAGCTCGCGGTGGCCACCCGGGTGGCAGAGTTCGTCGGTTGCGCAGGCGTGGTTTCGGTATAAGTCGTGCTGGTCGTCATGCGGTTATCCCTGACAGTCATGTGCCCCAGTGGAGCGAATTATTATGGTCGAACACCCAGGGATGTGGGTTTTTATGCGGCGTGCGGGTAGCACTGGGGTGGGGCGGGGCTTGGGTAAGCGCCCCGATTATAGGAAGGCGCCTAACGATTCAACAAGGGGCTTGGTGAGGGCATTGTGGCGAGGGGCTTTAGATGACGGCTGGCACCGAGCTGGTATGCCAGATCAGCACCCGCGTGACGCGGTTATCTTCGGTTTCCAGAATCTCCAGCCGGTAGCGACCGATCTTCAGGCATACCGCGCTGTCCGGAATGGTCTCCAGGGCCTCGGTCACCAACCCGTTAAGGGTTTTCGGACCGTCGCTAGGGAGATGCCAGCCCAGGCTCTTGTTCAGATCGCGAATCGACGCCGCACCATCGATCACCAGACGCCCGTCGGCCTGGGGATGGATGTGTGGGTTGTGCAGGTTGTGCTGGCTTTCGAACTCGCCGACGATTTCTTCCAGAATGTCTTCGAGGGTGACGATGCCAAGCACTTCGCCGTATTCGTCGACCACCATGCCCAAGCGCCGTTGCTGCTTGTGGAAATTCAGCAGCTGTAGCTGCAGCGGAGTGCTTTCCGGGACGAAATAAGGGTCGTGGCTGGCCGCCATCAGCGCTTCCATGGTCAGGCTGGCATCGGGCAGCAAATGACGGATGTGCCGGGTATTGAGCACCGCTTCGACCTGGTTGATGTCGCTGTGGAAGACCGGCAGGCGCGTGCGTTTGTTGTGGCGCAGTTGCTCGATGATTTCTTCAATTGGATCGTCGAGGTTGATGCCGTCGACGTCACTGCGCGGCACCAGAATGTCGTTAACCGTGATGTTGTCCAGCGCGTGGATGCCGGACAGAGGGTGCGGGCGGCAGACACTGTGGTCGTGATCGTCTTGGCGATCCCCTGGCATTTCGTCTTCGCTCTGCTGTACCACTTTGACTTTGCGGGCGAACGGTCGCATCAGTAACTGGCTGATGGCGTTGAGCAGCCAGGCGGCCGGGTAGATGATTTTCAGAGGAACACCGAGCAACGTGTTGCCCAGGTTCAGCACGGCGTCAGGGTAGCGAGTGGCGAAGGTGCGCGGCAGGTAGTCGGCGAATATCAGCAGTGCGGCGCCAGCGCCAATGCAGGCAGCCCACGGACCATTGGCCGACCAAGTGAAAATCGCCAGCAAGGTGCTGATCACCATGACCAGCGCGCGACACAGGGTATTGCAGAAGATCAGGCTGTTGAGCGGAAAGCTCAGCTTCGCCACCGGTTTGTCGCTCGAACGCGAGGCGGTGCGCTGGGCCAGCAAATGCTGTTGTGCCACTTCAATGGCGGTAAACAGCCCCGACCATAAAATCAGCAGGGCCAATACCGCGAGCATCGGCCCTATGGGCAAGTCGTCCATTAATGCCGCTCGTCAGATATGCAGGATGTATTCACGAACCAGCTTGCTGCCGAAATACGCCAGCATCAGCAGGCAGAAACCGGCGAGGGTCCAGCGAATCGCCTTGTGTCCACGCCAGCCGAGGCGGTTACGGCCCCATAGCAGCACGCTGAAGACAATCCAGGCCAGGCACGCCAGCAAGGTTTTATGCACCAGATGCTGGGCGAACAGGTTGTCGACAAACAGCCAGCCGGAGATCAATGACAACGATAGCAGGGTCCAGCCGGCCCACAGGAAACCGAACAACAGGCTTTCCATGGTTTGCAGCGGCGGGAAGTTCTTGATCAGTCCTGACGGATGCTTGTGCTTGAGCTGGTGGTCTTGAACCAGCAGCAGCAACGCCTGGAACACCGCGATGGTGAACATGCCGTAAGCGAGGATCGACAAGAGGATATGGGCGAGGATGCCCGGTTCTTCGTCGATGACCTGTACAGTGCCGGCCGGCGCGAACTGCGCCAGCAACACGGTCGCTGCCCCCAGCGGGAACAGCAATACGAGCAGGTTTTCCACCGGGATCCGCGAGCAGGCCAGCAGGGTCAATGCGATGACCGCCGCGGCAATCAGGCTGGCGGCGCTGAAAAAGTCCAGGCCCAGGCCGATCGGCGTCAGAAGGTGGGTGAGCAGGCTGGCGCTGTGGGCCAGTACGGCCAGCACGCCGAGCGTGACCAGCAGGCGCTTGTTCGCCTTGGCGCCGGTGGCCAGACGAGAGCCCTGATAAAGAGTCGCAGCGGCATATAAGCAGGCGGCGGCGAGGGTGGTAAGCAAACTGGGTGACAAGGGGAGCATAAATCCTGTTAGGCAAGCCCGAAAGGCGCTGAGTTTGGCATAGAACCCCCGCCGCACGAAAGTGTGAGGTGTCCGCCAGACGCAGTCTTCGCTATAATCCGCGACCTGCCCACGCCGCAGGCTCGCCGAGCACATGTTTATTCCGGTCTGGGCCGCCATTATCCCGGTCTACACAGGGCCTGAAAGGATCGCGCAATGTTTGAAAACTTAACCGACCGTCTCTCGCAGACGCTGCGCCATGTCACCGGCAAGGCCAAGCTGACCGAGGACAACATCAAAGACACCCTGCGCGAAGTGCGCATGGCGTTGCTCGAAGCCGACGTCGCCTTGCCAGTGGTCAAAGACTTCGTCAATTCGGTCAAGGAACGCGCTGTCGGCACCGAGGTGTCGCGCAGCCTGACGCCGGGCCAGGCCTTTGTGAAGATCGTCCAGGCCGAGCTCGAAAGCCTGATGGGCGCGGCCAACGAAGACCTGAACCTGAGCGCCGTTCCACCTGCCGTGATCCTGATGGCCGGTTTGCAGGGCG
Organism: Pseudomonas sp. GW821-FHT10C09; assembly: GCF_059415465.1. NCBI lineage: Bacteria > Pseudomonadati > Pseudomonadota > Gammaproteobacteria > Pseudomonadales > Pseudomonadaceae > Pseudomonas > Pseudomonas sp. GW821-FHT10C09. Next base: position 105,407 of record NZ_JBWKNG010000013.1, read on the forward strand.
CGGGTAAAACCACCACCGCCGGCAAGCTGGCGCGCTTCCTTAAAGAGCGCAAGAAGAAGTCGGTCATGGTCGTGTCCGCGGACGTTTACCGTCCAGCGGCGATCAAACAGCTGGAAATGCTTGCCGGTGAAGTCGGTGTGACCTTCTTCCCGTCCGACCTGAGCCAGAAGCCGGTCGACATCGCGCAAGCGGCTATTAAAGAAGCAAAACTGAAATTCATCGACGTGGTCATCGTCGACACCGCCGGTCGTCTGCACATCGACGAAGAGATGATGGGCGAGATCAAGGCGCTGCACGCCGCGATCAACCCGGTCGAAACCCTGTTCGTGGTTGACGCCATGACCGGCCAGGATGCTGCCAACACCGCCAAGGCGTTTGGTGATGCATTGCCGCTGACCGGCGTGATCCTGACCAAGGTCGACGGCGATGCCCGGGGCGGTGCCGCGCTGTCGGTTCGCGCCATCACCGGCAAACCGATCAAGTTCATCGGTATGGGCGAGAAGAGCGACGCGCTCGATCCGTTCCACCCTGAGCGTATCGCTTCGCGCATCCTCGGCATGGGCGACGTGCTCAGCCTGATCGAACAGGCCGAAGCGACCCTGGACAAGGACAAGGCCGACAAACTGGCCAAGAAACTGAAGAAGGGCAAGGGGTTCGACCTCGAAGACTTCCGCGATCAGTTGCAACAAATGAAGAACATGGGCGGCCTCGGCGGCCTCATGGACAAACTGCCGAACATCGGCGGCGTGAACCTGGCGCAGATGGGCAATGCCCAGGGCGCGGCAGAAAAGCAATTCAAGCAGATGGAAGCCATCATCAACTCCATGACCCCGGCCGAGCGCCGCGACCCTGAGATGATCAGCGGTTCGCGCAAGCGCCGGATTGCCATGGGTTCCGGCACTCAAGTGCAGGACATTGGTCGCTTGATCAAGCAACACAAGCAGATGCAGAAGATGATGAAGAAATTCTCCGCGAAAGGCGGAATGGCCAAAATGATGCGCGGCATGGGCGGTATGTTGCCCGGCGGCGGCATGCCTAAAATGTAAAGAATTCGCGCAAGGGCTTGCTCTTGCGCAACCCCACACGGAAGTGGGATCTCCAGCAAACCCGCACTTGGCGGGAGCTGACTGGCCGTTTTTAACGACGGCTCTATAGCAAATCTGGATGGCGTCCGATAGGCCGCCGGAAAAAGACATTTGCAAAAGTCCGGATATTCCTTAGAATATGCGGCCTTTCGGGCACCTATGCCCGCTGTGCCTTTAGATTTGCAGCACCGACTACAGGAACGATGTTCACATGCTAACAATCCGTCTTGCCCTTGGCGGCTCCAAAAAGCGCCCGTTTTACCACTTGACCGTAACCGACAGCCGCAACCCGCGCGACGGTTCGCACAAGGAACAGGTTGGTTTCTTCAACCCTGTTGCTCGTGGTCAAGAAGTCCGTCTGTCCGTGAACCAAGAGCGCGTAGCCTACTGGCTGAGCGTTGGTGCACAACCTTCTGAGCGTGTTGCTCAGTTGTTGAAGGACTCGGCTAAGGCTGCGGCCTGAGCAATATGAACGCGACGCCAGCTGTTGCTGATGATTTGATCGTTATTGGCAAAATTTATTCGGTTCATGGCGTTCGCGGCGAAGTGAAGGTGTATTCCTTTACTGATCCGACAGAAAACCTGTTGCAGTACAAAACCTGGACGCTCAAGCGCGAAGGCAATGTGAAACAGGTCGAGCTGGTCAGCGGACGTGGGAACGACAAGTTCCTGGTCGCGAAGCTCAAGGGTCTTGATGATCGTGAAGAAGCTCGTCTTCTGGCCGGTTACGAGATCTGTGTGCCGCGCAATCTGTTCCCTGAATTGACCGACGGCGAGTACTACTGGTACCAGCTGGAAGGTCTGAAGGTTATTGATCAACTCGGGCAATTGCTCGGGAAAATCGATCATCTTCTGGAAACCGGCGCCAATGATGTAATGGTGGTCAAGCCTTGCGCTGGCAGCCTGGATGATCGCGAACGCCTGTTGCCCTATACGGAGCAATGCGTGTTGGCCGTCGACCTTGCCGCAGGCGAGATGAAGGTGGAATGGGATGCGGACTTCTAAGCGTGGCTAACTTGCGCGTAGAAGTGATCAGTTTGTTTCCCGAGATGTTCTCCGCCATCAGCGAGTACGGCATCACCAGTCGGGCGGTGAAACAGGGGCTCTTGCAGCTCACCTGTTGGAACCCGCGAGACTACACGACGGATCGACATCACACTGTGGATGATCGCCCATTTGGCGGTGGTCCGGGCATGGTGATGAAGATCAAGCCCCTGGAAGATGCTCTGGTTCAGGCCAAGGCAGCAGCCGGGGAGGCGGCGAAGGTAATTTACCTGTCCCCCCAAGGCCGTCAACTGACTCAGTCGGCGGTGCGCGAGTTGGCGAATCTGGATGCATTGATCCTGATTGCCGGCCGCTATGAAGGCATTGACGAGCGATTTATTGAAGCTTATGTCGATGAAGAGTGGTCGATTGGCGACTATGTACTGTCTGGCGGCGAGCTGCCGGCGATGGTCCTGATCGATGCGGTTACACGACTGCTGCCTGGAGCTTTAGGGCATGCGGACTCCGCCGAGGAAGATTCCTTTACGGATGGTTTGCTGGATTGCCCGCACTACACCCGACCGGAGGTGTATGCGGATCAGCGTGTTCCCGACGTGTTGCTAAGTGGCAATCACGCGCATATCCGGCGTTGGCGTTTACAGCAGTCCCTTGGTAGGACCTTTGAACGACGCGCCGATCTTCTGGAAAGCCGCTCGCTTTCTGGAGAAGAGAAGAAGCTGCTCGAGGAATACATCCGCGAGCGGGACGATAGTTAACAACGTATCGATGGTAAATCCGACGATTTACCTTAGGAGCACAGCATGACTAACAAAATCATCCTTGCACTCGAAGCAGAGCAGATGACCAAAGAGATCCCTACCTTTGCCCCGGGCGACACTATTGTCGTTCAGGTGAAAGTGAAGGAAGGCGACCGTTCGCGTCTGCAAGCGTTCGAAGGTGTTGTTATCGCCAAGCGTAACCGCGGCGTAAACAGTGCATTCACCGTTCGTAAAATCTCCAACGGTGTTGGCGTAGAGCGTACTTTCCAGACCTACAGCCCGCAAATCGACAGCATGGCCGTTAAACGTCGCGGTGACGTACGTAAAGCCAAGCTGTACTACCTGCGTGACCTGTCCGGTAAAGCAGCTCGCATCAAGGAAAAACTGGCTTAAGTCCAGCTTCCGATGCAAAAAAAAGCAGCCTTCGGGCTGCTTTTTTGTTGCCTGTGATTTACGCCGCGGCGCTATCTTCAGGCTGAATCAACGCCAACACCGTCCACCCTGCCGAAGGCCTGACCGCGCTGTCCGGAGTCACCACATGCACCCAGCCGCTGTCATCGCGAGCAAACAACAACGTCGCACGCTCACCATGCAACGCCTGATAATCTTCCCAGCCAAATCCATCGGTCAGGTGCGTGCTGTATAACTGCGCCCCCTGATGCAGCTGATTGGCCAGCTTGACGTAAGTTAACTCCTCATTGCCCAGCAAACGCCCGCGATGCTCATGGCTGGCGCGATGCTTGTCGGTGCGTCGGCTCTCCTGGCCGCTGGCCAGCCCGAACAAGCGTTGATGACCAAAGTCATGACGAAAGCGCATCGATGCCAGTGTGTTCAGTTCGCCGGACGGCGACAGTGTCAGCAAATGCCCCAGCCCGACCAGGTCCAGGTGCGCATCTGCATGCTGCGACGCTGGATTACCGAAGTACGTCGGCAATCCGTCCATGCGCGCCGCCCGAATATTTTCCCAACTCGAGTCTGTCAGGAGCACTCGACTGCCCAGTTGCTGCAAGGCTTTGCCCAAGGTTCGCGCCGGAGCGTTGGCCCCGACGATCAGGAAACCGCTGGGCGCCGGCTCAGCCACTTTCAACAACCGCGCCAAGGGCCGAGCCGTTGCACTTTGCAGCACCACGGTGCCAATGATCACGGCAAACGTCAGCGGCACCAGCAGCAAGGCGCCTTGGTGACCGGCCTCGTGCAGGCGAATCGCGAAAATCGCTGACACGGCCGCTGCAACGATCCCGCGCGGCGCTATCCACGACAGCAGCGCCCGTTCGCGCCAGCTCAAATTCGAGCCCAGGGTGGAGAGCATCACGTTCAAGGGGCGGGCGATAAACTGAATGATCAGCAGCAGGATCAGCACCAGCGGCCCGAGGCCGATCATGGCGTTCAGATCGAGGCGCGCCGCCAGCAAGATGAACAGCCCCGAAATGAGGAGCACGCTGAGGTTTTCCTTGAAGTGCAGGATATGTCGCACATCCACGCCTTTCATGTTGGCCAGCCACATACCCATCAAGGTCACGGCCAGCAGGCCGGACTCATGCATTACTTCGTTGGCGGCGATAAAAATGCTCAGAACCGCAGCCAACGCGGCCAGGTTGTGCAGGTACTCCGGCAGCCACTGGCGCCGAATAATCATGCCGAGCACCCAGCCGCCGGCAACCCCGAACACGCTGCCGCACAGAATCACGCCGCCGAAGGTCAGCAGGCTGTGGCTCAAGCCTTCACCCGCCGCACTGGCGATGATGAAGCTGTAGACCACCACGGCGAGCAGGGCGCCAATCGGGTCGATGACGATGCCTTCCCAGCGCAGGATGTTGGCGATCGAGGCTTTCGGCCGCACCACGCGCAACATCGGCACGATCACAGTAGGGCCGGTGACCAGCGTCAGGCTGCCGAAGAGGATGGCGAGCAACCAGTCGAAACCCAGCAGGTAATGGGTCGCGACGGCGATGACCACCCAGGTCGAGAGCGCGCCGATGGTGACCAGTCGATGCACCACGCTACCAATCTCGCGCCATTCCGACAGATGCAGCGTCAAGCTGCCTTCAAACAGGATCAGTGCCACCGCCAGCGACACCAGCGGCATCAATAACGGTCCGAACATCTCCTGCGGATCGAGCCAGCCCAGAATCGGCCCCACCAAAATGCCGGTCAGCAGCAGGAAAAGAATCGCCGGCAATTTCAGGCGCCACGCCAGCCACTGACAACCCAACGCCGCTGCGCCGATACCGCCAATCGCCAACAGAATCTGCTGTTCGTTCATTGAAGCTCCTGTTCCTTGAAGTAGCCGGCTATGAAAGACTAGCGGCCATTTATTCCGTTCACCCTTTTTTCGCACGCCGTCTCAAGACTGCGTGTCTAGAGCGATCATGCCTGCTATCGATCATCCCCTGATAGACCAGTTCCTCGACGCCCTGTGGCTGGAGAAAGGTCTTTCCGACAACACCCGCGATGCCTATCGCAGTGACCTGGCCCTGTTCAACGGCTGGCTGCAGGAGAAGGGCCTGGAGTTGGTCAATGCCGGCCGCGAGTTGATCCTCGATCACCTGTCCTGGCGCCTGGAGCAGAACTACAAACCCCGTTCCACCGCGCGATTTCTCTCGGGCGTGCGTGGCTTTTATCGCTATCTGCTGCGGGAAAAGTTGATTGCCGTCGACCCGACCTTGCGCGTCGACATGCCTCAGTTGGGTAGGCCGTTGCCTAAATCCCTGTCGGAAGCCGACGTCGAAGCCTTGCTCAAGGCGCCGGACTTGAGCGAAGCCATCGGCCAGCGTGATCGCGCCATGCTCGAAGTGCTTTACGCCTGTGGCTTGCGCGTGACGGAGCTGATCAGCCTGACGCTGGAGCAGGTCAACCTGCGCCAAGGCGTGCTTCGCGTCATGGGCAAGGGCAGCAAGGAGCGACTGGTGCCGATGGGGGAGGAAGCGATTGTCTGGGTTGAACGCTACATGCGTGATGCTCGTGGCGAACTGCTCAGTGGTCGTCCCAGCGATGTGTTGTTTCCCAGTCAGCGCGGCGAGCAGATGACCCGCCAGACGTTCTGGCACCGCATCAAGCACCAGGCGAAGGTCGCCGGAATCGGCAAGTCGCTGTCACCTCACACCTTGCGCCACGCCTTCGCCACGCACCTGCTCAACCACGGCGCCGACCTGCGTGTGGTGCAAATGCTGCTCGGTCACAGCGATTTGTCCACCACCCAGATCTACACCCACGTCGCTAGGGCGCGCCTGCAAGACCTGCACGCCAAGCATCACCCGCGCGGTTGATGAGTATTCATGGATGAATGGCACTTGTGGCGAGGGAGCTTGCTCCCGCTTGAGTGCGCAGCACTCACAAAATCTTCGCCGTTCCTAGAATTTTAGGGCCGCTTCGCAGCCCAGCGGGAGCAAGCTCCCTCGCCACAATGTCTTGTGTCAGCTCCATTCGGCCACAACGACCTTATGTGGTAGGCTTTGCCGGTTTGTACGATGGGCGGTTATGACCCGGTGTTTCGGCACGGGCGTTCTGATCGTCCCATTTGTCCGCCTTCAGGAGTTCTCATGCGTCTGACCCAGATTTTCGCCGCCGCCGCCATTGCGTTGGTCAGCACCTTTGCCGTCGCCGATGACGCGGCCGACAAAGCCATTCGTAAAAGCCTGGAAAACCTCCAGCTCGAAGTACCGGTAGAAAGCATCTCCGCCAGTCCGCTGCCTGGCCTGTACGAAGTCAAACTGCAAGGCAGCCGTGTGCTCTACGCCAGCGCCGACGGCCAATATGTGGTTCAGGGCTACATGTTCCAGCTCAAGGACGGCAAACCGGTCAACCTGACCGAGAAGACCGAACGCCTGGGCGTGTCCAAACTGGTCAACGCGATCCCGGTTGCGGAAACCGTGGTCTACCCGGCCATTGGCGAAACCAAATCGCACATCACCGTGTTCACCGACACCACCTGCCCGTACTGCCACAAACTGCACGCCGAAGTGCCTGAGCTGAACAAGCGCGGCATCGAAGTGCGCTACGTTGCGTTCCCGCGCCAGGGCCTGGGCTCGCCGGGTGACGAGCAGCTGCAAGCGGTCTGGTGCTCCAAAGACAAGAAAGCGGCCATGGACAAAATGGTCGATGGCAAGGAAATCAAGGCCGCCAAGTGCGATAACCCGGTTTCCAAACAATTTGCCCTCGGTCAGTCGATCGGCGTGAACGGCACACCGGCCATCGTTTTGGCCGACGGTCAGGTCATTCCGGGCTACCAGCCTGCGCCACAAGTCGCCAAACTGGCACTGGGCGCGAAGTAAATTCGCATCGTCACGGTCAGCCATTGACGATCGTGGTCCGGCAGCGTCATCGCCGGGCCATTAATAGAGAACCGCGAGCACGCGGTTGTTTTCACGGCCGACCTTGAGTCGGCCGTTTTATGGGGAGTTCACAGTGAAACCGGTCAAAGTAGGCATCTGTGGGTTAGGAACCGTCGGTGGCGGTACCTTCAACGTACTTCAGCGCAACGCCGAGGAAATTGCTCGTCGTGCCGGGCGTGGAATCGAAGTGGCACAAATTGCCATGCGCACGCCAAAGCCTCAGTTCCAGACGACCGGTATTGCGATTACCAACGATGTCTTCGAAGTGGCCACGAACCCTGAGATCGACATCGTTATAGAGCTGATGGGCGGCTACACCGTTGCCCGCGAGCTGGTACTCAAGGCCATCGAGAATGGCAAGCATGTGGTCACCGCGAACAAGGCATTGATTGCCGTTCACGGTAATGAAATTTTCGCCAAGGCTCGCGAGAAAGGCGTGATCGTGGCGTTCGAAGCGGCTGTGGCCGGTGGCATTCCGGTGATCAAGGCGATCCGTGAAGGCCTGTCCGCCAACCGCATCAACTGGGTCGCCGGCATCATCAACGGCACTGGCAACTTCATCCTCACCGAAATGCGTGAGAAAGGTCGCACCTTCGAAGACGTGCTGGCCGAGGCGCAAGCCCTGGGCTACGCCGAAGCCGATCCGACCTTCGACGTTGAAGGCATCGACGCGGCTCACAAGCTGACGATCCTGGCGTCCATCGCGTTCGGTATCCCGCTGCAGTTCGACAAGGCTTACACCGAAGGCATCACCAAGCTGACCACCGCTGACGTGAACTACGCCGAAGCGCTGGGCTACCGCATCAAGCACCTCGGCGTGGCTCGCAGCACTGCCGCCGGTATCGAGTTGCGTGTGCACCCGACGCTGATTCCGGCCGATCGCCTGATTGCCAACGTCAACGGCGTGATGAACGCCGTCATGGTCAACGGCGATGCGGCGGGTTCGACGCTGTTCTACGGCGCTGGCGCTGGCATGGAGCCAACCGCTTCGTCGGTGATCGCCGACCTGGTGGACGTGGTTCGCGCCATGACCTCCGACCCGGAAAACCGCGTACCGCACCTGGCCTTCCAGCCGGATTCGCTGTCGGCGCACCCGATCCTGCCGATCGAAGCCTGCGAAAGCGCCTACTACCTGCGCATTCAGGCCAAGGACCATCCGGGCGTGTTGGCCCAGGTGGCGAGCATCCTGTCGGAGCGCGGCATCAACATCGAATCGATCATGCAGAAAGAAGTGGAAGAGCATGACGGTCTGGTGCCAATGATCCTGCTGACGCACCGTGTGCTGGAACAGCACATGAACGACGCGATTGCCGCCCTTGAAGCGTTGACCGGTGTGGTCGGTCCGGTTGTACGGATCCGCGTCGAGCACCTGAACTAAGCCGTTATCGTTCACCGGGCCTGCGTGCGGGCCCGGGTTTGCGAACACTGTCTATTGGAGCCAGTCATGCGTTATATCAGTACCCGCGGCCAGGCACCGGCCCTGAATTTCGAAGACGTCCTGCTGGCCGGTCTCGCCACCGACGGCGGTCTGTACGTCCCGGAAAACCTGCCACGTTTCACCCAGGAAGAAATCGCTTCGTGGGCCGGCCTGCCGTATCACGAGCTGGCTTTCCGGGTGATGCGCCCGTTCGTTACCGGCAGCATTCCTGACGCCGATTTCAAAAAAATCCTCGAAGAAACCTACGGTGTGTTTTCTCACAACGCCGTGGCACCGTTGCGTCAGCTGAACGGCAACGAATGGGTGCTGGAGCTGTTCCATGGCCCGACCCTGGCGTTTAAAGACTTCGCCCTGCAACTGCTCGGTCGTTTGCTCGACTACGTGCTGGAAAAGCGCGGTGAGCGCGTGGTGATTGTCGGCGCTACTTCCGGCGACACCGGTTCGGCCGCCATCGAAGGCTGCAAGCACTGCGAAAACGTCGACATCTTCATCCTGCACCCGCACAACCGTGTGTCCGAAGTGCAGCGTCGCCAGATGACGACCATCTTCGGCGAGAACATCCACAACATCGCCATCGAAGGCAACTTCGATGACTGCCAGGAAATGGTCAAGGCGAGCTTCGCCGACCAGAGCTTCCTCAAAGGCACGCGCCTGGTCGCGGTGAACTCGATCAACTGGGCGCGGATCATGGCCCAGATCGTTTACTACTTCCACGCCTCGCTGCAATTGGGTGGCCCGGCGCGCTCGGTGTCGTTCTCGGTGCCGACCGGCAACTTCGGCGACATCTTCGCCGGTTACCTGGCGCGCAACATGGGCCTGCCGATCAACCAGTTGATCGTCGCCACCAACCGCAACGACATCCTGCACCGCTTCATGAGCGGCAACCAGTACGTCAAGGAAACCCTGCACGCCACGCTGTCGCCGTCGATGGACATCATGGTCTCGTCGAACTTCGAACGCCTGCTGTTCGACCTGCACGGTCGCAACGGCGCAGCGATTGCCGGGCTGATGGACAGCTTCAAGCAGGGTGGCGGTTTCAGCGTCGAACAGGAACGCTGGACCGAAGCCCGCAAGCTGTTCGATTCCCTGGCCGTGGATGACGCACAAACCTGCGAAACCATCGCTGAAGTGTACGAGCAAACCGGCGAGCTGCTGGACCCGCACACGGCCATCGGCGTGAAGGCTGCGCGCGAGTGCCGTCGCAGCCTGGACATTCCAATGGTCATCCTTGGCACGGCCCATCCGGTCAAATTCCCGGATGCCGTGCAGAAAGCCGGTGTAGGAAAAGCGCTTGAACTCCCTACACATCTTTCTGATTTGTTTGAGAGAGATGAGCGTTGCACCGTGTTGCCAAACGACCTGAAAGCCGTGCAGGCCTTTGTCAGTCAGCATGGCAACCGTGGCAAGCCGTTGTAACCGGTAAAAGCTGTCACATTTTGAAGCCCGTCTCCTGACGGGCTTTCTCATTTCTGCGTGCCACACTTGTTGCGTTTTCGCCCCATGAAGGACGGGCGAGTTGATCGCGAAGGAAGTGGTAATGCAGTTTTTCATAAGGCTCGGACCAGCCGTGTGCTGGATGTTTTTAGTCAGCGTCATGGGGTTTAGCCAAGCGGCGCTGGCAGCGCAATGGGTGAATTCCGAGGCGAAGGAGGCGGTTGTCGATGTGGCGATCAAATTCGACGCAGAGGAGTTGCGGTGGATTGCCGAGCATCCGCAAGTCATCGTTGCATCGGTGCAGTACCCGTTGTATCTGTTCAAGGATGAGCACGGCCAATGGAATGGCTTGAACAACGATCTGCTCAATCGCATCAGTGCCATGACGGGCTTGAAGTTTGTTCACGAAGAATCGTTTTCCACTGATCAGATGCTCGGGCGTCTGGAAAGCGCCGCGGCGGACATGAGCACGACACTGGCGATGAACGACGAACGCAAAGTCTTTCTGGATTTCAGTCATGCATTCGGTGGTGCTGGCTGGGTGTTCGTCGGGCGGGCAGAAGAGCCTCTGGTGCAGTCCCTCGAGCAGTTGTCGAAAAAAGTCCTGGTGTTGCCGACCCGGCATGCACTCGAAGGTACGATTCGCCACGACTATCCGGCGATCGAACTGCGCTCGGTCAAAACCTATGCCGAAGCCAGGGCGCTGGTTGAAAGTGGTGAAGCCTTTGCCACCATCGAAAATGAAATCGGCGCGCAGCTTTATCCGCTGGGGCGACTCAAGGTCGGGCGTGCCGTGGAGGGTAAATGGGAGGCCGATCATCTGGTGGTACGCAAAGGTCAGTCGCCATTGCTGAGCATCCTCAACAAGGCGCTTGAGGCCTTTCCTCCTGCCGAGTTGCGGGCCATTCGCTTGAAGTGGCTTAGCGGAATCGGATCAATGAAGACGCCCTCCCTCTGGCAGCGGCTTACCCATTGGGGGTGTTGGGGCGTGGTTGTTGTCGGTCTTTTCGGTCTGCTTTCATTGCTCTGGAACCGACGCCTCGCCGGCTTGAACCAGCAACACCTGAACGACCAGAAAAACCTCAACGATCAACTCGCCTTCCAGCGTGCCTTGATGGAGGCCATGCCCGACCCGGTGTTTGTGCGTGATCTGCAAGGGCGTTTGATCATGTGCAACAAAAGTTATGAAGAGAGTCTGGCGACCCGTTTCGACCAGATTCAGGGGCGACAGTTGATCGAACTCGATCTCTTGCCCAAAGCGACGGCAGAGCGCTTGCATGCAGAGTTCATCAGCCAATTGAGCACGCGCAAGCCCCGGTTCATTGAGCGTCAATTGGAGTTCAAGAACGGTGTCAGGGATATCTATCAGTGGACGGTGCCGTTCTACAGTGGCGATGGCCAACTGCGCGGTCTACTCGGAGGCTGGACGGATCTGGATCGGCGGCGGGGCGAGTGATACGGCTGTTTTTTCCCTGTCATCTTTGGCGTGCATGCTCAATCAACCAGAGGCGCCGACGCGCCTGCACCTGGAATCCAGAACTTTCTTCTCGGGCCAGTGGTCATTAACTGTGAGCACGCCCCAGGCACTTTGTTTTCGGACTATTGAGTGGTGATCGAGATGGAAAGTATCAGTCTATTGCTCGGTGAGGCGCTGAGCCCGTATCAGGTCACGCTGACCCCGTCGGGTGCCCATGGCGAATGCCTGGTGACGCTGAAGAATGCAACCGGCGCGATGGTGGTGGAACGCGCCTTCAATCAGGCTCAGTTGACCGACAAGCGTCTTTTGACCGATGTCGTCGACGGATTGCACCGCGACGTGCTGATTGCCGAAGGACGGCTGGAGCCCTGTGTCATCGCGGCGTTGCGCAATGCGGCCCAGGAGAAAATGCTGGCTCGCAGAAATTGAAGTGAATGTTGTGGGAACCTTCCTGCGCATCGGTCAGTCAGACCTTGTAACAGCAGGATCAAGCATTGTGCTCCGGTGCTTGTAGCTTGCTGCTACTGGTCTTTATGTAGGCCACGTTTAACCCCGAGTCGTCTCCCCACTTCTCGGGGTTTCTTTTTGCCCGCGATTTATCAGTGCTCGGCCTGATGCTCGAAAAATGCCCTGGAGTCTTCCAGGTAGGCGCCGCGACTTTCCGGGTCGAGCCAGGCGGCATAGGCCTCGCTCAGGTGATCGCGTGGCAGTTTGCGCAACAGCTGATTGATCTCGACGATTGCCTGCCGGCCCTTGGGGGTGTCGGTACAGCCGATGTAGCCAGACAGGTATTTGCCGGTGCCGCGTATCGGATAGAACTGCAACTCATCCTCCGCGATCCCTTGCTGTTGGGCCTGGTAGCGGATTTCCGAACGGTAGCCCAGTAGCACTCGCAAGCGACCCAGGCGCTGCATTTGCAACAGGCTGCCCAAGGCATCATTGCCGTAATGCAGCGTCAGCGCATCGGCTGGCGCCTGTTTGAGCAGCGCATCGAGGTACTCGCCGTAGTTGCGCTCTGCAACAATCCCCAGTTTTTCGTGACCGCTGGCCAGCAGGGCGGCCAGGTCGACTTCGCCGTCCTGGATGAAGGGCGCCAGCACCTCATGGTCAATCCTGCGTATGGCAAGGCCGTTACTCATGGCTCGAAAAACCGGTATGGAAAACGCGATCCAGCCTTCGCGCTCCTTGCTCCAGTTCAGCGCCGCATCGCAGGTGAGGGAAGGCTCGTGGAGCATTTGGAGAGCGCGAGCGCGATTGACCCGCATTACCGTGTGTTCGTATTGCGGCATGCTGGTGATCAACAGAGGCATGAGTTGATCGATGACCCCTTGACCCTTTTTCGGGCCTTCGAAAATCGTCAGGGGCGGAAGGTCGCGCATCAACCAGAGGAGGGTTTCCTTGTTTTGCGCCATCGCTGATGGCGCCAGACCGACCAGCAGGAATGTCGCCAGCAACGCGCACAGTTCCCGTACGCCGCACGGCAGGCTGTGTGTGACGGGCGAGGCGAGCATCCGCCTCAGCTTAGATGGCTCCGTCTTTGTGCAGTTGTGCGATCTGCAACGCGTCATAGCCAAGTTCCTGGAGTACCTGTGCGTTGTGCTCGCCAAGTTGCGGCCCGACCCATTCCGAACTTCCGGGTGTCTCTGAGAGTTTCGGCACAATGCCCGGCATCTTGAAATCTTTACCGTCCGGCAGCTTGGCCTGCAGGAACATTTCCCGGGCCAGGTATTGCGGATCGCTGAACATGTCTTCGGCGCTGAAGATCCGGCTGGCCGGCACGTCGGCCTGATTCAGCCGTTCGATCACGGTGTCCAGCGGCAGTGAATTGACCCAGCGATCGATCACGCCATAGATCTCGTCTCGGCGGCTGTCACGTCCGTCGTTACTGGCCAGCACCGGGTCATTGGCCAGGTCTTCGCGGCCGATGATCAGCATGAACCGTTTGAAAATCGCATCACCATTGGCGCCGATTTGCACATGTTTGCCATCGGCGCTGGTGTGGATCGAGGAGGGCGTGATGCCCGGCATGATGTTGCCGGTGCGTTCGCGAATGAAACCAAATACATCGAACTCCGGCACCATGCTTTCCATCATGGCGAAGATCGCTTCATACAGTGCCACGTCGACCACTTGGCCAAGTCCGCCGTTCACTTCACGATGACGCAGGGCCATCAGCGCGCCAATGACACCCCAGAGCGCGGCAATCGAGTCACCGATGGAAATCCCGGTGCGCACCGGCGGGCGGTCCTCGAAACCGGTGATGTAGCGCAGGCCGCCCATGGACTCACCGACCGCGCCGAAACCTGGCTGGTCTTTCATCGGCCCGGTCTGACCAAAACCGGAGAGACGCACCATCACCAGTTTCGGGTTCAACGCGTGCAGGACGTCCCAGCCCAGGCCGAGTTTTTCCAGCACCCCAGGGCGAAAGTTCTCGATCAGGATGTCCGCTTCACCGAGCAGTTTTTTCAGAATCGCCAGGCCGTCCGGGTGTTTCAGGTTCAGGGTCAGCGACTTTTTGTTGCGCGCCTGGACGAACCACCACAGCGAGGTGCCTTCGTACAGTTTTCGCCATTTACGCAACGGATCGCCGCCGTCGGGGGATTCGATCTTGATCACTTCAGCGCCAAACTCACCGCAAATGCGCGAGGCAAACGGCCCGGCGATCAGCGTACCCAATTCAATGACTTTCAGGCCTGAGAGCGGTTTTCCGGTGAGTGGCATGCGGGATCCTGTAGGACAAAGGTTGAGCGAATACAGCGTTTTAACATAGCCGAACGTCAGACGACCAAGCAGAATCGCCTTCTGTTCGATGATTGCCTACAGCATCGGTTAGACTTGCCGCCTTTCCTCGTATCAAGAAGCCCGTTCATGGCCCAGCCGTCCACGACCTACAAGTTTGAACTGAACCTCACCGACCTCGACCGCAGCATTTACGAGAGCGTGAAGCAGACCATCGCCCGTCACCCTTCGGAAACCGAAGAGCGCATGACCGTGCGGCTGTTGGCCTACGCCTTCTGGTACAACGAGCAGCTGTCATTCGGTCGTGGTCTGTCAGACGTGGATGAACCTGCCCTGTGGGAAAAGAGTCTGGACGACCGCGTCCTGCACTGGATCGAAGTCGGCCAGCCAGACGCCGATCGCCTGACCTGGTGCTCGCGTCGCACTGAACGCACCAGCCTGCTGGCCTACGGCAGCTTGCGCGTCTGGGAAACCAAAGTGATCCCGGCCATCAAAAACCTGAAAAACGTGCACATCGCTGCCGTGCCTCAGGAAATCCTGGAAACCCTGGCCAAAGATATGCCACGGGTAATCAAGTGGGACGTGATGATCAGCGAAGGGACGATTTTCGTCACCGACGACCGTGGTCAGCACGAAGTCCAGTTGCAATGGCTGCAAGGTGAGCGCGGCTAATCCTGCGCTGGCAACAGACTAATCCCACGTATTCAAGAGAAGCTTCCGTCACCCCATGCGCATCGAACCTCGCCTGTTGCCCGACACCCTGCCATTCCTCGGTGATCTGCCGCCACTGCTGACCCGCCTGTACGCAGCGCGGGGCGTGCTGACCGAGGCTGAACTGGACAAGAGCCTTGCGCGGCTGATTCCGTTCCAGCAGCTCAAAGGCATCGATGCCGCCGTGGATTTGCTGGTGACGGCGCTGGAACAGCGTCAACGCATTCTGATCGTCGGCGACTTTGACGCCGACGGTGCAACGGCCAGTACCGTGGGTGTGTTGGGATTGCGCCTGCTGGGCGCGGCTCATGTCGACTATCTGGTGCCCAACCGGTTTGAGTACGGCTACGGCCTGACCCCGGAAATTGTCGAAGTCGCATTGACCCGTACGCCGCAATTGCTGATCACCGTGGACAACGGTATTTCCAGTGTCGAAGGCGTGGCCGCGGCGAAAAAGGCCGGCCTCAACGTGCTGGTGACCGACCACCACTTGCCCGGCGATGAACTGCCGCTGGCCGACGCCATCGTCAATCCGAACCAGCCAGGGTGCGATTTCCCAAGCAAGGCATTGGCCGGTGTCGGCGTTATTTTCTATGTGTTGATGGCGCTTCGCGCGCGTCTGCGCAGCCTCAGCTGGTACGAGAGCAAGCCACAACCGAACATTGGTGAATTGCTGGACCTGGTGGCGCTGGGCAGCGTCGCCGACGTGGTGCCGCTGGATGCCAACAACCGGATTCTGGTCCATCAAGGTCTGGAGCGGATTCGCGCCGGGCGTGCGCGGCCGGGGATCAAGGCGATTCTCGAAGTCGCCAAACGTGAGCCGGCACGCATCACCTCTACCGATCTGGGTTTCATTGTCGGCCCGCGCCTTAACGCGGCAGGCCGGTTGGACGACATGAGCCTGGGCATCGAATGCCTGCTCACCGACGACGCGGGGCTGGCGCGGGAAATGGCCGTGCAACTCGACGGTATGAACCAGGACCGCAAATCCATCGAACAGGGCATGCAGCGTGAAGCGCTGGCGCAACTGAAGGATTTGCCGGTCGAGTCGATGCCGTTCGGTTTGTGCCTGTTCGATCCCGAGTGGCACCAGGGTGTCATCGGTATCCTCGCTTCGCGGATGAAAGAGCGCTATTTCCGCCCGACCATCGCCTTTGCCGATGCCGGTGATGGCTTGCTCAAGGGCTCGGGGCGTTCGGTTCAGGGTTTCCACATTCGCGATGCATTGAGCGTGGTGGCGGCGCAACATCCCAATCTGATCAGCAAATACGGCGGCCACGCCATGGCGGCAGGGCTGACGTTGCCGGAAGCGAATTTTCCGCTGTTTGCCGAGGCCTTCGATGCGGAAGTGCGCCGGCAATTGCGTGAAGAAGACCTGACCGGGCGTCTGCTGTCGGACGGCACGCTGGCGGTCGAGGAGTTTCACCTCGAACTGGCCCGCGCCCTGCGCCATGCCGGTCCTTGGGGGCAGCACTTCCCGGAGCCGCTGTTCCATGGTGTGTTCCAACTGGTCGAGCAGCGCGTCGTCGGCGAACGGCACCTGAAAGTGGTGCTGAAAAGCGAATGCGGTTCGGTGAAACTCGACGGCATTGCGTTCGGTATCGACCGTGATATCTGGCCGAACCCGACCATCAAGTGGGTGGAGCTGGCCTACAAACTCGACCTCAACGAGTTTCGCGGTAACGAGACCGTGCAGCTGATGATTGCCCACATCGAACCGCGTTGACCCCTTCGCGAGCAGGCTCGCTCCCACAGAAATTGCGCGGACCCTGTGGGAGCGAGCCTGCTCGCGAAGGCGATATCCCTGACGCCAAATATCCCAGGAACCCTCCCTCATCCCCCGATGTCGACTAGGCTCTAAGCACTGCTTGATTATCCTTGTGACGTCTTGTCGAATTTTTTGCCCGCGGGGGCGGGTGCTTCACCTTTTTCCTGTCACTCGTCGACTTTCAAACAGAACCCTGGAGCCTGCCCACTGATCGAGAGGTGCCCCATGAGTCTGCTGCTTGAACCCTATACCCTGCGTCAATTGACCCTGCTCAACCGTATCGCGGTCTCCCCGATGTGCCAGTACTCCAGCGTCGATGGGCTGGCCAATGACTGGCACCTTGTCCACCTCGGCAGTCGTGCAGTCGGCGGCGCCGGCCTGGTGTTTACCGAAGCCACGGCGGTCACCGCCGACGGGCGCATCACCGCTCAGGACCTTGGCCTGTGGACTGACGAACAGATCGAACCCCTGCAACGCATTACTCGCTTCATCGCTGCTCAGGGCGCTGTGGCCGGCATCCAGTTGGCCCACGCCGGGCGCAAGGCCAGCACTCATCGGCCGTGGCTCGGCAAACATGGCAGCGTCAAACCCGAAGACGGCGGCTGGGTGCCGGTAGGCCCGTCGACCATTGCTTTCGACCCGCAACACACGCACCCAAGGCAACTCGAAGAAAGCGAGATCGCCGAGGTCATCCAGGCTTTTGTCGCCGCTGCCCAGCGCGCATTGACCGCCGGATTCAAAGTGGTCGAAATCCACGCCGCCCACGGTTACCTGTTGCATCAATTTCTGTCGCCCCTGAGCAATCAGCGGCGCGATCAATACGGCGGTTCGTTTGAGAACCGCATCCGGCTGGTACTGCAAGTCACTGAAGCGGTGCGTGCGGTATGGCCTGAAGAGCTGCCGCTGTTCGTGCGGGTATCGGCGACTGATTGGGTGGAGGACGGCTGGAACCCGGATGAGACCGTGGAGCTGGCGCGCCGCCTCAAAGCGCTGGGTGTGGACCTGATTGACGTTTCTTCAGGCGGGACGGCAGCCAATGCCGAAATCCCGACAGGCCCCGGTTATCAAACCCGTTTCGCCGAGCGCGTGCGCAAGGAGTCGGGCATTGCCACCGGCACGGTCGGCATGATTACCGAGCCGGCCCAGGCTGAACACATCTTGCGCACGTGCCAGGCGGACATCATCTTCCTGGCGCGAGAACTGTTGCGCGATCCGTATTGGCCGCTGCATGCCGATGATGATCTGGGTGGGCGCAAGGCTATCTGGCCTGCGCAATATCAGCGGGCGACGCACCGGGACCAGCCGATACATGAGTCGGATTTGCGTGACTGAGGGAGGCTGGGAAAACAAAAAGCCCCGATCGGTGTGATCGGGGCTTCTGTGTTTCTGTGCTGGCATTTTTGTATCTGTCAGGTCGCCTTCGCGAGCAGGCTCGCTCCCACATTGGTTTTGCGTCGTACACAAAATCAAGTGTGGGAGCGAGCCTGCTCGCGAATGGGCCAGCCCAGACAACCTATTACTCTCAGGTGTACTTACGCTTATCCGGCGCCGGCGGAAAGTACTGATACAACCAGGTCTCACTCAACGTCCGGTCATTGGTCCGGATGAACAACCGCAGCTCCACCGGCGCCACGCTGTCATTGGTCGGGTACCAGTCAAAGGTAATGCGATAACCCTTGATGTCGTCCAGCACCAACACATTGAAATCTTTCACCTGCCCGTTCGAACACGTCACCACAGGCTCGATCCCCGCGCCTTCCGGCAAGCGATCCAGACCGCCACCGGTGAAGTCCACCGCAAAGCGTCGCGCCCAGACTTCCGGGTAATGCTCGCCCGGCGCCCAGCCTTCGGTGAAGCCGCCCATGCCCGAACGGGTCGCATTGACCCGCGCCAGCGGCGTACCGACCGGTGGCAGTGCGCTCCAGTAGAGCTTGTAGCCGTAATTCAGGGAGTCACCGGCCGCGACCGGTTTTTTCGGGGTCCAGAACGCGACGATGTTATCCAGCGTCTCGCCGGTGGTAGGAATCTCCAGCAGATCGATAGAGCCTTCGCCCCACGCCGTTGTCGGTTCGACCCACAGGCTCGGACGCTTGCTGTACCAATCGACGGTGTCCTGATAGCTGGCGAACTCATGGTCGGTCTGCACCAGGCCGAAACCTTTCGGATCGGTGTCGGCGAAGGCATTGAATTGCAGGGTCGCGGGGTTGTTCAGCGGGCGGCAGATCCACTCGCCATTGCCGCGCCACATCGCCAGACGATCCGAGTCGTGGATTTGCGGGTGAATGGTGTCGCACATGCGCCGCTCATGGGTGCCGCAGCTGAACATGCTGGTCATCGGCGCGATACCCAGTTGCTCAATGGCGGTACGCGCGTTGACGTGGGCATCGACGGCCATGACCACCTGACTGGCCTGGCAATCGATGTCGAAACGGTAAGCCCCGGTCGCGCTCGGCGAATCCAGCAGGGCGTAGACCACGAAACGGGTGCTGTCCTTGTCCGGCGTTTCGAACCAGAACTTGGTGAAGTCCGGAAACTCCTCGCGCTTCTTGGCATACGTATCAATCGCCAGCCCGCGCGCCGACAGACCGTACTGGCCGGTCGCGTCTACCGCACGGAAGTAACTCGCGCCGAGGAAAGACAACACGTCGTGGCGGTCCAGCTCCGGGGCCTTGAACAGCTTGAAGCCGGAAAACCCCAGGTCGCCCGTGAGCTGTTTGGTGTCGACCGTGGTTTTTTCGTAGTTGAACAGGGAAGGGCGGAAATGCACCTCTCGCGCCTGACGCGTCTTGGGATCGACGCTGTACATGCGCACCGGCTGCTTGAACCCCATGCCGACGTGGAAAAACTGCACGTCCAGCTGGCCATTCAAATCCTTCCACAGCGAGTGATTCGCGTCGTAGCGGATCGCATTGAAGTTCTGCGGCGTCATGGTCGCCAGCGTCGGTGGCAGCACCTGTTTGGTGTCCTGATAACGGTTGCCGGCGAGCTGCTTGGCCTGAATCTTCAGCGCTTCAAAATCGAACGCCTGGGCCTCGCCATCCGCCGTACCGTTGCCCGCCCAGGCACGGCTGGCCAGCAGGCCGGTGGCCGACAAACCGGTGTAGGCCGCGATGGCCATGGACGCTTTGAGCAAATTCCTGCGATGCATAAGTACAACCTGTCGTGAGCAATCCCGCGCCGTTCCTGGCACGTACTGGATCAAAAATTACGGTTCGGACATGCCTTCGACCAAACGCAACGGACTTTAAACAGATGCCAAATAGCTTAAACCGTTCGGTTGCAGACAAAAATTGATTGGTAGCACATTGGCTGCGCGGCAATGAAACAAGACATTTCGGTTCATTTTTCTGACAGCGCCTTCTGATTTATAGGGCATTTCTGCTTTTTTTGACTAATTACTCTAAAAACCGCTTTTCAGCGCCGGGAATGTTCCTATTCTGTGCTTATGACCGGCTTCAGCCCTTAAGGCCGGCGACAAACAAAAAGGAGAGGGCTATGCGGTTTTTGAAGTTTTCTCGAACGTATAAAAGGACATCGTCGATGACAAAAGTACAAGGCATCACCGAAATGTTAGGAATCCTTCCTTGCCTGGCAAGCGGCCGTCGAAGGCGCCGGCTCAGCCCGGATGAAATGAAGTTACTGGAACGGTATCGAGAGCTGTCGGAGAGCGACCGGATTGCGATGAGGTATCTGGTGGATGCGATGCGGACTGTTTCGCGGTTTTGAGGAGGTACGACTTTCAGCCGCCGCGATAGTGTTGCGGCTGAATGTCGCTGATTACCAATTTTGCGATCGCTCTGCCCGCTGGTGCAGAACACGCAGTACTTGTATCTGGCCATGCATCAATCGATAGGGAGCAATGAATGGATAACGACCGAATACTAATTCACGTACATCCGGTACTACTGAAGGCCTTCCCGACCCTGGAAACTGCTCCAGTTGGTTGAAGGATTGCAGAAAAATCGCTATGGCCTCCAATGCGGCATCAGCACCAAGGGCGCCTTGGTAATACTCATGAATAGAATCAAGGTCACTTTCTGCTTTTTCAGTCAGTACTACGCTCGGCACGTTTTGCCCACTTAGCCTTTACGGCGTCCAGATCGGTGAGTTTTCCTGCGTCGGCGTCTTTTATGCCGTCGCTTATGGCTTGCAGATGCCATGACTCGGCTTCTACATATCGAACCAATGCACGCTTGAGATGGTACTGACGATCTCGATCGGTGGCCGCTGCCAGACTATCAAGCTGTTGGGCGAGCGTTTCTTCAACTCGAAAAGACAAAACGGGCGAGGCCATGGCAGCTCTCCTAGAAATGTATACGTTGTAAACGACGTAAACACCCTAGGTCTTACTGGCTTGTTCGTCAACCGATCGCCTTGCATTGGTTTGAAGAAACCTTAGCGGGCGAAAGAAGAACGGGAGGAGGGGATGTATTTCGAAATGCAATGAGTGCCCCGCTGCCATTGGTGACACCGGGGCAAACTCGTTGACCGACTAACCTTCCAAGCATCTCCCAGGCTCACGCCTACGCCGGGCTGCTTTACTCTCGTTGATTCGCTCTGCCTTCAGATACAGGTGCCCATGATCGGGAATGGTCGCTGTGCCTGCACCAGATCCGGCATATCCCGCCACTTGATCCAAGCCGACTGTTGCCAATGCAATAGCGGCACAGAGAGCCCGCCCCACTGCAACGAACTCAGGCTTGGAATGTTATCCACAGGAGCCGCGTTCGACTCACGGAGCGCAGGTATGACTTCATTGCTCAGCCATTGGCGCAGGTTGCGGTTTTCCGGGACGAAATGGTGGACAAGCAGAGCGTACATTCCTGACTCGCTGATCATGAGTGATTCGACTGTTTTGCCGTTTTTCAGCAGCCAGATATATCGGCGCTGATCGGGATCGAGTTTTTGGGTGAGTCGTTGGTCCAGCGGGCGGCCCATCAAACGTCCCAGATCCTGAACGCAGAACCAGGCTTGGTTTGCTTGGATGATGGCGTGGAGGAACCGGTTGTGGCGAGGGAAAGCGGTAGGGATGAAATGAGGATGAATTTCAGACTGATTTAGCGTGTGCATTTCTTCGACTCCATGTTGAAAAAGGAGCCGCCACTAATCCTTCGACAGATTTGGGTGGCGGACCGTGCGGCGTTCGAAGTCGGACATTCTCGATCAACATGTAAGCCAAGAGGCCCGCGTCACACGGCCCGCCATAAAGTGAAACTGAAAGGCAAAAAATGCCCCAGTTCATATGGGAGCGCAGATGCGCCATGTTGATGAGTATCCGGCTTCGACCCCGGATCGCTGATTTTGCAGCGACGGGGTAAAGCCTATCGGTCAGGCGCTTGCGGCGCCAAGTCTACTCTGGCGACGCATGGCGTAGGAATGGGCGTATTAGCTTGAAGGTTCGATCTGTAGGAATTTCCTGTTTTTGCTTGAAGTGCACTGATGCAGCATCACAGTCCTGGTTTTTCCTATAGGTTTTTCCACTTTCAGGAACGAACTGCAGGTTTGCTACATGTTGATTGAATTCTCTGTTTCCAACTATCGCTCCTTCCGCGACAAGCAAACCCTGTCCATGGCTGCGACGCCGCGCTTGAGCAAAAAGCGCAACCTGTTCGCGCCGCCGGTAAGTGGAGAAAAACTGCCGGATTTATTGAAGGTGGCGGCGATCTATGGGCCGAATGCGTCTGGTAAATCTTCACTCATTCGGGCGATGGGAATCATCGGACAGTTGCTCACAGCATTACCATCATCAAATGATGAACCGCTACCGGTTTCGCCCTTTCGTTTTGACCCGCAACTCCAACATGAACCCAGTTGTTTTGAGTACAACTTCATTCAACGCGGGCTCCGATATCGGTTTGTTCTGCGCCTGACTGCTCAGCGGATTATCGAGGAACAACTGGTTTCATACCCCAAAGGCAAGGAAGTGCTGCTGTATCAGCGTCGTTTTGCGGAGGAGGGTGAGCAGTATGTTTTTGGAGCGCACCTTGAGGGTGGTAAAGAAGTCCACAATGCGTGGCGGCGTCTGACGAGCCCCAAAACATTGTTTATTTCGCAGGCGATAGCGAACAGTAGCGAAGAGCTGACCCAGTTGCGGGGTCCGTTTAGCTGGTTTCAGACCGGTCTGCTCGTGATCGAGCAGAACAACTTCATAGGGTTGTCAGCCGCGTCCATAAGATTTCTGAAGATTGCTTCGGATCACACCGGCAATTTGCGAGATTTTCTAAAGGACGTGGATATCCCTGTGTCCGCTATCCACCTCAACATCGAAGACGCAGAGTCTGTTCAACCTGCAAAAAAACTCACGCTGAAAGAGTTCTTCGCGGCCGCCCAAAAAGACAAAGTTACCCTGACGCATACGAGCCTTTTAGGAAAAGCCGAATTCGATTTTTCAGAGGAGTCTGGGGGTACAAAAAACCTGATCGGGTTCTGGCTGCCCTGGTTCATGATCAATCACGCCGATGGGAGCGGGATTCTTTCTGTCGATGAGTTGGACAGCAGCCTTCACCCTTCAATCGTTGATGACCTGATTGAGAAACACTTGGACAGTGGGCTGGATACTCAACTGATCTTTACCACCCATGACACTCATCTAATGAACGCCAAAACACTTCGGCGCGATCAGTTCTGGATCACCGAGCGCGATGCCAACGGTGCAACCTGTCTTTATTCGGTTCACGATTTTGCAGGACGAGAAGGAGAGGACGTCGAGAAGCGCTACTTTGAAGGCCGTTATCGCGGATTACCGTTGATAAGGCGGGGCTGATCATGGCACGCCCTATACGGCTGTTTGATCGAAAGGCACCCCGGTTCAAGCCTCAACCCAAAGTGCTGATTCTCTGTGAAGACAGCAAGTCAGGAAAACGATACCTGGAAGAGGCCGCATTTCATTTTCGCGCAAATGCTCAAGTGGAAATTGCCCACTGCGGCATCACGCACCCAAGTGGCATTGTAAAAACGGCTATCGCCCGTCAGAAAGGATTCGACAAGGTGTTTTGTGCCTTGGATCGCGATACGCATTTGTGCTTTGAGCGAGCCATTGATCTGGCGAGGCCGCATCCAAAAATCAAAGTCATCGCTTCATATCCCTGTTTTGAGTTTTGGCTTCTTCTGCATTTCGGGTTCAATCGAAAGCCTTTCCGTGCGGTCGGGAAGCGCTCTCCAGGCGACTTGGTAGCCAAGAGCCTCAGAGAAAAGCCCAACATGGATAAGTATGAGAAGGGCGAAGACATCAACTATTTCGCCAAACTCTTGGGGGAGCCATTTCGAAGGGCAAGAGCTTTAGCGCCAAAGATAATCGATGATGTCGCTATTAGCGGCGAAGCCAACCCGAGCACTGAAATTCATCTACTGATGGACGAGTTTGAAAGTCTCTCCAAACCTCAACCGATTTAGCACCACTCACCCAGCCCGCATCGCTGCGGGCTGAGCAAGTATGTTTACCGACTAACCTTCCACGCATCCCCCGCAGGCGCAGTCCCGTGGTCATACGGCTTGGCAATCCACATGTACAACAACCCCAGGCCAATCACGATCGCCGTGCTCAGCACCATGGCGTAGTTGATGTACCACGCCGCATCCGGTGTGCGTGGCCAGGCCATGTTGATGATGGCGCCGATGCCATACACCAGCGCGCCGATGTTCACGGCCCAACCCCAAGCACCGAGGGTGAATTTGCCGCTCGGTTTCCAGCCTTTCATGCGGGCGTAGAGTGCCCCGAGCACGATCATCTGGAAGGCCAGGTAGATGCCGATGGCGGCGAAGCTGACGATGGTTGCCACGGCATCCTGCAGGAAGAAGCCGAGGATGATGATCAGCGCCGGCAGGACGCCGGAGACGAACAGTGCCGCTACCGGGACCTGAGTGGTTGGCGAGATTTTCTTCAGCAAGGAGCTGCCGATGACCATTTCATCGCGAGCGTAGGAATACAGCAGACGGCTCGCCGCCGCTTGCAGGCTGATGACGCAGGAGATGAAGGAAATCATCACCACGCCCATCACCACTTTCGAACCGACCGGGCCGAAGGCGTTGTTGAGG
The DNA here is from genome assembly GCF_059415465.1 of Pseudomonas sp. GW821-FHT10C09. Classification (NCBI taxonomy): domain Bacteria; kingdom Pseudomonadati; phylum Pseudomonadota; class Gammaproteobacteria; order Pseudomonadales; family Pseudomonadaceae; genus Pseudomonas; species Pseudomonas sp. GW821-FHT10C09. The sequence goes on from NZ_JBWKNG010000013.1 coordinate 130,187, forward strand.
ATGGTGGTGACCGGGTCCTTGTCGGTGCCGTTGATCACGGCTTGCATGTCCGGTACGGCGAGGATCAGCGCCAGGCAGGCGAACATCGCTGCGATGCCGCCGATGTAGATGGTCATGCGCATGGCCACCGGGATTTTCTTGCTCGGGTTCGGGGTTTCTTCGGCCACATCGCCGCAGGCCTCGAAGCCGTAGTACAGGAACATCCCCGCCAGTGAAGCGGTGAGGAAGGCTGGCAAGTACGAGCCGTCGACGCTGATGTCGAAGGTGTTGAACAACACGCTAAGCGGCTGATGACGCTCGAACACCAGCAGGTAAACGCCGACGATCACCGCGCCGACCAGTTCGCACAGGAAGCCGAACATGGCGATGCGCGCCAGCACCTTGGTGCCACTGAGGTTGACCAGGGTGGCGAACAACGTCAGGAACAGGGCGATGACGATGTTGGTGTTGTTGCTCGGCTCGAAGCCCATCATGGCGGCCAGGTACGGACCGGCACCGACGGCAACGGCGGCGATGGTGACGCACAGGGCGATGGAGTAAATCCAGCCGACCATCCACGCCCACTTTTTGCCGACCAAGCGGCGGGCCCACGGGTACACGCCACCGGAAATCGGGAATTGCGAAACCACTTCACCGAAGATCAGGCACACCAGCAACTGGCCGCACCCGACCAGCAGATAGGCCCAGAACATTGGCGGCCCGCCCGCGGCGAGGCAAAGGCCGAAGAGGGTATAAACCCCTACGACCGGCGAGAGGTAGGTGAAGCCCAGGGCGAAGTTTTCCCACAGGCTCATGCTGCGATTGAAGTTCGATGTGTAACCCAGTTTGCGTAGCTGTTCGGCATCGCTGTCAGCGACGGGTACAGCAAGTTCGGGTGTTGTATCCATAGTGTGTCAGCTCCGGAAAATCGGCAGATTTCGGATGTCCGAAACCGTGGCGGGGCCGTGAGGCGCTGCCCGGATCGGTGGTTATTGTTTTGGCTTCTTTGGGGTGGAACCTGGTGATGCTTACTGCCGGTTTCTGCCTTGAAACCGAGGTGGCGCCTTCGCGAGCAGGCTCGCTCCCACAGGGGGAATGCATTCAACTGTGGGAGCGAGCCTGCTCGCGAAGCTTTTAGTGCTTGAACATCACATGCCGGACGACGGTGTAATCCTCCAGTCCATACATCGACATGTCCTTCCCATAGCCGGACAGTTTCTGACCGCCATGGGGCATTTCACTGACCAGCATGAAGTGCGTATTCACCCACGTGCAGCCGTACTGCAAACGAGCAGACATCCGATGCGCGCGACCGACATCTGCGGTCCAGACCGACGACGCCAGGCCGTAGTCCGAATCGTTGGCCCAGCCCAACACCTGCGCTTCGTCGGTGAATTGAGTCACCGACACCACCGGCCCGAACACCTCGCGGCGAACGATTTCGTCATCCTGCTGCGCATCGGCCAACACGGTCGGCTCGAAGAAGAACCCGTTGCCTTCCACAGCCTTGCCGCCGGTGATCAGGCGAATGTGCGGTTGTGCGATAGCGCGCTCGACAAACCCGGCCACACGGTCGCGGTGTTGCGCGGTGATCAGTGGGCCCAGTTCGGTCGACGGATCATCCTGCAAACCGTACTTGATGCTGCTGACTGCCTCGCCGAGTTTCTCGACGAATTTTTCGTAGATGCCGGCCTGCGCATAGATACGGCACGCGGCAGTGCAGTCCTGGCCGGCGTTGTAGAAACCAAAGGTGCGGATACCTTCCACGGCGGCGTCGATGTCGGCGTCGTCGAAGATGATCACCGGGGCCTTACCACCCAGTTCCATGTGCATGCGTTTGACGCTGTCGGCGGTGCTGGAAATGATGTTAGAGCCGGTGGCAATAGAACCGGTCAGCGAGACCATGCGTACCTTCGGGTGGGTGACCAATGGGCTGCCCACGCTAGGACCACGACCAAACACCAGATTGAGTACGCCGGCGGGGAAAATGTCCGACGCCAGTTGAGCCAGACGCAGGGCGGTCAGTGGAGTTTGTTCCGACGGCTTGAGCACCACGGTATTACCGGCAGCCAGGGCCGGGGCGATTTTCCAGGCGACCATCATCAGCGGGTAGTTCCACGGTGCGATGGAGGCGATCACGCCCACCGGGTCGCGGCGGATCATCGAGGTGTGGCCCGGCAAGTATTCACCGCCCGCCGAACCGCTCATGCAACGACTGGCGCCGGCGAAGAAACGGAACACGTCGGCAATCGCCGGGATCTCGTCGTTCAGCGCGGCGCTGTAAGGTTTGCCGCAGTTGTCCGATTCCAGTTTGGCCAGCTCTTCGCCATGGGCTTCGATGGCGTCGGCGAGTTTGAGCAGCAGTAGCGAGCGTTCTTTCGGCGGGGTTTGTGACCAGCTGTCGAAGGCAGCATCGGCGGCGCGCACGGCGGCATCGACCTGGGCTTCGCTGGCTTCGTTGATCTCCACCAACACGCGACCCAGGGCCGGGTTGAACACAGGTTGGGCGGGGCCTTCGCCGTCGATCAGTTGGCCGTTGATCAAGAGTTTGGTTTGCATGGCATTTGTCCTCATTGCAGCTTTTATTGTTCTGTCGAAACCGCTCCCACAGTGGATGGGGTTCCTGCAGTTATCCGGTTATTTCCCGCCGCTACCGGCCACACTCTCGCCACCCCGGGTCAGGTAATAGGCGCCAAGGATCGGCAGCATGGTCACCATCATCACCAGCATCGCGACGACGTTGGTCACCGGCACGTCCCGCGGGCGGCTGAGCTGGTTGAGCAGCCACAGCGGCAGGGTGCGTTCATGGCCGGCAGTGAAGGTGGTGACGATGATTTCGTCGAACGACAGGGCAAACGCGAGCATGCCGCCGGCCAGCAACGCCGAGCCAAGGTTCGGCAGGACGATGTAGCGGAAGGTCTGCCAGCCATCGGCACCGAGGTCCATCGAGGCTTCGATCAAACTGTGCGAAGTACGGCGCAAACGGGCGATGACGTTGTTGTAGACGATCACCACGCAGAAGGTCGCGTGGCCGACGATGATGGTGAACATCCCCGGCTCGATCCCCAGCGTCTTGAAGGTCGCCAGCAAGGCTATCCCGGTGATGATCCCCGGCAACGCAATCGGCAGGATCAGCATCAGCGAGATGCCTTGCTTGCCGAAGAACTCCCGACGGTACAACGCCGCGGAGGCGAGGGTGCCAAGGACCATGGCGATCAAGGTCGCGACGGTGGCGATCTGCAGCGAGAGCTTGATCGCTTCCAGCACGTCCGGCCGCGAGAACGCCACGCCGATCCACTTCAGGGTGAACCCCTTGGGTGGAAAGCTGAACGCTGCATCTTCAGTGTTAAAGGCGTAGAGGAAGATGATCAGGATCGGGAAGTGCAGAAACACCAACCCGCCCCAGGCTGCGATTTTTAAACCTAATGAAGGCTTTTCAGAGTGCATCGAAGGCCCCCAGTCGTTTGACGATAGTCAGGTAGATAGCGATCAACACAATTGGCACCAGCGTGAAGGCCGCGGCCATCGGCATGTTGCCGATTGCGCCTTGCTGGGCGTACACCATGCTGCCGACGAAGTAGCCCGGCGGGCCGACCAGTTGCGGCACGATGAAGTCGCCCAGGGTCAGCGAGAAGGTGAAGATCGAACCGGCGGCGATGCCCGGAATCGACAGCGGCAGAATCACTTGCATGAAGGTCTGGCGCGGCTTGGCGCCGAGGTCTGCCGAGGCTTGCAGCAGTGATGGCGGCAGACGTTCCAGCGAGGCCTGGATCGGCAGGATCATGAACGGCAGCCAGATGTAGACGAACACCATGAAACGGCCCAGGTGCGAGGTCGACAAGGTGCTGCCGCCCACGCCCGGAATACCCAGCACGAACTGCAACACCGGCTCCAGCCCCATGTGCTGAACGAACCACTGCGCGACGCCGCCCTTGGCCAGCAGCAAGGTCCAGGCATACGCCTTGACGATGTAACTGGCCCACATTGGCATCATCACCGCGATGTAGAAAAACGCCTTGGTCTTGCCGGTGGTGTAGCGCGCCATGTAGTAGGCGATCGGGAAGGCAACGATGGCGCTGGCGATGGACACGACTACCGCCATGCTCAAGGTGCGCAGGATGATGTCGAAGTTCGAGGGTTGAAACAGCGCAGCAAAGTTGGCCAGGGTCAGGTCGGGTGTGACCGCCATGGTGAAGTCATCGAAGGTGTAGAAACCTTGCCACAGCAGCACCAGCAACGAGCCGAGATAAATCGCGCCGAACCACAGCAGCGGCGGCACCAGCAGCAGCGACAGGTAAAAATTCGGCCGGCGATACAGCAGGTTGGAAAACCTGCGCAACGGCGAGCCGCTGGCCGGGGTTTGAGGGATAGCCACGGTGTTCATCTCACACCCCGCCGACGACGGTGTCGTGCAGCGGGATCATCGCTTCCCGTGCCCAGCGAGCGCTGATGCGTTGCCCGGTCTGGTGCTGGGCGCTGACGTCCAGCCATTGGCTGTTGGCCTGGCTGATGTTCAGGGTCTGGCCGTTTTCCAGTTTCATTTCGTAGCGCGTGGCGCTGCCTTGGTACTGGATATCGTGGAGCAAACCGCTGACTTCGATCTCGTGGCTGGCCAACGGGCCTTCGGCAAATCGCACGTGTTCCGGACGAATCGAAAACGGCTGTGGATTGCCGCTCAATTGCCTGGCCAGATCGCCGCGAATCACGTTCGAGGTGCCGACGAATTCGGCGACGAAGGTCGTGGCCGGTTTCATGTAGAGATTGCGTGGGGTGTCGACCTGCTCGATGCGGCCCTTGTTGAACACGGCCACGCGGTCGGACATCGACAGCGCTTCGGTCTGGTCGTGGGTGACGAAGATGAAGGTGATGCCGAGTTGGCGTTGCAGTTTCTTCAACTCGCTTTGCATCTGCTCGCGCAGCTTCAAGTCGAGGGCGCCCAGCGGCTCGTCGAGCAGCAGCACACGCGGGCGATTGACCAGGGCGCGGGCCAGGGCTACACGCTGGCGTTGACCGCCGGACAGCTGCACTGGTTTGCGCTCGCCGTAGCCACCGAGGGCGACCATGTCGAGGGCTTCTTCGGCGCGTTTCTGGCGCTCGGCTTTACCAACGCCTTTGACTTTCAAACCGTACGCGACGTTGTCGAGGACGTTCATGTGCGGGAACAGTGCGTAATCCTGAAACACGGTGTTGACGTCACGCTCATACGGCGGCAGCCCGGCGGCTTCTTCGCCATGGATGCGGATCGAGCCTGCGCTCGGTTGTTCGAAACCGGCGATCAGGCGCAAACAGGTGGTTTTGCCCGAGCCGGAAGGGCCCAGCATGGAGAAAAACTCGCCGTCCTGAATGTCGATGGAAACCCGGTCTACGGCTTTCACTTCGCCGAACAGACGGGAAACGTTGGTGAACTGGACTGCAAGCGTCATGGTGCGGTGCTCCAAAAAGGCGAGGGCCGTCGCAGCGGCCCAGCCTGGACTTCTGAAAAAACAGTAATTCGTAAATCAGCTTTGCTTCTTGAAAATCGTCGATTGCGTAAAGTCGTTTCGGGAGCGTAGCGAGCGGCGATTAGCCGTGTCCGGCCAGCGCGCAGCTCCCGGAGCGTACGTTAGTACGTGAGGAGGCGAGCACTGCCCGGGCGCGGCTGGTCGACGCGCAGTAGCTACCGGAATGACTTTTAGCGGCCGCCCATGATCGCGATGTAGTCCTGGGTCCAGCGGCTGTACGGCACGAACTTGCCGCCTTCAGCCTGCGGGGTTTTCCAGAAGGCGATTTTCTCGAACTGGTCGAAACCGTTGGTCTTGCAGCCTTCAGCGCCAAGCAACTCGCTGCCGGTGCACGCTGCCGGTACCGCTGGCAACGAACCAAACCACGCCGCCACATCACCCTGGACTTTCGGGGTCAGCGACCAGTCCATCCACTTGTAAGCGCAGTTCGGGTGCTTGGCCTCGGCGTGCAACATCGTGGTGTCGGCCCAACCGGTGGCGCCTTCTTTTGGAATGGTCGAAGCAATCGGCTGCTTCTCGTTCATCAGGCCGTTGACCTGATAGGGCCACGCACCGGAGGCGACCACGCCTTCGTTCTTGAAGTCGCTCATCTGCACGGTGGTGTCATGCCAGTAGCGGTGGATCAGCGGCTGCTGGGCGCGCAGCAGATCGAGCACGGCTTTGTACTGGGCTTCGGTCAGTTCATACGGGTTCTGGATACCCAATTCCGGCTTGGCGGTTTTCAGGTACAGCGCGGCGTCAGCGATGTAGATCGGGCCGTCATAGGCCTGCACGCGTCCCTTGTTCGGCTTGCCGTCCGGCAGGTCTTGGGCATTGAACACCACGCCCCAGCTGGTCGGCGCGGTCTTGAATACGTTGGTGTTGTACATCAACACGTTCGGGCCCCACTGGTACGGGGTGCCGTAGGTTTGTTTGTTGACCACGTACCACGGCGCATCTTTCAGGCGCGGGTCGATGTTTTTCCAGTTCGGAATCAACGCCGTGTTGATCGGCTGCACGCGCTTGCCACCGATCAACCGCAGCGAGGCATCGCCGGATGCGGTGACCAGGTCGTAACCGCCCTTGGCCATCAAACTGACCATTTCATCGGAAGTGGCGGCGGTTTTCACATTGACCTTGCAACCGGTTTCCTTCTCGAAACCGGTCACCCAGTCGTAGGCCTTGTCGCTTTCGCCACGTTCGATGTAGCCCGGCCAAGCCACAATATCCAGCTGACCTTCGCCGGCACCCACCGCTTTCAGCGGTTCGGCGGCCTGGAGGCTGGCACTCGCCAGCAGCGCGGTGGTGATTGCACTGAACAGTGCGGTCTTGTGCACGAACATGGGAATTCCCTCTTCTTTAATTATGGTCGGGGCAGTTGTGAACGTGGTGAAGCATGCCGTTAGCGGCTTGTTATTAGCGTAGTCAGAGATGCTGGCCGTGGCGCGCCATGATGTGCCGCACCACGCTGTAGTCCTGAAGCGAATCGCTGGATAAGTCTTTGCCGTAGCCCGAACGCTTCAAGCCGCCATGGGGCATTTCGCTGACCAGCATGAAATGGCTGTTGATCCAGGTGCAGCCGTACTGCAAGCGCGCCGCGACTTGCATCGCCTTGTCGAGGTTCTGGGTCCAGACCGAGGAGGCGAGGCCGTATTCCGAGTCGTTAGCCCAGTCCACCGCTTGTTCGAGCCCGTCGAAACGGGTCACGGTGACCACCGGCCCGAACACTTCGCGCTGGACGATCTCATCGCTCTGCTTGCAGCCGGCCAGCAACGTCGGCTGGTAATAGAAGCCGGCACCGGAATGCACTGCCGCGCCGGTCACGCGTTCGATGTGCGGCTGGCCGAGGGCGCGTTCGACGAAACTGGCCACGCGGTCGCGCTGACGGGTGCTGATCAGCGGGCCGATTTCGTTATCGGCATCGCGTTTGCCGGCGAACCGCAGGCTGCTGACCGCCGCGCCAAGCTCGGCCACCAAACGGTCATGAATCCCGGCCTGTGCATAAATCCGGCACGCGGCGGTGCAATCCTGACCGGCGTTGTAATAACCGTAAGTGCGCACGCCTTCGACCACCGCTTGAATGTCCGCATCGTTGCAGACGATCACCGGCGCTTTGCCGCCGAGTTCGAGGTGCGTGCGCTTCAGGGTTTTCGCAGCGGCCTGGAGGATTTTTTGCCCGGTGACGATATCGCCGGTCAACGACACCATGCGCACTTTAGGATGGCTGACCAAGTGGCTGCCGACGCCTTCACCGCCGCCGCAGACAATGTTGATCACCCCGCGCGGCAGGATCTCGGCCAGGGCGGGCGCCAGTGCCAGAATGGACAGCGGCGTGTGTTCGGACGGTTTGAACACCAGCGTGTTGCCGGCGGCGAGGGCCGGGGCGATTTTCCACGCGGCCATCATGATCGGGTAGTTCCACGGTGCGATGGAGGCGACGACCCCGATTGGATCGCGGCGCACCATGCTCGTGTAGCCCGGCAGGTATTCGCCGCTGAGCTGGCCGGTCTGGCAACGCACGGCACCGGCAAAGAAGCGGAACACATCGACCGTCGCGCTCAAATCGTCCTGACGGGCCAGGTGCAACGGCTTGCCGCAGTTCAGGGATTCGAGACGGGCGAGCAGGTCGGCTTGTTTTTCGATGGCGTTGGCGATGTCCAGCAACAGGTTCGAGCGTTGCTGCGGTGTGGTCCGCGACCAACTGGCGAAGGCGTGATGGGCGGCGAGGATGGCGGCTTCGACTTGCTCGGTGCTGGCTTCGGCGATGTGCGTCAGCACTTCCCCGGTGGCGGGGTTGAGGATCGGTTCGACAAAACCCTGGCCTGCGACCAATTCGCCATCGATCAACAACGCGGTGAACAACGGGGTCTGCGCGCCAGCCATTTTTCGGGTTCTCTTTTCTTGTGTGGCCATGCTGCTCCCTGTGACTGGGGCCCGGCCGTCTTATATAGATGCAGCAAGACTAGTGCGCGGACCCGAGGTCGACAAATACTAAATACTGAAGGTGGCGTTCGATTAAATAGATGGCTTGCGCCCGCCGTGGGGTTGTTCGCGGGCGACGGTCAGGAACGGGTCGACCAGCGCCGGACGCGCAGTGCCACGACGCCAGGCCAGGCCGACGTCGAGGGTCTGGCTCAGGTCGGCGATGGGCCGCGCTTCGATGATGTCGCCCTCCAGCGACCACGGGCGATAGGTCATGTCGGGCTGGATCGAAACCCCCAAACCGGCGGCAACCAGGCTTCGCACCGCTTCCGTCGACGCTGTTCGCAGGGTGATTCGCGGTTGCAGGGAGGCCGCGGACCACATGCGCTGGGCATTGCGGTCCATTTCATCGACGTTCAGTTGAATCAGCGGCTCTCGCGCCACGTCGGCGAGGTTGATGCTGTCGTGCTCCAGCAACGGATGCTGCGCCGGCAGCCATAAACGGTGGGGCGAATGCGTCAGGACTTCGGTTTGCAGGGCGTGACGGTCCTCGAGGTTGGAGAGGATCAGCACGCCGACATCGATTTCGCCGCTGACCAGCAAATGCTCGATGTAGGGGCGTTCATCCTCCATCACCCGGATCTCGACGTTGGGGTAGGCACGCTGAAAACGGGTGAGTAAATCGGCGAGGTAATAACCGGCAACGAGGCTGGTCACGCCGACGATCAACTGCCCGGCAACCTGATCGGTGCTCTGTTGCAGGCTGCGCTTGGCGTTGTCCACCGTGGCCAGAATCAGGTGCGCCTGACGCAGGAATTGATGCCCCTGGTGGGTCAGGGTCATGCCTTTTGCGTGACGGTTGAACAGGCCGACGCCAATTTCCTGCTCCAGTTGCTGGATCGCCAGGGTCAGGGTCGATTGGGAAATGAACGCGGTTTGCGCGGCGGCGGAGATCGAGCCGGTCTCGGCCACGGCGATGAAATGACGAATCTGACGCAAGGTCATCATGGGGAAAGTACCCGGTGGGCGGTTTTTATAGATTCGCTTGAGTGTATATCGTTTTAATCGATGGGCCTGTGGGCGTTACAAGATATGAGCAACATCTGGAAGCATTCTCGCCGGCAGGGGGCGGGCACTTTCGATCTAGGCTGGTGGCCGGTTACCCCTTTCGTGGAGACGGCAAAATGAATACCCGTGGTTTGCTCGATCAACTGCTCAAGTCCGGTCAAGATCTGTTGCAGAACAAGGCTGGAGGCACTCAGAACAAGGCGTCCAGCGGTGGGCTCGGTGGTTTGCTCTCGGGCGCCAGCGGCGGTGCGATAGCGGCGGGCGCCATGGGGTTGTTGCTCGGCAGCAAAACGGGCCGCAGTGTTGGCGGCAAAGTCGCCCTCTATGGCGGCCTCGCGGCACTCGGGGCAGTGGCTTACAAAGCCTTTGGCAACTGGCAGGCGCAGCAAGGCACCGCGCCGAACACTGAACCGCAAACACTCGACCGCTTGCCCCCGGCGCAGGTCGAGCTGCACAGCCAGGCGATTCTCAAGGCGTTGGTCGCTGCCGCCAAAGCCGATGGCCACGTCGATGAGCGCGAACGAGCGTTGATTGAAGGTGAGTTCACCAAGCTCGACAACGATCAGGAATTACAACAATGGCTGCATGCCGAACTCGGCAAGCCACTGGACCCTGCGGAAGTTGCCCGCGCCGCCAGCACCCCGGAAATGGCCGCCGAAATGTACATCGCCAGCGTGATGCTGGTGGATGAGCAGAACTTCATGGAGAAATCCTACCTCGATGAACTGGCGCGGCAGTTGAAGCTGGAGCCGGGGTTGAAGGCCGAACTGGAAAAACAGGTGCGCCAAGCGTTGACATAATTCTTGTGGGATCACCGGGCCATCAGTCGCTTGTACCGGCCCCCGATTATCGCTCGGGAAGATCGCATGACCTCGCAGAATCGTCTGACGCGCCGACTGGTTTAACCCAATGGATGCAGTCACAGAGCCCTCCAGCAAGCTCAAGTAAATCTGGAAGGTAGCCGCGCCGGCAAAATGTTGGGGGATGAAATGAATATCTGTCGGTGACCGTTCGTCTTGAAACACCGCATACCTGTTATTTCTGACAGTAGCCGGGAAAGCGTTTCAGGGATTTGATACCGCTACCTACGCCGCTCTTCGCGGCCTGTCGAATGGGAGCGCGTTTCATGACTGATATCTCACGTGAGTCCGGACTCCTGGCGCTGTCGCCACTCAAAATTCCGGGTTCAAAGCCAGGCGTCAAATCGGAAGATCCCAAGGTACTGGATCCTGTTGGGGTGCCATTGGTGCTCACTGCAGGCAGGCATCTGAAAGTGGTTGCGGACCCGCCCTATCCGGAGGCTGATTCTTTGGAACTCCATCATAACGGCGTGCGTATCACAGTCCCTTTCACGGTCGACCCGAATACTCAACGCACCACTTTCGAAGTGCCCAGGGCCCGGCTTCGTGAGGGGGCGCACGCTTTTCATTACGTAACCAAGCGCTTTAGTGACAATGACGAAACGTCCCCCACGCAGTGGGTGTTGTACAACGAGAGTCTGCCGGGTGGCGACGACCCGATAAATGACGGCAAGGACATCCACGAAGGGTTGGGCATTAAGTTGCCTGAATATGTCATACAAAACGGCGTCGACCTGGTAACGGCCGGTCCAGGTGTCCCGCTTGCCGTCACTTACGCGAATATCAGATTGCACGACGTGGTGATAGTGACCGCCAGAAACGGCGACAACTACTTTGAGTACGAATACACCGTGGTTCAAAAGGATCTAGTCGGGGGGGCGTTCAACATCCTTCTGCCGATAGCCTTTTTCATGGGGGCCGGTAATGGTAACGCTGTCGGGATTTCTTATACGGTATATGACCAGCTGGAGAACCCTACCCAGAATTCACTGCCATCGCCGTCCCTCTCGATCAAGGTCGACCTGACGCCCAAAGTGGAACTTCCGACCGCTCCTTTTGTACCGGGGCTGGAAGGCAAAGTGATCATTCCGATCAAATACACCACGGGTTTCGTGGTCCGGGTGGATTGGGCCAAAGGCTTCAAACCCGGCGATAAAGCCAAACTGGTGGTGAAGGGCGGGGCCGCGGGAGCAGGGACACCGGTATTCACCTTTGTCGCGCTCAATTCCAACTTCCGCGCGAACTTCCAGCTGACTACGGCGTTCATCCTGGCCAACGCGGGTCGGGAGGTGGTGTTCACGTGGATCCTGTTGAGTGGTGGCGTGGAGACGGAGTCCGAGCCGTTGACCCTGACCATCGAGAGCGTCAACGTGACGGATCCGAACTTTCCGAAGCCGGAAATTGTTGAGGCCTATGGGACGAACGCCGTGGATCTGCGGGCGTTTACCGATGATGCACACATCGTTTGTGCGCCTTGGCCGCTTATCGGGCTGCTGCAGAAAATCTGGGTACATGTGTTGGGTACCGGCAAAGATGGCAATCCCAAGACCGTCGCGATTGCAGTGGGCAAAACCTTGACGCCGGAACAGGTCCAGAAGGGGCTCGAGTATGTATTGCTTCGCAAAGACCTGGAGTTGTTCGCGCCGGGTAAAGAGTTGAGGGTTCGGCTGCAAGTGGACTTCTACCCCAATGAAGTCGACGGCACAAAAAAGACCTTTACGTTGGCACGCTACACACTGGTCACGGCGGGAATGAAAGCCACGCTGGAGTTTCTCAATGCGCCTTATCGCATTGCGCCAATGGGGCACTTGACTGGTATTAAGCTCAAGTTGGTGGACGAAAATGGAGAGTTCATCAAAGAAAAATCGGTGTATGTGACTATTCCGAGCAATTTCAAATACCCGGACGGCACTACCGGGCGACGTGAGTTTAAGACCGGTTTGTTTGGTGTGTTGGAAATCCTGGGCGTGACGGGGGCGGATGCACCTGGTACGACTTACATCATCAAGGCGGAATATGATGGCAATGTCGTGACCGCGAAGCTGGATGTTACAAGTCGAGGGAAAACTGGTGAGATGGATTTTGGTTTTACCACAAACGGTATCGCTCCAGCTTGGCAATTCGGTAGTGTTGCAATTAGTCCGGATGGTACGAAAATTTTAGTGAGTAAACCGCACCCAAGTAATGGCTTTTTGGCAGTCATTGATGCCGCAACCCTGCAGATGGTAGGTGCGCGAATAGAAAATTTAGGCATGAATTACTTTGCGATTGCTCCTGATAGTGACCAGGTCTTTATGAGCAGCTCTTATGGTTATTATCATTCAGCTATGAGCTTGTCGTCAGGAGAGCAAGCCCGGATTGAGACGACTGGTTTTAATTCTGGGGAATGTGTTTTTAACCTAGAGGGTACCCATGCATATACTCTTTTCACGCACGGGATGACGAAAACAGACATTGCGCTCAAGCGTGATAAGAGTACAGGATTGCCGGAAGCTAATTTAATTGTCATGGCTCCTGATGGTAAAACCATATTTACTTTTCGTACTTATGGTTCAGAATTATTCAGTATTTCTACAAGCAGCGACTCATTAATTAAGCGAGCAAAGCTGCCCTGGCATGCACACTCACTAGCAATAAGCCCGGATGGAAAGCACATTTACGCTAATGATTATAATGCACAAAAGATAATGGTCATTGACTCCACAAGTCTGCTCGTAATCCACACTGTCGACGTTATTCAGCCGGGCGTGATTACTTTGAGTCCGGACGGTCGACTGCTCTATTTTTCCAGTGAGGGATCCAAAGTGAAAGCTCTTGATACTGTGAACCGCAAGGAGGTCAAGACTTTTGTTGTTGCAGGCGATCCATGCAGCCTGACGCTCAGCCTTGATAGTTCCCGCCTGCTTGTCGTTTATAAAAACAAATCGATTATCACCGTTATTCAAGTCGAGTAATTCTGGAGGCAGGTATAAGGAAAGCTGGAGTGAAGGATCTTTTAAGTAGGTCCGTCCATTCCCGTTAAACCCCGCCATCGTTCTTCGCGAGCAGGCTGGCTCCCACATTGGACCGCGTCCATCCGGACAATCCGGTCCCCGTGGGAGCCGGGCTTGCCCGCGAAGGCGTCTTCAGACACCCCCCATCCCCAGCGACCAATCCAGCAGAAGCCCTCCCGCCTGGGCCTACTTTCCGTCTTATAAATGAAACACCCTCGGCTATACTCCGCAGCACTTGAACCACCCCGAGGACTGACTGTGAAGAACTGGACGTTGCGCCAACGCATTTTGGCGAGTTTTGCGGTGATCATCGCCATCATGCTGTTGATGGTTGTCGTCTCGTATTCACGGCTGTTGAAGATCGAAGCCAGTGAAGAAAGCGTTCGCGATGATGCGCTTCCGGGGGTGTATTTCAGCTCGATGATTCGCAGCGCCTGGGTCGACAGTTTCCTCCAGACCCAGGAAATGCTCGGCCTCAAGGAAGGTCAGGGCATCAGTGCCGAAGACGCCGCCGATTTCAAGGCGTTCGAGGCGCGACTGATGGAGCAGATCAATAACTATCGCAGCACGGTGACCACGGAGGAGGACAAGGTCGAAATCGCCGCCTTCGAAAAACTGCATGAGGATTTCCAGAAGATCCTGATGAAGGTGCTCGACCTGCATAAAAGCAATCAGGAAGCTGACGCGATCAAGCTGTTCAACGAACAGCTGACCCCGGCTTGGACCGCCGGCCGGATGAAACTCAATGACATCATCCGCGAAAACAAAGCCGTGGCCGACAACGATATCGCCGCCATCGATGACGCGGTGCTGACGGCAAAAATAAGCATGGGCATTTCCCTGCTCGTGGCGGTATTGGCCGCCGGTTTCTGTGGCTTGCTGCTGATGCGCGCGATCATGGCGCCGATGAACCGGATCGTGAAAATCCTCGAAATCATGCGCACCGGCGACCTCAGCGGTCGTTTGAACCTGGAGCGCAAGGACGAATTCGGCGCCGTGGAAACCGGCTTCAACGACATGATGACCGAGCTGACATCCCTGGTGTCTCAGGCCCAGCGCTCATCGGTGCAAGTCACCACTTCGGTCACCGAGATCGCTGCCACGTCCAAGCAACAACAAGCCACCGCCACCGAAACCGCCGCCACCACCACGGAAATCGGCGCGACCTCCCGTGAGATCGCCGCGACGTCCCGTGATCTGGTGCGCACCATGACTGAAGTGTCCACCGCTGCCGATCAGGCCTCGGTACTCGCCGGTTCCGGGCAGCAAGGCTTGGCGCGCATGGAAGACACCATGCACTCGGTGATGGGCGCGGCCGATCTGGTCAACGCCAAACTGGCGATTCTCAACGAGAAGGCCGGCAATATTAACCAGGTGGTGGTGACCATCGTCAAAGTTGCCGACCAGACCAATTTGCTGTCGCTGAACGCTGCCATCGAGGCCGAGAAAGCCGGCGAGTACGGGCGCGGTTTTGCTGTGGTTGCCACCGAAGTGCGGCGTCTGGCGGACCAGACGGCAGTCGCCACCTACGACATCGAGCAGATGGTGCGCGAGATCCAGTCGGCGGTATCGGCCGGGGTCATGGGCATGGACAAATTCTCGGAAGAAGTGCGCCGTGGCATGTCCGAAGTGCAGCAGGTCGGCGAGCAGTTGTCGCAGATCATCCATCAGGTTCAGGCGCTGGCGCCGCGGGTGTTGATGGTCAACGAAGGCATGCAGGCCCAAGCCACCGGCGCCGAACAGATCAACCACGCGCTGGTGCAGTTGGGTGATGCCAGCAGCCAGACCGTCGAGTCGTTGCGCCAGGCCAGTTTTGCCATCGACGAACTGAGCCAGGTGGCTGTAGGCCTGCGCAGTGGCGTTTCGCGATTCAAAGTCTGATGAACGAACTCGCGGCCAAACGCGGGGCCGGGGTGCCGGTCAAGCAATCGTTGTACCTGGTGTTTCGCATCGGCGGCGAGCGCTTTGCCTTGCAGGCTATCGAAGTGGCGGAAGTGCTGCCGCGGTTGCCGTTGAAACCGATTGCCCAGGCGCCGCATTGGGTTGCCGGGGTGTTTGCCTATCGTGGCGCGGTGGTGCCGGTGATCGACCTCAGTGCGCTGACCTTCGGCCAACCGGCGCAGGCCCGTACCAGCACGAGGCTGGTGCTGGTCAATTACCGCCCGAATGAATCAACCCCGACGCAATGGCTGGGGCTGATCCTGGAGCAGGCGACTGACACGCTGCGTTGCAACCCGGCGGAATTCAAGCCCTATGGCCTGGACAATCGCCAGGCGCCTTACCTCGGGCCGGTGCGCGAAGATACCCAAGGTTTACTGCAATGGGTGCGGGTCGCCGATTTGCTCGATGATCAGGTTCGCGCGCTGTTGTTCCCGTCGCCGCCTCTCGATCCGGCGCTGCTTGAGGAGCGGCCATGAGCAGCGATCAACGGTTTTTCGATTTCCTCAAGGAGCGTATCGGCCTCGACGTGACGTCGGTCGGCCCGGCAATCATCGAGCGCGCGGTGCGCCAGCGCAGCATCGCCTCCCGTGCGCTGACGGCTGACGAGTATTGGCACACGCTTCAAGGTTCGCAGGATGAGCAGCAGGCGTTGATCGAAGCGGTGATCGTGCCCGAAACCTGGTTTTTCCGTTACCCGGAATCCTTCGCGACGCTGGCGAAACTGGCCGGCAAACGCCTGGCCGAGATCAACAACATGCGCGCGCTGCGGATTCTCAGCCTGCCGTGTTCCACCGGGGAAGAACCGTATTCCATCGCCATGGCCTTGCTCGATGCCGGGCTCAAGCCCCATCAGTTCAAGGTGGAAGGCATGGACGTCAGCCCGCTGTCGGTGGAAAAAGCCCGGCGTGCGCTGTACGGCAAAAACTCGTTTCGTGGTCAGGACATTGCCTTTCGTGACCGGCATTTCAGCGCCGAAGGCGACGTCTATCGTCTCAGTGATCGCGTGCTGGATCAGGTGCGGTTGCAGGTCGGCAACTTGCTCGATCCGGCGTTGCTGTCCAGCGAGCCGCCATATGATTTTGTGTTCTGCCGCAACTTGCTGATCTATTTCGACCAGCCGACCCAGCAGCAGGTTTTCGAGGTGCTCAAGCGCCTGACCCATGTCGACGGCGTGCTGTTTATCGGCCCGGCCGAGGGCGGTTTGCTCGGGCGTTTTGGCATGCGTTCGATTGGCATTGCGCAGTCGTTTGCGTTCAGCCGTCAGAGTGTGCCGGAGCCCGAGCCGTTTCCCGTGTTCGTGCCGGCCCCGTTGCCGCTGCGGCAACCGGCGCGCAGCGTGCCACCGCCGCCGGTGCGCAATCGCCCGTTCGCCAGCGTCACGCCGCTACCCGCCACCACGAAAACCTCGGACGCTGCCGCATTACTCGCGAACATCGCCGTGCTGGCCAACGAAGGCAAAAGTGTTGAAGCGCGCCTCGCGTGCGAACAGTATTTGCGCAGTCATGAACCGGTCGCGCAGGTGTTTTATTGGCTGGGACTGCTCAGTGATGTCGGCGGCAACGCCCTCGAAGCCCAAGGCTTTTATCGCAAGGCGTTGTACCTTGAACCGCAACATCCCGACGCGTTGATGCACCTGGCAGCCTTGCTGCAATCGCGGGGCGATGCGGCGGGTGCCAGACGATTGCAGGACCGAGCCGCCCGCAGCGAACGCGCCGACAGTGAGCGTAAACGATGATTGCCTCCGACACCTTGAACGTTACCCATGAAGATGCCCAGGCCATCGACGATTGCTGGAACCGCATCGGTATCCACGGCGACAAGTCCTGCCCGCTGCTGGCCGAGCACATTCACTGCCGCAACTGCGCGGTGTACTCAGCCGCTGCCACGCGCTTGCTCGATCGCTATGCGTTGCAGCAGGACGACCGCGTGCAACACTCGGCGACGGTCGAAACGGACATAAAAACCCGTTCGCTGCTGATGTTCCGGCTCGGCGAAGAATGGCTGGCGCTGGCGACTCGCAGCCTCGTGGAAGTGGCGCCGCTGCAAGCCATTCATTCCTTGCCGCATCAGCGCTCCCGGGCCTTGCTCGGCGTGGCGAATGTGCGCGGCGCATTGGTCGCGTGCCTGTCGCTGGTGGAGTTGCTCGGGCTCGACGCCACCAATAATGCGGCGTCCAGCACGCGAGTCATGCCGCGCCTGTTGATCATCGCCGCCCACGGTGGGCCGGTGGTGGTGCCGGTGGACGAGGTCGACGGGATTCATGCCATCGACGAGCGAATTCTCGAGGCCGCCTCGCAATCCGGCACACAGGCCAGCGGCAAGTACACCCGAGGTGTGTTGCCCTTCAAAGGTCGTAGCCTGCGCTGGCTGGATGAAGAACAATTGCTGTCCGCTGTGACCCGGAGCCTCACATGACCCCCGAGCAAATGCGCGACGCCTCGTTGCTGGAGCTGTTCAGCCTTGAAGCCGAGGCCCAGACCCAGGTCCTGAGCGCAGGTCTGTTGGCACTGGAACGCAATCCGACCCAGGCCGATCAACTCGAATCCTGCATGCGCGCGGCGCATTCGCTCAAGGGCGCGGCGCGGATCGTCGGTGTCGACGCAGGGGTCAGCGTCGCGCACGTGATGGAAGACTGTTTGGTCAGTGCTCAGGAAGGGCGCCTGTACCTGCGGCCCGAGCACATTGATGCGTTGTTGCGAGGCACCGACCTGCTGATGCGCATCGCCACGCCCAACAACAACGTGACGCCGGCGGATATCGAAACCTATGTGGGGTTGATGACGCAGTTGCTCGATCCGCTGGCGCCCGCCGCGCCGCTGGTGACTGAGCGTCAATCCATACAACCCCGCGTCGAGCTGCCGGTTCCGGTGGTTGAACTGCCGCCCGCCGCGCCTGTTGATGCTCCCCAAAAGACCAAACGCACCACCGAAAACGGTGAGCGCGTGCTGCGCGTAACGGCCGAACGCCTGAACAGCCTGCTCGACCTGTCGAGCAAATCCCTGGTGGAAACCCAGCGCCTCAAGCCGCACCTGGCGACCATGCAGCGCCTCAAGCGCATGCAGAATAACGGTCTGCGGGCCCTGGAAAACCTCAACGTCCATCTCAAGGATCACGCCTTGAGCCTGGAAGCCCAGGAAGCGCTCGAAGATGCGCGGCGGTTGCTGGCGGAATCCCAGCAACTGCTGATCGAGAAAAACGCCGAGCTGGATGAATTTGCGTGGCAGGCCAGTCAGCGCGCGCAAGTGTTGTACGACACCGCGCTGGCCTGTCGCATGCGCCCGTTTGCCGATGTGTTGACCGGGCAGGTGCGCATGGTTCGCGATCTGGGCCGGGACCTGGGCAAACAGGTTCGGCTGGAAATCGAGGGCGAGAAAACCCAAGTCGACCGTGACGTCCTGGAAAAGCTCGAAGCGCCGTTGACGCACTTGCTGCGCAACGCCGTGGATCACGGCATCGAATCCCCGGAACAACGGCTGCTGGCCGGTAAACCGGCGGAGGGTGTGATTCGTCTGCGCGCCTCGCATCAGGCCGGATTGCTGGTGCTGGAATTGAGTGATGATGGCCATGGCGTCGATCTGGAAAAGGTCCGCCGCACCGTCATCGAGCGACAGTTATCCCCAGCCGAAACCGCCGCTCAACTCAGTGAAGAAGAGCTGCTGACATTTTTATTCTTGCCGGGTTTCAGCCTGCGCGACACGGTCACCGAAGTGTCCGGGCGCGGCGTGGGGCTGGATGCGGTGCAGCACATGGTCCGCCAGTTGCGCGGTGCGGTGGTGCTGGAGCAGACGGCGGGCGAGGGCAGTCGTTTCCACCTCGAAGTGCCGCTGACGCTGTCGGTGGTTCGTAGCCTGGTGGTGGAGGTCGGTGACGAGGCTTATGCGTTTCCGCTGGCCCACATCGAACGCATGTGCGACCTGGAGCCTGAAGACATCGTGCAGGTCGAAGGACGTCAGCACTTCTGGCACGAAGGGCGGCATGTCGGGTTGGTGGCGGCCAGTCAGCTGTTGCACCGCCCGATCAACCCGAACAGCCAGCAAACCCTCAAGGTCGTGGTCATCCGCGAGCGCGACGCGATTTACGGCGTAGCGGTCGAGCGTTTTATCGGCGAGCGGACATTGGTCGTATTGCCGCTGGACGAACGTCTGGGCAAGGTGCAGGACATCTCCGCCGGGGCCTTGCTCGATGACGGTTCGGTGGTGCTGATCGTCGACGTCGAAGACATGCTGCGCTCGGTGGATAAACTGCTCAATACCGGGCGCCTGGAACGCATTGCCCGCCACAGCAATCAGGCGGTCGAAGCGGCACGCAAGCGGATTCTGGTGGTCGATGACTCGCTGACGGTTCGCGAGTTGCAACGCAAGCTGCTGCTCAATCGCGGCTATGAAGTGGCGGTGGCCGTTGATGGTATGGATGGCTGGAACGCCCTGCGTTCGGAGGATTTCGATCTGCTGATCACCGACATTGATATGCCGCGCATGGATGGCATCGAATTGGTGTCATTGTTGCGCCGCGACAACCGCCTGCAATCGCTGCCGGTGATGGTGGTGTCGTACAAGGATCGTGAAGAGGACCGTCGTCGTGGACTGGACGCCGGGGCCGACTATTATCTAGCCAAAGCCAGTTTTCATGACGATGCCCTGCTTGATGCGGTGGCTGAGCTCATCGGAGGAGCACGGGCATGAAAATCGCAATCGTCAACGACATGCCCATGGCGGTGGAGGCCTTGCGCCGCGCCTTGGCGTTTCAGCCGGCGCACCAGGTCATCTGGGTCGCCAGCGATGGCAAGGAAGCGGTGCAAAAGTGCGCCGAACAGACGCCGGACCTGATCCTGATGGATTTGATCATGCCGGTGATGGACGGGGTCGAGGCCACTCGGCGGATCATGGCCGAAACGCCGTGTGCCATTGTGATCGTCACCGTCGATCGCCAGCAGAACGTGCACCGGGTGTTCGAAGCCATGGGCCACGGCGCACTGGACGTGGTCGATACCCCGGCGCTCGGTGCCGGCAACGCCCAGGAAGCGGCGGCGCCGTTGTTGCGCAAGATCATGAACATTGGCTGGTTGATCGGCGAGCGGGGCAGCCGCGAGCGATCGATGCCGAGCCCGCTGCGCAGTGCTGCCTCGCGCCAGCGCCTGATTGCCATCGGTTCGTCCGCCGGCGGGCCGGCAGCCCTGGAAATCCTGCTCAAGGGCCTGCCGCGGGATTTTTCGGCGGCCATCGTGCTGGTGCAGCATGTCGATCAGGTGTTCGCCGCCGGCATGGCCGAATGGCTCGGCAGTGCCAGTGGCTTGAACGTGCGTCTGGCGGTCGAGGGCGAAGCGCCTCAGGCCGGAACCGTATTGCTGGCCGGCACCAACCACCATATTCGATTATTGAAAAACGGCACGCTGGCCTACACCGCCGAACCAGTGAACGAAATCTACCGGCCCTCGATCGATGTGTTTTTCGAGAGCGTGGCCAATTACTGGAACGGTGACGCCGTAGGGGTTTTGTTGACGGGCATGGGGCGCGATGGCGCGCAGGGGCTTAAACTCATGCGCCAACAAGGTTACCTGACCATCGCTCAGGACCAGAAAAGCAGTGCGGTATATGGAATGCCCAAAGCGGCCGCGGCCATCGGCGCCGCCATGGAGATTCGCCCACTGGACAAGATAGCGCCACGATTGCTGGAGATATTCGCCAAATGACCGCCATTAGCAGCAATCCTGGCCCAGGTAGAACTCAGGTGACCGCACATGACTGAATTACAGCTCGACGGCTTCAAAACCGACGAAAACGCTGCCATGGTGTTGTTGGTGGACGATCAGGCGATGATCGGTGAAGCGGTGCGTCGCGGGTTGTCGAACGAAGACAATATCGACTTCCACTTCTGCGCCGACCCGCACCAGGCCATCGCCCAGGCGATCCGCATCAAGCCGACGGTGATCCTGCAGGACCTGGTAATGCCCGGTCTGGACGGCTTGAGCCTGGTGCGCGAGTACCGCAATCATCCGGCGACCAAGGACATTCCGATCATTGTCCTGTCGACCAAGGAAGACCCGCTGATCAAGAGCGCGGCGTTTGCAGCCGGGGCCAATGATTATCTGGTCAAGCTGCCGGACAACATCGAACTGGTGGCGCGCATCCGTTATCACTCGCGCTCCTACATGACGCTGTTGCAGCGCGATGCGGCGTACCGCGCGTTGCGGGTCAGCCAGCAGCAATTGCTCGACACCAATCTGGTGCTGCAGCGGCTGATGAACTCCGATGGCCTGACCGGGCTGTCGAACCGCCGACATTTCGATGAATACCTGGAACTGGAATGGCGCCGATCGTTGCGTGACCAGAGCCAATTGTCGCTGCTGATGATCGATGTGGATTATTTCAAAGACTATAACGACAGCTTCGGTCATCTGGAGGGCGATGAAGCCTTGCGCAAGGTGGCGACGGCGATTCGCGAGGCCAGCGCTCGCCCGTCAGACCTGCCGGCCCGTTACGGTGGCGAAGAGTTTGCGTTGGTGCTGCCCAACACCACGCCGGGCGGTGCGCGTCTGGTGGCGGAAAAATTGCGCCAAACCGTGGCGGCGCTGAAGATTCCGCACATTTCACCGACCGAAGGTTCATGCCTGACCATCAGCATTGGCCTGTCCACGTTGGTCCCACAGCCGGGCAGCGATTGCCGGCAATTGATCTCGGCGGCGGACAAGGGGCTGTACCTGGCGAAGAACAATGGGCGCAATCAGGTCGGGATCGAGTAGTTTTCCTGCCTGACGGGCCCCTGTGGCGAGGGAGCTTGCTCCCGCTGGACTGCGCAGCAGTCCCATTTGTTGGGGGCGCTTCACGCCCCAGCGGGAGCAAGCTCCCTCGCCACACCAAAACCATTCACCCCTAAAGCCGCCAGGCGGGCTGCCGTGGAGGCCTGTTTACGTTATACTCGCCGGCTTTCAAAAGTTCGCCAACGAGTGCTGCCCGCCATGGAAATCAACCCGATCCTTAACAGTATCAAGGACCTGTCCGAGCGCTCCGAAACTATTCGGGGGTATCTTTGACTACGATCAAAAGCATGAGCGTCTGACTGAAGTCAATCGCGAGCTTGAAGATCCGTCTGTCTGGAACAACCCGACGTACGCTCAGGAACTGGGCCGCGAGCGGTCCCTGCTGGCGCAGATCGTCGAAACCCTCGACGAAATGCACACCGGCCTGGCCGACGCCAAAGACTTGCTGCTGATGTCCGCCGAAGAAGAAGACCAGGCCGCCGTCGATGACGTCGCCGCCGAAGTCGAGCGCCTGCGCGAGTCGCTGGAAAAACTCGAATTCCGTCGCATGTTCAGCGGAGAAATGGATGCCAACAACGCCTACCTGGACATCCAGGCCGGCTCCGGTGGCACCGAGGCCCAGGACTGGGCCAACATCCTGCTGCGCATGTACCTGCGCTGGGCTGACAAACGCGGTTTCGACGCGACCATCATGGAACTGTCCGCCGGTGAAGTCGCCGGGATCAAGGGCGCGACCGTGCACATCAAGGGCGAATACGCCTTTGGCTGGTTGCGGACCGAGATCGGCGTGCACCGTCTGGTGCGCAAGAGCCCGTTCGACTCTGGCAACCGCCGCCACACCTCGTTCTCGGCTGTGTTTGTGTCGCCGGAAATCGATGACAACATCGAAATCGACATCAACCCGTCGGACCTGCGCATCGACACCTACCGCTCCTCCGGTGCCGGTGGTCAGCACGTAAACACCACCGACTCGGCCGTACGTATCACCCACGTACCGACCAACACCGTGGTCAGCTGCCAGAACGAACGCTCCCAGCACGCCAACAAAGACACCGCGATGAAAATGTTGCGGGCGCGCTTGTACGAGCAGGAAGTGCAGAAACGCAATGCCGCCTCCCAGGCCCTGGAAGACACCAAGTCCGACATCGGCTGGGGTCACCAGATCCGCTCGTATGTACTCGATGCGTCGCGAATCAAGGATTTGCGCACTAACATCGAACGCAGCGACTGCGACAAGGTGCTCGACGGCGACATCGACGAATACCTGGTGGCCAGCCTGAAACAAGGCTTGTAAGCCATGCAATACCGGATCGCCTGACCCACGCGATCCCCTGTAGGAGCCGGCTTGCCGGCGATCCCCAGGCCGCAGGCCTGGGGGCAACGAACCCGTGATGGAATATTTAAAGACATGAGCGACCTAGAACTCGACCCGCAAGCCCTGCAACAGGAAGAAAACTCCCTGATCGCCCTGCGCAAGGAAAAGCTTGCTGCCGAGCGCGCCAAGGGCAATGCCTTCCCGAACGACTTCCGCCGCGAAAACTACTGCGAAGATCTGCAGAAGAAGTACGCGGACAAGACCAAGGAAGAGCTGGCAGAGGCTGCAATCCCGGTCAAGGTTGCCGGTCGCATCATGCTCAACCGTGGTTCGTTCATGGTGATCCAGGACATGACCGGGCGGATTCAGGTTTACGTCAACCGTAAAACCCTGTCCGAAGACACCCTGGCCTCGGTGAAAACCTGGGACATGGGCGACATCATTGCCGCCGAAGGCACCCTGGCCCGTTCCGGCAAGGGCGACCTGTACGTTGAAATGACCACCGTGCGCCTGCTGACCAAGTCACTGCGCCCGCTGCCGGACAAGCACCACGGCCTGACCGACACCGAACAGCGCTACCGTCAGCGTTACGTTGACCTGATCGTCAACGAAGAAGTGCGCCAGACGTTCCGCGTCCGTTCGCAAGTCATTGCGCACATCCGCAGCTTCCTGATGCAGCGTGACTTCCTTGAAGTCGAAACACCGATGCTGCAAACCATTCCTGGCGGTGCGGCAGCCAAGCCGTTCGAGACTCACCACAACGCGCTGGACATGGAAATGTTCCTGCGTATCGCGCCTGAGTTGTACCTCAAGCGCCTCGTTGTCGGCGGTTTCGAAAAAGTGTTCGAGATCAACCGCAACTTCCGTAACGAAGGCGTTTCGACGCGTCACAACCCTGAATTCACCATGTTGGAGTTCTACCAGGCGTACGCCGACTACGAAGACAACATGGACCTGACCGAAGAGCTGTTCCGCGAACTGGCGCAGCTGGTTCTGGGCAGCACCGACGTGCCTTACGGCGACAAAGTGTTCCACTTCGGCGAACCGTTCGTACGTCTGTCGGTGTTCGATTCGATCCTCAAGTACAACCCTGAGCTGACCGCAGACGACCTGAACGACATCGACAAGGCCCGCGCCATCGCCAAGAAAGCCGGCGCCAAGGTGCTGGGCTTCGAAGGTCTGGGCAAGCTGCAGGTGATGATTTTCGAAGAGCTGGTCGAGCACAAGCTGGAACAGCCGCACTTCATTACCCAGTACCCGTTCGAAGTCTCGCCGCTGGCCCGTCGCAACGATGACAACCCGAACGTCACCGACCGTTTCGAACTGTTCATCGGCGGCCGTGAAATCGCCAACGCCTACTCCGAGTTGAACGACGCGGAAGACCAGGCCGAGCGCTTCATGGCTCAGGTAGCCGACAAGGACGCGGGCGACGACGAAGCCATGCACTACGACGCCGACTTCGTTCGCGCGCTGGAGTACGGCATGCCGCCAACGGCGGGTGAGGGTATCGGTATCGACCGTCTGGTGATGCTGCTGACCAACTCCCCGTCGATCCGCGACGTGATCCTGTTCCCGCACATGCGGCCGCAAGCGTAAGTGTTTCAATTAAAAAGCCGCCTTTTCAGGCGGCTTTTTATTGCCTGTCTGGTACAAACGTATCAATTTATTGCTTTCATCTGAGAGGAAAGACCTGTCGTGAATCGTGCAATGGCTCAAGAAGGTGCAGCGGGTATCGCCACTGCGGTCGCTGAAAGTGTTCAGTACCAGGGCCGCAAGGCCAGCCGACAGGGCAGCGAGCAGCGTCGACAGGACATTCTCGATGCGGCGATGCGCATTGTCGTGCGCGATGGCGTGCGGGCCGTGCGCCACCGTGCGGTGGCGGCCGAGGCCGGTGTGCCGTTGTCGGCCACCACCTACTATTTCAAGGACATCGATGACTTGCTCACCGATACCTTCGCCCAATACGTAGAACGCAGCGCGGCGTTCATGGCGAAGTTGTGGGTGAACAATGAGGGCTTGCTGCGCGAGATGGTGATCAGCGGTGACGGCAGCCCCGAGGCGCGTTCGCAGCTGGCGGACGACATTGCACGGTTGATGACGGACTACGTTCACCGGCAATTGATCAACCGTCGCGAACACTTGATGGCTGAACAGGCGTTCCGTCAGGAGGCCTTGTTGAACCCGCGCCTGGCGGAACTGGTGCGCTCACATCAGCAGATTCTCCTCCAAGGCACCTGCCAGCTTTTCGAAGTGTTGGGTTCGCGTGAGCCACGAGAGGATGCCAAGGTGTTGACGGCGATTATCGGACGGATGGAATATCAGGGCCTGCTCAACGACGCCGAGCCTGTGGGTGAAGAAGAAATGCTCGGTATCCTCAATCGCTACATGCACTTGGTACTCGCGTCGGTGTAATCCCTGAGGGCGCCACAAAACCCTGTGGGAGCGAGCTTGCTCGCTCCCACAGGGGCAGGTGTTCAGTTCAGGGCTGCGTGTGTTCATAGGGAGTGTTAAATGAAAGCCTGGCGCGTCATCGTGATCGCCTTGTCGTTCCTGCTGCTCAGTGGCTGTCTGGTGACCTTCAAGGAACCGCTGCCCGCGAGCGACCCCGCGCCCAAAGGTTTGCTCGGCAAATGGACCAGCACCAACGCCTGGGGCGAGCCGATGAACCTGGAGCTGACGCGCATCGGCGACCATCGCTATCAGGCGGTCAGCTACTTCAAGGCCAAACCCGGCGAACGCGAAGCCTATCCCTTCACCGTCTCGCGCCATGGCAGCCGCTGGTACCTGTCAGCGAAGGTGCCAGCCAAATACGGCGGCCACTTCACCATTGCCGGGTTCGAGCTCACGGACAAGCATGAATTGGTGGTCTATAACCTCGACCTCGATCAGATCAACCAGGCCCTCGGACAAAAAGTCCTGAGCGGCGAAGGTTTCCAGACCGATGACGGCGACGGCGTACTGGTCGACAACGCAATGGATCAGGTCTTCAGCTACCTCGACGATCCGGCCAATTCCGATGTCTTCGTCGAGGCGGTGCGCTATCAGCGCCTGGCCAAAAGTAAATAGACTCAGCACATAACGGTTTTTCTACAGGAGTTTCGGGTGGACGATTACCAGCAGACGATACGCATTTTGTCCGATCGCATTGTGCTGGCACAGACGCCGATTCGCGTCCTCGATGCGGTCAAGTGGGACGACAGCATCCGCAAGGGATTCCTCAAGGCCAAGGGCAAGGAAATGCCGGCAGTGGACCGCGATTACTACCTCAATCGGCCACTGACATTCGACTCCAGCAAAGTGAAACTGGAATTCCAGAACATCGAGCGCGACATCACTCGACAGCTCGGCCAGTTCAACCCGGTCGGCCAGATCATGCGCCGCATGTGCAAGGAATACCGGATGGTGGTGCGCATGCTGGAAGCGCGCGGCACCGAGGATTTCGGCCTGATTTCCCAGGAGCTGTACGGCGCCGCGTCCGACGCGTTCCACGCCGGCGACCCGACCCTGGCGGACCTGGGGCTGATGCTCTCCGATTACCTGAACAACATCGACGGCCGTGGCGACCTCAAGGATGAGCCAAAAATCCTCACGGCCAAGGAAGCCGTGCACCTGCTGCAAACCCGCTTGAACAAGGTATTTGGCGAGGCCGAAGAAACCATTCGGGTGTTCGAGTCCGACGGGATCGTCGCCGATGCGGCGGCCGGCGCTGACTACATCAAGATCCGCGCCGATGCGATGTTCAACGACCGTGACGTGCGCGCCCTCGAAGTTCACGAAGGGCTGGTGCATGTCGGCACCACGCTCAACGGGTTGAACCAGCCGATCTGCACCTTCCTGTCCAAGGGGCCGCCGTCGTCGACGGTGACCCAGGAAGGCCTGGCGATCCTGATGGAAATCATCACCTTCGCGTCCTACCCGAGTCGCCTGCGCAAACTGACCAACCGCACCCGCGCCATTCACATGGTGGAGGAGGGCGCAGACTTCCTGCAGATCTACGAGTTCTTCCGCGAGCAAGGCTTCGAAATGGCGGAAAGCTACGGCAACGCCAGTCGGGTATTCCGTGGTTCGGTGCCAAACGGTCTGCCATTTACCAAAGACTTGTCCTACCTCAAGGGCTTCATCATGGTTTACAACTACATTCAGTTGGCCGTGCGTAAAGGCAAGCTTGAGCAGATTCCACTGCTGTTCTGCGGCAAGACCACGCTGGAAGACATGCGCACGCTGCGCCAGTTGGTTGATGAAGGGTTGGTGGTGCCGCCGAAGTATTTGCCGGATCAGTTCCGCGATTTGAACGCGCTGTCGGCATGGATGTGCTTCTCCAACTTCCTCAACCATTTGAGCCTGGACCGGATCGAAGCGGATTACTCCAACATCCTCTAGTCCGAGTGAAATCCCCTGTGGGAGCGAGCCTGCTCGCGAATGCGATTTAATATTCAACATTGATGTTGTCTGGCACACCGCTTTCGCGAGCAGGCTCGCTCCCACATTTGATCTCTATTTCAACCCATTACTGCGAGGTTTCAACGGATGAGATTCCTCGGCATGGTTTGCCTGCTCCTGACCCTCGGCGGCTGCAGCTCCCTGCTGTTCTACCCCGAGCCCGGCCAGTTGTTCACCCCGGAAAAAGCTCATCTGGAATACCGCGAGGTCACCCTCGTCACTGCCGACGGCCTCAAGCTCAACGCCTGGTGGTTGCCGGCCCCAAAAGGCGTCGAAGTCAAAGGCACGGTGCTGCACTTGCACGGCAACGGCGGCAACCTGCCGATGCACCTGGGCGGCAGCTGGTGGCTGCCCAAGGCCGGTTATCAAGTGCTGCTGATCGACTATCGCGGCTACGGTTTATCTGAAGGAAAGCCAAGCCTGCCGGCGATCTATCAGGACATCGACGCCGCGTTCAAATGGCTCGACCAGGCCCCCGAAGTCAAAGGCAAACCGCTGATCCTGCTTGGCCAAAGTCTCGGTGGCTCGATGGCCGTGCACTATCTGGTTCAACACCCGGAGCGCGAGAAACAGCTCACGGCGCTGGTCCTCGACGGAGCACCGGCGAGCTATCGCAGTGTCGGCCAATTTGCCTTGAGCACTTCATGGCTGACCTGGCCGTTCCAGGTGCCGTTGTCCTGGCTGGTGCCGGATGGCGACAGCGCGATCCACTCGATGCCGCAGCTAAAAAGCGTGCCGAAACTGCTCTATCACAGCATCGACGATCCGATCGTGCCCCTTTCCAACGGCATCCGTCTGTATCAAGCTGCGCCGCCGCCGCGTGTGCTGCAACTGACCCGAGGCGGTCATGTGCAGACGTTCGCCGACCCGGTCTGGCGAAAAGTCATGCTGCGTTACCTCGACGACCCGCAGCATTTCAACGGCCTGCGCCGCCTGGGTGAAATCCCCAATTATCCGGCACCCCCGAATTCAGAAGATGAACCACCAGAGAGCCCGCAATGAGTGAAGAACGTAACGCCATCCCGCTGATCATCACCGGTATCTGCAGCATCCTCGGCACCGTGGGTGCCTTGTGGTACTACGGCTACCTGCATTTCGCCAAGCCTGAGGATGCGTTGCTGCTCAACGAATTCACCATGCTCAAGACCGTGCCGGGCGAAGACTACAAAGTCTCCCTGGAGCCTGCCGCGCAAGTGGCGCAGTGCATTGACGGCGTGCTGGTGCTGTTTGATACCGAGCAAAAAGGCCTGACCGGTGTGCTGATCGACAGCAAGAAAAAAGCGGTGCGCTGCATGGGGCAGGAAACGCCACAGAAGCTGGAGCAGTAACCCGGTCCTGCATTCACCAAAGATCCACTGTGGGAGCGAGCCTGCTCGCGAATGCGATTTAACATTCAACATTAATATTGCCTGACCCACCGCTTTCGCGAGCAGGCTCGCTCCCACAGGGTTTTGAGTGATCCGCAAAGATAAAAAGCCCCGCCTGATCAGATCAGCCGGGGCTTTTTGTTTAAGCAGATGTTGCTTAGTTCGAACTGACAGCCGAACGCGGAATCACCGGCTGATTATCATTGGAAATGGTCACTTCCACCCGACGGTTCATCGCCCGCCCCGACACGCTGGAATTCTCCGCGACCGGGTATTCCTTGCCATAACCCTGAGCAACGATTCGCGCCGGATCAACGCCCATCTTCACCAGCGCCGTGCGCACGGAACCGGCCCGACGCTCCGACAGCGACTGGTTGTGGCTCTCGGTGCCGGTGCTGTCGGTGTAACCCTCGACGATCACTTTGCGATCCGGGTTTTCCGAGAGGAACTGCGACAGTTTGTTGATGTTCGCCAGACCGCTGGACTTCAGGTCTGCGCGGTCGGTGGCAAACAACACATCACCAAACGTCACCAGAGTGCCGCGATCGGTTTGCTTGGCGTTCAGGCTGGCCTGCAGCTGTTTGATCTGCGTATCGCGCGCATCCAGTCGCGCCTGCGCACGTTGGGCCGAGGCGTTTTTCAGGTTGGCTTCAGCGGTGCGCAGAGCGATGGTCTGCTTGGCCACTTCAACGCGCTGGTTGGTCAGGTATGCCAGTTGATCGACCTTGGCCGGGTCTTGCTTGTCGCGGTACGCCTGATCGGCTTTGTCCAGGTAATCACTGGCGTCTTTGGTTTCCAGCGCCGCGACTTTGCTCGCTTGCGGGTTGGCTTGCAGACCGCTGTAGTTGGTGCGCGCCTGTTCCAGGTTCGCGTTAGGCGGGGTGGAGCAGGCAGCCAGGGCAACGCTGGCGGCAAGGAGAGCGGGGATCATCAATTGTGTACGCATAATCATTCGTCCTTTTAATCGGTAAGAGCTTCAGGTCCGGGGTCTGGATGCGCGCTTACTGCACGGTGCGCTGACTTTCCTGACGCAGTTCCTGAACACCTTGCTGAGAGTCCTTCAGTGTCTGTTGCGCTTTCGCCGCCTGAGCCTTGCGTTCGGCCACACGAGCGTCCCACTCGGCTTGTTCGGCGAGCATCCGCGCCTCGTCATACTTTTTGTCGTGCATGGCGATTTCGGCTTGTTTGAATTTGTCCTGCGCGGACTTCATTTCCACAGCGGCAAACTCGGTGCCGCCGGCACTGACCGCGTCATTGACGGCGGATTGGGTGACTGCGTATTGCTCGGTCGGCGGATTACCGGCGCAACCGGCCAGAATGAAACTGCTGCCGATTGCCAGGGCAGCCAGTTTCAGGCCGCGCAAGTGGGTGGATGAGGTGGTTTTCATAGTCTTCAACTCCATTGGAATAACTCCTGTAAAACTTGAATATCCATCCTGGTATGGAGCCGTAACCGACCGACGTGCTGTGCGAAATGAAACGACCGTACCAGGCGTGGTTACTGGTTACGACCGGAGGCGTTTTTTAAAAGTTCAGAGAAATTCACCGAGCCTGCGAAAAAGCACGAAAGGCTCTAAATCGGGAACTTTGGCGGCGAGAGGCGGTATTCCCAGGCTTTTTTGCCCTCAGGAACACTCGTTTTTTGATGGGTATTACATCCCTTTGTGGGAGCGAGCCTGCTCGCGAATGCAGTGAGTCAGTCAACCGTAATGTTGAATGTTGTACCGCATTCGCGAGCAGGCTCGCTCCCACAGTTTTACATAGGCCGGATCAGTGTTTTTGCTTGTCACTACCGCCCGACAAATCATGCAAATGCCGTCGCGACAACGCGAGAAAACGCGGTGTAGGACCGACGTCTTCATACAGCGGATCACCTTCTTCGTCAGTCGCCACGACGGTCGAGCCCTTCACGTAGGGAAAGCTTTTTTCCAGCTCTTCCAGGGCAGCGCCGATCAGCTCGCCGAGCAGCTCTTCAGGTTGGCGTTTGGGGTACATTTCGGTAATGGCCGCCAGCCGCGCGGCGGCTTCCACGTCCAGGTGAATCGTGTAGCCCGTCTCGGTCAGGCGACCCTTGGCGTTTTCTTCCCAATGCTGGGCAAGCTCGCGAATTTTCATAGTGACCTCAATGCGTTCCTGCTCGTGGCAGGCCGTTTCAGTGTCCGGCAGTGGCCGGCGAAAGCCGTTGTGCGGCTTCCTCTTCAGACTAGCTTCTGCGCGCCGGGTTTAAAGTCCCTTCGTCGTTTGCTTGTAAGAACGGCCTTACGGCGGCACTCTTGGGGTCAAAGCATGATGTTCATGGCCGCCCGGATTTTTTGCTGGAGAACTGCTGATGACCGATATTGATGCACGCTTGCGCGAAGACGTTCACCTGTTGGGTGAGTTGTTGGGCAACACCATTCGTGAACAGTACGGGGACGGTTTTCTCGACAAGATCGAGCAGATCCGCAAGGGCGCCAAGGCCGACCGTCGCGGTTCGATGGACGCGGAACTGAGCGCCAGCCTCAACCAATTGAGCGAAGATGAGTTGCTGCCGGTGGCGCGGGCATTCAACCAGTTTCTCAACCTGGCCAACATCGCCGAGCAATACCAGCTGATTCACCGCCGCGAAGCCTCGCAGCCCGCACCGTTCGAAGCGCGCGTGCTGCCGGAACTGCTCGCACGGCTGCGCGCCGAAGGCCACAGCGCCGACGCCCTGGCCCGGCAACTGGGACGACTGGAGATCGAACTGGTACTGACCGCGCACCCGACCGAAGTGGCGCGCCGCACACTGATCCAGAAATACGACGCGATTGCCGCGCAACTGGCCGCGCAAGACCACCGCGACCTGACCCCGGCCGAACGCGAACAGATACAGGCGAAATTGCAGCGCCTGATCGCCGAAGCCTGGCACACCGAAGAAATCCGCCGCACCCGCCCGACACCTGTTGATGAAGCCAAATGGGGCTTCGCGGTGATCGAGCATTCGTTGTGGCAGGCGATCCCCAATTACCTGCGCAAGGCCGATAAAGCCCTGTTTGACGCCACCGGCCTGCACTTGCCGCTGGAGGCCGCGCCGATTCGTTTCGCCTCGTGGATGGGCGGCGACCGCGACGGCAACCCCAACATGACCGCTGCCGTGACCCGTGAAGTGTTGCTGCTGGCGCGCTGGATGGCTGCCGATTTGTACGTGCGCGACGTCGACCATTTGGCGGCGGAACTGTCGATGCAGCAGGCCAGCGAGGCCTTGAAAGCCAAGGCCGGGGACAGCGCCGAACCGTATCGCGCGGTGCTCAAACAACTGCGCGAACGTCTGCGGGCCACACGCAACTGGGCGCACGCATCCTTGACGACGACCACCCCGGCACCGGCCGATGTACTGCAAAACAACCGCGACCTGCTCGATCCACTGGAGCTCTGCTACCAGTCGCTGCATGAGTGCGGCATGGGTGTGATCGCCGACGGTCCGTTGCTCGATTGCCTGCGTCGGGCAGTGACGTTCGGCCTGTTCCTGGTGCGCCTCGATGTGCGTCAGGACTCGTCGCGGCATACCGCCGCCATGACTGAAATCACTGATTACCTGGGCCTCGGTCGCTACGAAGACTGGAGCGAGGACGAGCGCATCGCCTTCCTGATGCGCGAGCAGAACAACCGTCGACCGTTGCTGCCGGCGTACTTCAAACCGTCGGCCGATACTGCCGAAGTGCTGGCGACCTGCCGGGAAATCGCCGCCGCCCCTGGCGCTTCGCTGGGTTCGTATGTGATCTCAATGGCCGGTGCCGCCTCCGACGTGCTCGCGGTGCAATTGCTGCTCAAAGAGGCGGGCGTGCTGCGGCCGATGCGCGTGGTGCCGCTGTTCGAAACCCTTGCCGACCTCGACAACGCCGGCCCGGTGATCGAAAAACTGTTGCTGCTGCCAGGCTATCGTTCGCGCTTGCAAGGCCCGCAGGAAGTGATGATCGGCTACTCCGACTCGGCCAAGGATGCCGGCACGACGGCAGCGGCCTGGGCGCAATATCGAGCGCAGGAACGCTTGGTCGACATCTGCCGCGAGCAGCAAGTGGAACTGCTGTTGTTCCATGGTCGCGGCGGCACTGTGGGGCGTGGTGGCGGTCCGGCGCACGCGGCGATTCTGTCGCAGCCGCCGGGTTCGGTCGCCGGGCGTTTCCGTACCACCGAGCAAGGGGAAATGATTCGTTTCAAATTCGGCCTGCCGGACATCGCCGAGCAAAACCTCAATCTGTACCTGGCCGCAGTGCTGGAAGCGACCCTGCTGCCACCGCCGCCACCAGAGCCTGCGTGGCGCCATTTGATGGACGAATTGGCCGCCGATGGGGTCAAGGCGTACCGCGCCGTGGTGCGTGAGAACCCGCAATTCGTCGAGTATTTCCGCCAGTCGACGCCGGAACAGGAACTGGGACGCTTGCCGCTGGGCAGTCGCCCGGCCAAACGCCGCGCCGGCGGGATCGAAAGCCTGCGCGCGATTCCGTGGATCTTCGGCTGGACGCAAACGCGCCTGATGTTGCCGGCCTGGCTCGGCTGGGAAGCCGCGTTGAGCAAGGCGCTGGAGCGCGGTGAAGGCGAGTTGTTGGGGCAGATGCGCGAGCAATGGCCGTTCTTCCGCACCCGCATCGACATGCTGGAAATGGTCCTGGCCAAAGCGGACGCGGACATCGCCCAATCCTACGATGAGCGTCTGGTCGAGCCGGATTTGCTTCCTTTAGGTGTGCACTTACGCGACCTATTGTCGCAGGCGTGTGCCGTGGTCCTTGGGCTGACCGGTCAGTCGCAGCTACTGGCACATAGCCCAGACACCCTTGAATTCATCCGGTTGCGCAACACCTACCTCGACCCGCTTCATCTATTGCAGGCGGAGTTGCTGGCCCGTTCGCGGCAACAGGATGTGGCGCAGGGCAGCCCGGTAGAACAGGCGTTGCTGGTGTCTGTGGCGGGGATTGCCGCCGGTTTGCGAAATACCGGCTAAGGTTTTTGCCGTGGGGCGAGGCACTCGGCGCGGGCGTCGGGTGCCTGTAGGCGAGGCCCGGAAAAGGTCGGTCAGGCGACAGTTAATGATGGGGTTGCGACTTGGGGCACTCCATCAAAAGGTCACATCAGGCAGCGGTTTCTCCGACTTTCGGCGGCTTGTGTGGTCCGGGCCTGCTGTGTATCTTGATCAGCCTTTGGCCGTTTGGGCGGTCACGACCCTATTTTTGAGATTGGCCCCACGAGGCGAATCTGACGTTATCCATATAAAAAATTGAGGAGCACATCGATGCGCGTCATTCTGCTGGGAGCTCCCGGGGCCGGTAAAGGTACTCAGGCTAAGTTCATCACCGAGAAATTCGGCATTCCGCAAATCTCCACTGGCGACATGTTGCGTGCAGCCGTCAAGGCCGGCACCGAGCTGGGCCTGATCGCCAAGAGCGTCATGGACAGCGGCGGTCTGGTCTCCGATGACCTGATCATCAACCTGGTCAAGGAACGCATCAGCCAGGCGGATTGCGCCAATGGTTTCCTGTTCGACGGTTTCCCGCGCACCATTCCTCAGGCTGAAGCCCTGGTGAAGGCCGGCGTCGAGCTGGACCACGTGCTGGAAATCGACGTCAAAGACGAAGACATCGTCCAGCGTATCGCCGGCCGTCGTGTTCACGAGGCCAGCGGCCGCGTGTACCACATCGTCTACAACCCGCCGAAAATTGCCGGTAAAGACGACATCACCGGCGACGAGTTGGTACAGCGCAAAGACGACACTGAAGAAACCGTGCGTCATCGCCTGTCGGTCTACCATGCCCAGACCGAGCCTCTGGTGAAGTTCTACCAGGAG
The DNA here is from genome assembly GCF_059415465.1 of Pseudomonas sp. GW821-FHT10C09. Taxonomy (NCBI): domain Bacteria; kingdom Pseudomonadati; phylum Pseudomonadota; class Gammaproteobacteria; order Pseudomonadales; family Pseudomonadaceae; genus Pseudomonas; species Pseudomonas sp. GW821-FHT10C09. The sequence continues at coordinate 165,109 of NZ_JBWKNG010000013.1, forward strand.
CTGTCCGCCGCTCAAGGCAAACCGAAGTACAGCCACGTTGAAGGTGTTGGCTCGGTTGAAGCGATCACCGGCAAAGTGCTTGAAGCACTGAGCTAAAAAAACGCTTCATCTTCTACGGCCCGCTTGCGGGCCGTAGTTGTTTATACTGGCGCACTTTTTCTGACCTCTCTTACGGAAACATCGATGAGCACCTTGCTGGCCCTGGACACCGCGACTGAAGCTTGCTCCGTTGCCTTGCTGCATGACGGCAAAGTCACGAGCCATTACGAGGTGATCCCGCGCCTGCATGCGCAGAAGCTGTTGCCGATGATCCAGCAACTGCTCGCCGATGCGGGGACCACGCTGCAAGCGGTCGATGCCATCGCGTTTGGCCGTGGGCCGGGCGCGTTTACCGGTGTGCGGATTGCCATCGGGGTGGTGCAAGGCTTGGCGTTTGCGCTGGATCGCCCGGTGTTGCCGGTGTCGAACCTGGCCGTGCTGGCGCAACGCGCGTATCGCGAACACGGCGTGAGCCAGGTCGCGTCCGCCATCGATGCGCGGATGGATGAAGTGTATTGGGGCTGCTACCGCGAAACGGCGGGGGAGATGCGCCTGGCAGGCAATGAAGCCGTGTTGCCGCCGGAAGTGGCGGCGTTGCCGGCGGATGCCAGTGGTGAGTGGTTTGGCGCGGGCACGGGTTGGGGCTATGCCGAGCGCATTGCCGTGAACCTGGCCGGGCAGGATGCGGGCATGTTGCCGCATGCCGAAGATCTCCTGACGCTGGCACGGTTTGCCTGGGAACGGGGTGAGGCGATTGTGGCGGATGAGGCTCAGCCGGTTTATTTGCGCGATAAAGTGGCGACGCCCAAGGCGCGTTGATTTCTCTGTATCGAGTAGGTCCTATCGCGAGCAAGCTCGCTCCCACAGGGGATTTGTGAACGCCGCAGATCCAGTGTGGGAGCGAGCCTGCTCGCGAAGGCATTTTGTGTAACGCAGCCAATCGTCGATTTATACCCTCAGCTTTTAAACCTTTTCCCGATTCTGTGTTCTAGTTATCACCAAGCGGTTTGCGAAGCGGCCAATGCGCCACTAAACTGCCATCATTGATACCGGACATGTACTCATGCGTATAGACGGCCTTTCCTCTCAGTCCTACCCCATCAAGCGCAAGGCTCGCAAAGGCCCTGTGGCGGAAGACGATTACGTCGATATCGACGGCGAGCTGGAAATTCCGTCCGAAGAGCAAATGGCTGCCCGTGCCGCCAAAGCCTCGGCGCAACGCCTGAGCAATCTGCCGGCGCGTCAGCAAGACATGATCTACCACCGCGCCATGAGCAAAAGCGTCGCCACCGCGCTCGCCAGCTACCTGAGCACGGCCACTTTTGTCGATTGGGATACGGATGTGCTGGGTCTCGACCTGTACATCTGATGGTTCAGCCTTACTACCTCGGCTGCCCGTCCTGGAGTGAAAACGCCTGGCGCGATTATCTTTATCCGCCAGACGCGAAATCCTCCGAGTTTCTAAATCTCTATACCCAAGTATTCAACGCCGTAGAAGGCAATACGACCTTCTACGCGAGCCCGGCTGCCACCACTGTCGAACGCTGGGCCGAGGCCATGCCCGAACACTTTCGTTTCACCGCCAAGTTTCCTGGCGATATCAGCCACGGCGGCGACCTGCGCGAGCAACTGACCGCCGCCGAAACCTTCGTGCAATTGCTTAGCCCCTTGGGTGAGCGGGTTTCGCCGTTGTGGCTGCAATTGTCGAAAAGCTTCACGCCGCAGCGATTGCCCGAACTGGCCGCGTTCATTGATGCGTTGGAACGCCCGCTGGCCGTCGAGGTGCGCCACGATGCGTTCTTCGCCAAGGGCGATGCCGAGCGCATGCTCAATCGCCTGCTACTGGATCGCGGTGTCGAACGCATCTGCCTCGATCCGCGTGCGCTGTTCAGTTGCATCTCGACCGATCCCTCGGTGCTTCACGCCCAGTCGAAAAAGCCCAAGGTACCGCCACGTCCGGCGGCGTTCACCCAGTTTCCGCAGGTGCGTTTCATCGGCCATCCACAGCTGGAAGCCAACGATCCGTTTCTGCTGCCGTGGGTCGAGAAAATCGCCGCGTGGATCGAAGAGGGGCGCACGCCCTACATCTTCCTGCACACCGCCGACAACCTGCTGGCCGCCCGGCTGGCGCAACGTTTTCACGCACAACTGATGGTGCGTTTGCCTGGCCTGCCGCCGCTGCCTGAGCTATACAGAGAACCCGCAGCGGAGCAACTTGGATTGCTCTGAGGCGGATTCGTCCCCCTATTCAGGAGCCTGCCCAATGGATGCGCAAACCCTTCGAGCCCAGGCGTTCAAAGCGCTGCACGAACGCGATGGGGCTTTCGTCATTCCCAACCCGTGGGACGCCGGCTCGGCGAAGATGCTCGCCAGCCTCGGTTTCGAGGCGCTGGCAACCACCAGTGCCGGTTACGCTTTTTCCAATGCACGCCCGGATGGCGCGCTGACCCTCGACGATACGCTGGCTAATGTTCGGGCGATTGTCGCGGCCACTGATCTGCCGGTGGCGGTGGATCTGGAAAACGGTTTTGCCGATGACCCCGCGCAATGCGCCCAGAGCATTTTGCGCGCGGCTGAGGCCGGTGCGGTCGGCGGCTCGATCGAAGACGCCACGGGCCGTGAAGCGGCGCCGATCTACTGCTTCGAACATGCCGTGGCGCGGGTTGCAGCGGCGGTGGCAGCGGCGCGCAGCTTGCCGTTCCCCTTCATGCTGACCGCGCGTGCCGAGAACTTTCTGCACGGCAATCCCGATCTCGCCGACACCATTCGCCGCTTGCAGGCGTTCGCCGAGGCCGGTGCCGACGTGCTCTATGCGCCGGGGTTGCGCAGTGCCGAAGATGTGTTGGCGGTGGTCCGTGCCGTGGCGCCCAAACCGGTCAATGTGTTGATGTCTGGCGGGCTCAAGTTGACGGTCGAGCAGTTGAGCGAAATGGGCGTCAAACGCATCAGCGTCGGATCGGCGCTGGCCTTGGCGGCGTATGGCGAATTTTTCCGTGCGGCTGAAGAGATCAAGACTTCGGGCACGTTCGGGTTTACCTCGCGCTCCATGCCGTACGCGAAGGCCAATCAACTGTTCAAAGGCTGACGATGCGGTGGTGGCTGTTGTTGATCCTGTTGCTCATTGGCGCGTTGGGCCTGGGTGTCTGGCGCGGCTTGATCTCCCTCCCACCGCAGTGGAACCCTTGGGCGCCACTGGACGTGAAGGCCGAACCGAACCTGTTGACCCGCTACAAGTTGATGCGCTTGGGCGATGATCCACAGTTGTGCGACCAGGCCTTGAGCAGTTCCGGATTGCGCGTGACCCGCCAGGCCGACAGCCCCGACGCCACGTGCCCGCTGATCAACACGTTGCGTGTGCAGGGCGGTGAAGTGGCCCTGAGCAGCAGCTTCCTCGCCAGTTGCCGGTTGGCGGTGTCGTTCGCGCTGTTTGACCGGCATGTCCTGCAACCCGCGGCGCAGACGGTCTACGGGCTGGCGGTGACGCGGGTTGACCATCTCGGCAGTTTTGCCTGTCGCAACGTTTACAACCGCAACAACGGCAGGCTCAGTCAGCACGCGTCAGCCAATGCGCTGGACATTGCCGGTTTCCGTCTGGCGGATGGGCGAACCATCAGCGTGCTCAAGGATTGGCCAAAGGATAATCAGGACACGCGGTTTCTACGTCAGGTCCGCGACGGTGCGTGCGACATGTTCAGCGTGGTGTTGAGCCCGGATTACAACGCCGCCCATCGCAATCATTTTCATGTGGATGTCGGGCCGTGGTGGGTGTGTCGCTGAGGGCCTGTTACAGAAGGTCAGGCGGCGATGCGCAGGTTTTGCAGTACGATCGGGCGAGCCCAGCCGTTATCGAAATCGAGCTGTTTTTGTTGTTCCACCAGTTCTTCGGGGGAGAACGGCGGGAACGGCTTGTCCAGCAGGTCCATCTCGAATTCGGCGATCGGCAGGTGCAGCGGACGTGGTTGTGGCGCCGGGCCGGCTTCCGGCACGGGTTGACCGGCGGTGAGCACGATAGGGCGGACCCAGCCGCTTTCGAAGTCCTGTTGTTTCTGCTGAGCGACGATTTCTTCCGGCGGGAACGGTGGGGCCGGTTTGTCGGCCAGGTCCATTTCGAACTCGGCAATCGGCAAAAACAGTGGCTCCGGCGGGCGGACCACGGTGTCCGTCACGTTGCATTCGCGCTGGGAAACGATGTGCGCCAGCAGGTCGCTGCCGACGGTAGGCTCGACCGGGCTGTCGAGATCGACCGGTGGAAACTTGAGCGACTCAGGAACCCCGTCACCCGGCTGATCGGCCAGCGCCCGGGCAAAAAAATCTTGCCACAGGTGACTGACACCGCCCAACGCTTGGGTGTTTCGCAGGTTGTAATCGCCGTAGGGCGAGATAAAACCTGTGATTGTGGGTTGAAAGTCTGACATTTCTCTCGGTCGACGCTCAGCTCTGGCAAAATGCCCGTTAGTTTTGTTATCGGCCGTTTTTGCCGATCATTAATTTTTTGAGCGTGTTTTCCGATGATTGATCAACCGGCGGTTTGCCGCATCCATGTCGAGGCCCTGGGCACGACCTTTCAGCCCCAGGCCGAGCAATGGGCCGAGCGCCTGGGCTTGCCGTTGCAGGTGGATGATGGCGAGTTTGCCTTGCAGGTCGGCGAGCAGGGTTTACAGCTGCAACAACTCGGCGCGGATGCGCCGGGGCCGGTGCGGGTGGACTTCGTCGAAGGCGGGGCGGCGCATCGCCGGTTGTTCGGTGGCGGCACGGGGCAGATGATCGCCAAGGCCGTTGGCATCGCGCAGGGCGTGCGTCCGCGTGTTCTGGATGCCACGGCGGGGCTGGGCAAGGATGCGTTCGTGCTGGCGAGCCTGGGCTGCGAGATGAGCCTGATCGAGCGTCAGCCGCTGATCGGCGCCTTGCTGGAGGATGGCCTGGCGCGCGGCGCGGAAGATTTCGACGTGGCACCCATCGTGGCGCGCATGCGGTTGCTCAAGGGCAATTCGATTGAAGTGATGCGCAATTGGGAAGGTGAACCGCCGCAGGTGATCTACCTCGACCCGATGTTTCCCCATCGCGAAAAAACCGCGTTGGTGAAAAAGGAAATGCGCTTGTTCCGGCCGTTGGTGGGCGATGACCCGGACGCGCCGGCGTTGCTTGAGGCGGCATTGGCGTTGGCCAGTCACCGGGTTGTAGTGAAGCGGCCGCGCAAGGCGCCGTGTATTGCGGGACCGAAGCCGAGTCATGCGCTGGACGGGAAATCCAGCCGGTATGACATTTATCCGAAGAAAGCACTTAAACCCTGATACCGCGTCGCTCCCACATTGGATCTGTGCAACACCAGAGATCCCTTGTGGGAGCGAGCCTGCTCGCGAAGGGGCCAGAATTAGCACCCCAAACCTATCAGCTTGTCTCTGGCCGATAAGCCCGCATAAACAACCCCACCACTTCCTGCACATGCTCCTCGGCCGCAACCCCGGTCACCGGCCCGCCGCAGCCGTACAACAACCGAAAATTGCCCCCGCCCTTGAGCAAGCAGAAGAAATGCTCAGCCGCATTACGCGGTTTATCAATGCTCAACACACCGCTTTGATCCACCTGGGTCAGCAACCGCTCCATGCCATCCAGCATGCGTTGCGGGCCGGCCTCGAAAAAGATCAGCGAGAGTTTCGGGTCCTGGCTGCCGAGGGTAATCATCAGGCGGTGCAGGTTTACTGATTCGTCGCTATTGATCAGCTGGTGAAAGCCGTGCGCGATGTTCAGCAGCACGGTTTCCACGGCGACCCCGTCCGCCAGTTCGAAAAACAGCGGCGGCAGTTGCTCTTCGCATTTGGCGACCACGGCGGCGGAGAACAGCGTCTCCTTGTCGTTGAAGTGGCTATAGACGGTCAGCTTGGACACGCCAGCCTCAGCCGCCACGGCATCCATGCTGGTGTTCGCGTAACCCTTGCTCACAAACAGAATTTTCGCCGCATCGAGGATGGCCTGGCGCTTGGCCAGATCCTTGGGGCGGCCCGGACCGCTGGGTGCTGAAAGATTGTTCGACATATTCGCTTTTATTACTGGACTGGTGAGTTTGCTATTAATACCATACTGCTCAGTATAATTATTCCAAGCACCATTAGCGAAAGGTCGTTCACCATGTTCCGCTATGCCTTGCCCCTCGCGTTGCCAGTCAGTCTGGCGTTTTTATTGACGGCGTGTGGTCACGAAGAGGCGCCGCAAGTCACCATTCGCCCGGCCATGGTGGTGCAGCCAGAGCCTTCGGCGCAGGCGATGGAAAGCTATCCCGGTGAAGTGCGGGCGCGCTATGAGCCGGACCTGGCGTTTCGCATTGGCGGCAAAGTCAGCCGACGACTGGTCGAGGAAGGGCAGCGCGTCAAGGCTGACCAGCCGCTGGCAGAGCTCGACCCTCAAGACGTTCGCCTGCAACTGGAAGCCACCCGCGCCCAAGTCGCCGCCGCCGAGGCCAACCTGAGCCTGGTGCGCACCGAGCGGGATCGCTACAAGACCCTGATGGACCGTCAGATGGTCAGCCATTCGCAGTACGACAATGCCGAAAACCTTTACCGATCCGGTGAAGCCCGCCTCAAGCAAATCAAAGCCGAATTCAATGTCTCGACCAATCAGGCGAGCTACGCGGTGCTGCGCGCGCCTCAGGATGGCGTGGTGGCCAAGCGGGCCGTGGAAGTCGGGCAAGTGGTGGCCGCCGGGCAAACCGTGTTCACCATTGCCACCGATGGCGAACGTGAAGTGTTGATCAGCCTGCCGGAACAGAGTTTCGGCCGCTTCAAGGTCGGTCAGCCGGTGTCGGTAGAGCTCTGGACCCAACCGGATCAACGCTTCGCCGGCCGCATCCGCGAACTGTCGCCTGCCGCCGATCCAAAATCGCGCACCTTCGCCGCCCGCATTGCGTTTACCGCAGGCAAAGTCCCGGCGGAGCTCGGCCAAAGCGCCCGGGTGTTCATCCAGACGGTAGAAACCATTGCGCTGTCGGTACCGTTATCGGCGGTCACCGCCGAAAACGGCGCGACTTACGTGTGGGTACTCGGCGCCAACAACACCTTGAAAAAAGCCCCGGTGCGCGTCGGCCCGTTCGGCGAGAAAACCGTGCCGGTGCTCGAAGGCCTGAATGCCAGCGACTGGGTGGTGGCTGCAGGTGTTCATGTGCTTCACGACGGGCAACAAGTGCGTCCGGTGGATCGCTCCAACCGCGTGGTCAATCTGGCGGACAAGGAGTAATTCCCGATGCGCTTCAACCTTTCCGAATGGGCGCTGCGTAATCGCCAGATCGTACTGTTCCTGATGCTCTTGCTGGCCGTCGTCGGTGCGCTTTCCTACACCAAGCTCGGCCAAAGCGAAGACCCGCCGTTTACCTTCAAGGCCATGGTGATTCGCACCAACTGGCCGGGGGCCACGGCTCAGGAAGTGTCGCGCCAGGTCACCGAACGCATCGAGAAAAAACTGATGGAAACCGGAGAGTACGAGCGCATCGTCTCGTTCTCCCGTCCGGGTGAGTCCCAGGTCACCTTTATCGCGCGTGATGCCATGCACTCGCAGGACATTCCCGAGCTCTGGTATCAGGTCCGCAAGAAGATCAGCGACATCCGCTACACCTTGCCACCGGGTATTCAGGGGCCGTTTTTCAACGATGAGTTCGGCACTACGTTCGGCAACATCTACGCCCTGACCGGCGACGGTTTTGATTACGCGGTGTTGAAGGACTACGCCGACCGCATCCAGATCCAGCTGCAACGGGTCAAGGATGTGGGCAAGGTCGACCTGCTCGGACTGCAGGACGAGAAAATCTGGATCGAGCTGTCCAACGTCAAACTCGCCACCCTTGGCTTGCCATTGGCCGCCGTGCAGCAAGCGCTTGAAGAGCAGAACGCTGTGTCGACGGCCGGGTTCTTCGAAACCACCAGTGAGCGATTGCAGCTACGGGTTTCGGGGAATTTTCAGACGGTCGATGAGATCAAGAACTTCCCGATCCGTGTCGGTGATCGCACGTTCCGCATTTCCGATGTGGCCGACGTTCGCCGTGGTTTTAACGATCCTCCCGCACCGCGCATGCGCTTCATGGCCGAAAACGCCATCGGTCTGGCCGTGGCGATGAAGGACGGCGGCGACATTCTGGTGCTGGGCAAGGCGCTGGAAGTCGAGTTCGACCGCATCCAGAACAACCTCCCGGCCGGGATGCAATTGCGCAAGGTGTCGGACCAGCCCGCCGCGGTGAAAACCGGGGTCGGCGAATTCGTTCAGGTGTTGGTTGAAGCCTTGGCGATTGTGTTGCTGGTGAGCTTCTTCTCTCTTGGCGTGCGCACCGGCATGGTGGTGGCGCTGGCGATTCCGCTGGTGCTGGCAATGACTTTTGCCTGCATGTATTACCTCGGCATCGGCCTGCACAAGATCTCCCTTGGCGCGCTGGTGCTGGCGCTGGGCTTGCTGGTGGACGACGCGATCATCGCCGTGGAAATGATGGCGATCAAAATGGAGCAGGGCTTCGATCGTGTAAAAGCAGCCAGTTATGCCTGGACCAGTACGGCGTTCCCGATGCTCACCGGCACGCTGATCACCGCTGCCGGCTTCCTGCCGATTGCCACCGCGCAATCGAGCACCGGCGAATACACCCGCTCGATCTTCCAGGTGGTGACCATCGCGCTGCTGGCCTCATGGGTCGCTGCGGTGGTGTTTGTGCCGTACCTGGGGGAAAAACTCCTGCCGGATCTGGCGAAAATTCATGCGGCGAAACACGGCACCGATCAGCCCGACCCTTACGGCACACCGTTCTATGAGCGTGTCAGACGTCTGGTGGAGTGGTGCGTACGGCGGCGCAAAACGGTGATCGTGCTGACGATCATGATGTTCATTGGCTCGGTCATGCTGTTCCGTTTCGTGCCGCAACAGTTCTTCCCGGCGTCGGGGCGGCTGGAGCTGATGATCGATTTGAAACTGGCTGAAGGCGCCTCTCTGAGCAACACCGCCGACGAAGTCAAACGCCTGGAAGCCTTGCTGAAGGACCGTGCCGGTATCGACAATTACGTGGCGTACGTCGGCACCGGTTCACCGCGTTTCTACCTGCCACTGGATCAACAACTGCCGGCGGCGAGTTTCGCGCAGGTGGTGGTCCTGGCCAAGACCATCGAGGATCGCGAAAGCCTGCGGACCTGGCTGATCGAAACCCTCAACGAACAATTCCCGGCCCTGCGTGGGCGGGTCACGCGTCTTGAAAACGGACCGCCCGTGGGCTATCCCGTGCAGTTCCGGGTGACCGGTGAGCACATCGACGAGGTCCGCGCACTGGCGCGTAAAGTGGCGGCCAAGGTTCGCGAGAATCCGCACGTGGTCAACGTCCACCTCGACTGGGAAGAGCCCAGCAAAGTGGTGTACCTGAACGTCGATCAGGACCGCGCCCGAGCGCTGGGTGTGAGCACGGCGAACCTGTCGAAGTTCCTGCAAAGCTCGCTGACCGGTTCCAGCGTCAGCCAGTACCGCGAAGACAACGAGTTGATCGAAATCCTGCTGCGCGGAACCCTGCACGAACGCACCGAACTGTCGTTGCTGCCGAGCCTGGCCGTGCCGACCGACAACGGCCGCAGCGTGGCACTGTCGCAGATCGCGACGCTGGAATATGGCTTCGAAGAAGGCATCATCTGGCACCGTAATCGCCTGCCGAACGTCACCGTTCGCGCCGACATCTACGGCAAGGAACAACCGGCCACGCTGGTGCAGCAGATCATGCCTACGCTTCATCCGATTCGCGCCGAATTGCCGGACGGCTACTTGTTGGACGTTGGCGGCACGGTCGAAGATTCCGCCCGCGGACAGAACTCGGTGAAGGCCGGTGTGCCGTTGTTCATCGTGGTGGTGTTGACGTTACTGATGCTGCAACTGCGCAGCTTCTCGCGCACGGTGATGGTGTTCCTCACCGCGCCGCTGGGGTTGATCGGCGTGACCTTGTTCCTGTTGGTGTTCCGGCAGCCGTTCGGTTTTGTCGCGATGCTCGGGACCATCGCGCTGTCCGGGATGATCATGCGCAATTCGGTGATTCTGGTCGACCAGATCGAGCAAGACATCGCGGCGGGTCTCAAACCCTGGCAGGCGATTATCGAGGCGACCGTGCGCCGCTTCCGCCCGATTGTATTGACCGCACTGGCGGCGGTGCTGGCGATGATCCCATTGTCACGCAGTGTGTTCTTCGGGCCGATGGCAGTAGCGATCATGGGCGGGTTGATTGTGGCGACGGCGCTGACGTTACTGTTCTTGCCGGCGCTGTATGCGGCTTGGTTCAGGGTGAAGAAAGAGCCGGTCTGACTTCCTACATGTATTTCAGAATCCTCTGATATTGAGTCAGAGGACTCTGAATGCTGTACTCACGACTCAGTTTTACGAGTTTTGAGACAGTCATCATGAAGAAGCCACCGGTTGTAACGGGCAGGACCGATCCGGTGTTCGACCTGTTGATGAAATCTCCCCACAAGGAACGACTCCCGGACTATCTGGCCCTGCTGAAACCGCTGGATGATCAGGGGCGTTACCTCCCATTTAATGAATTGCGTTACCGCTGGGCGCCGGGTCTGGATTCAAGCGTGTGTTGGGCCTTGGTCAAAAAGGCCCGGACGGCACAGTATTCCTGCCTTCTGCCCTTGGGCGAACCAGTCCAGTGGGGCAATTTTTTGCTGACGCCGTTGGCGCAGAAAGCCATTTCGGCAGTCGATCGGCAAACCACCACCGCCGCGCTGGAATACATGACCAGCCAGATCGGTGAGCGTGCGCATTTCAGTTATCTGCTCAATGACCTGATCGAAGACGAAGCCATCAGCAGCAGCCAACTCGAAGGCGCTGCAACCACCACGCGGGCGGCCAAGGACATGCTCAAGCGCCATCGCCTGCCGCGTACGCCTGACGAGCGAATGGTCATTGGCAACTACCAGATGATGAACTTTGCCTGGGAACAACGTTATGAACCACTGAGTGTGGAACTCATCACCGCGATGCACCGTGTCGGCGTCGAGGGTATTGATGACGCGCAGTATTCGCCGGGCGAATTCAGAGGCAACGATGATGTAGTGGTGCAGGACGGCGAGGGCAACACCGTGCATACACCGCCGCCCGCGGCAGGGCTGGTGTCACGCTTGCAGGTGCTGTCGAAGTGGATCAATCGGTCCCACAACGATATCAACCGTGAGGACTACCTCCATCCGCTGGTGAAAGGCATCGCGCTGCATTTTGCCTTGGGTTACGAGCATCCTTTCCGCGATGGCAATGGTCGTGTCGCGCGGGCACTGTTTTACTGGTTCATGTTCAAGAATGATTTCTCGGCGTTTCGCTACATTGCTATCAGCGTGTTGCTGCGCAACGCACCCGTGAAATACGGGCGGTCGTATTTGAATACCGAGGCCGATGAACTGGACCTGACTTACTTCATTGATTTCCAGTGTTCGGTGATCCTGCGGGCCGTCAGCGGTTTTACCGAGGTCTATCGCAAGAGTCTGGCCCACGCCGAGCACTTTGATCGTTGGTTGATGGCGTCCGGTTTTTTCGACCAGCTCACCGAGAAGCAGCGCGCCGTCTATCAAGTGGCCAAGAGCGGGATGGCCAAGGAGTTCACAGCCGTCAATGTGAAGGAAAACCTCGACTGCTCTTACAACACGGCTTCGTCGACCTTGAATGGGTTGGTTGACTTGAAGGTGTTCGAGAAACGCAAGATGGGGCGCGAGTGGGTGTTCTTTTTACGGACGGCGCCCGTTGCCTCATCCATCATGGAAGCCGTTTAAATAAAAAAACCCGCTGAACCAGTAAAGGTCAGCGGGCTTTTTTACAGGGTTCAGTTGCTCGGAATTACAACGTCCCAAACACCTTCTTCGCCAGGCTGGTCGCCGCCGCAGCAGGGTTCTGGCGGATGGTTTCTTCCTGTTTGCCGATCATCTCGAACAAACCGTTCAAGGCCTGTTCGGTGACATAGTTTTCGACGTTGGCGTTCTTGGCATCCAGCACGCCCATGGTCGCCGCCTGACCGGCGAACGTGTTGTATTGCTTGGCCAGACCGACCTGATCGGTGGCCTGCTTCACAATCGGCAGGAACTTCACGCGGATCTGTTCGCGACTGGTTTTGTTCAGGTACTGAGTGGCCGAGTCGTTGCCGCCGCTGAGGATGCCCTTGGCATCTTCCACACTCATCTTCTTCACCGCCTCCACGAGGATCGGCTGGGCCTGGGTCACGGCGGTTTCAGCTGCTTTGTTCATGCTGGCTTCCAGTTCGTCGACCTGATCGCCCATGCCGAACTGCTTCATTTTGCCGGCGACCTTGCCGAGTTTGCCCGGCAAACCGATTTTCACCTCCGGGTTGTTGCTGAAGCCACCCGGTGTGCCAAGTTGTTTGACCGCCAGTTGTGCACCTTGGGTCAGGGCATCCTTGAGGCCGCCAGTGGCGTCCTTTTGCGACAGGTCGTTGAGCGACAGCGCCAGTGCGCTGGCGGAGATCATCAAGCCTGCGCAGAGGCCGGCGAAGCGAAGGGTAGGGCGGAACATGACAGCTTCCTTGTTCAAAAAATGGAAATTAGCGGACTACGTCAAAGCAGATGGATTCAGTCGGCCGGCGCCGCATGTACGACCTGGTCCGCCGCATCTTCACTGCGATGCAACGCCACCTGACGGATCGACAAGCGAATCTCCGCCGGCAATACCCGTTTGGCCGCGCCTTCGGCCAGCTCGCCGAGCAGTTCGTGGTAGCTCAACTTGCCGGCTTCGTCGCGCTTGAGCACCTCGAGATCGAGCATTGTCTGGATGAAGTGACGGAACAGGCTCTTGTCGAAGAATTCCGGGGCGTTCAGGCCATGGAGAATCGACAGGCGCTGGGCCATGACTGTGCACAAGTCTTCCAGCTCTTCGGCGCTGATGCTGTTCTGGCCGCTGTTGAGCAGCAAGGACACGGTCATGTAGAAGCGCTGCAAGGTCTGGGCGATGCTCTTCGACAGCAAGGTCAGCAACACGAAATGCCGTGAGCTGGGTGCCGGGCGCAGGTAGACATCGTTTTCGAAACGCAACAGGCCTTGCTCGACGAACGCTTCCAGCCATTGGTCGATCACGGCGTCCAGTTCGTCCATGGACCAGCGAATGAACAGTTCCGACTGCAGGTACGGATAAAGTGCACGGGTGTAACGCAGGATCTGGTCGCGGTTCATGCGCGACGCGCTCTGGAAGAAACTCGCGAGCAGTGCCGGCAACGCAAAAATGTGCAGCACGTTGTTGCGGTAGTAGGTCATCAGGACGGCGTTCTGCTCATCCAGGTACAGAATCTTGCCCAGGGCATCGCTCTGCTCGGACAGCAGGTCCATGTCCTTTACGTGCTCGATCAGCGCACGACCATCACCTTCCGGCAGCGTGGTGTGCGGCGAATACGGAACCTTGCGCAGCAGCGCCAGGTACAGGTCGAGCACTCGCGCCATGGCGCGATCATCCAGCGCCAGACGGCTGGTGGACAGTAACGCCAGGGCCACCAGGTTCACCGGGTTGATCGCTGCCGCTTCGTTCAGATGCTGTGCGACTTTTTCGCCGAGACGGTTAGTCGTTTCGGTGAGCCAGGCCGGTTTGAATTGCGGGCCGAGTTCCTGTTGGCGCCAGTCCGGCTGTTCGCTGTCGAGGAACTCCGCCAGTTTAATCGGCTCGCCGAAGTTCACCGCCACCTGGCCGAAGCGCTGCTTGAGCGCGCCGATGACTTTGAAAATATCGAAGATCGACTCTTTTTTCTTGGTCGCCCCACGCAGTTCGCCGAGGTAGGTCCGGCCTTCCAGTACGCGCTCGTAGCCGATGTACACCGGCACAAACACGATGGGCATGCGCGACGAACGCAGGAAGCTGCGCAGGGTAATCGCGAGCATCCCGGTTTTCGGTTGCAGCATGCGCCCGGTGCGCGAACGGCCGCCCTCGACGAAGTATTCGACCGGGAAGCCTTTGGTAAACAAGGTGTGCAGGTATTCGTTGAACACCGAGGTGTACAGCGGGTTGCCCTTGAACGTGCGGCGCATGAAAAACGCACCGCCGCGACGCAGCAGGCCACCGATCCCCGGCATGTTGAGGTTGATCCCGGCGGCAATGTGCGGCGGGGTCAGGCCATTGCGGAACAGCAGATAGGACAGCAGCAGGTAGTCGATGTGGCTGCGGTGGCAGGGTACGTAGATCACTTCGTAACCCGGCGCGACCTTTTGCACGTCTTCGATGTTATTGACCTTGATGCCGTCGTAGATCTTGTTCCAGAACCAGCTCAGCACCACTTCCATGAAGCGGATCGCGGTGTAGGTGTAGTCGGAGGCGATCTCGTTGCCGTAGCGCAGGGCCTGGGCCTTGGCTTTCTCCGGGGAGATGTTCTCGCGCTCGGCTTCGTCGAGGATCGCTTGCTTGACCAGTGGCTGGTTGAGCAAGCCCTTGACCAGATTGCGCCGGTGGGAAATGTCCGGGCCGATGACCGCGGCTTTGAGGTTGCGGAAGTGCACCCGCAGGATCCGCTGGGCCATGCGCACGGTGCGCTCGTGGCCTTTGTTGTGATCGATCAGCTCGCGCAGGTGGATCGGCGCGGAGAACTGCACGCGGGTCTTGCGCCCCAACACGATGATGCTCAGCAAGCGGCGCAGACGCCCGGTAACCGCCCAGCTGTCGGCGAAGAGCAATTTCCAAGGGCTCGATTCGCTGTCCGGCGACTGGCCCCAAAACACGCTGACCGGAATGATTTGCGCGTCTTCGGCGGCATTCTGGCTCAGGGCGCTGACCAGGCGGGTCAGGGTTGGCGGTGCGCCGCGTTTGTCCTGACGGCCGAGCCAGTCGGGCTCTGGCGTCAGGTAGAAGAACGCGGCGGGCTCCAGCAGATTACCCACTGAAACCGGCAACACCGGGCGGGGCAGGCCCGCCTTGCTGCATTCGGTGTCGACCACGGCAAGGTCGGTCAGCGAAGGGTTTTGCAGGACGTAGAACACCGGACGACTGCGGTCGAGGTTGAGGGTGAACGACGACTGGTTGATCGTCTCCGAGCGAACCCAGAGATACAACAGTCGGCGCAGGGTGCCAAACACAAGACGGCGGAACGGGGAGCGGGTCATACGGCTTCTGCGTGAGTGAGTAAAACCGAGCAAATGCTCGGGCGGCCGATAGTGTGCCGTATTCACCGAAAATCGGCAAAAAAGCGGCTAAGTAAAGTGAGTTGAGAGTTTTGGCGGCTGTCATATACTCGGCCGTTCAAAATAAAAACAAGGGGGTACTGATTCATGGCTACGCGCGAAACCGGCAACGTGAAGTGGTTCAACGACGCCAAGGGCTACGGCTTTATTCAACGCGAGGACGGGGTGGACGTGTTCGTGCACTACCGCGCGATTCGCGGCGAAGGGCACCGTTCGCTGGCTGAAGGCCAGCAGGTTGAATATGCCGTGGTGACCGGCGAGAAGGGCTTGCAGGCTGAAGACGTCGTAGGCTTGTAAACCGGATCTTCAGACGCCACAAACCACTGTGGGAGCGAGCCTGCTCGCGAATGCGGTCTATCAGTCAGCATCTAAGTTGAATGACACACCGCATTCGCGAGCAGGCTCGCTCCCACATTGGGTCCCTGTATGGGTTTTAAACAGTTTTCCAGGTGATCTCTTCTTCACCGTCAGCACTGATACGCATCCAGCGATCCGCTGTCTCTTCGCCTTCTTCCTCGACCCACGTCCCCGGTGCGCAACGCACTTCGACGTTCAGCGCAGCAAAGGCTGCGCGGGCGCAGGCGATGTCGTCTTCCCACGGGGTCTGGTCGCTGTCCAGGAACAGGCTGTTCCACTTGCCCACGGCTTTGGGCAGCCAAGTGACCGGCACGGTGCCGGCCTTGCACTTGTACGTCTGGCCTTTCTGGACCCAGTCGGTGCACGGGCCTAACGCAGTGCCGAGCCAGGCCGCGATGGCCTTGTAGTCGACGTCGGCGTCTTTCAGGTAAATCTCGATATCGGGTTGGCGCATGGATGTCCTCACTGCGGGTCTGAAAAATCCATTCGCGGATTTAGCCGGCCTCAAGCCATTGCTCAAGACCAAAAAATTAAGGGTTTATTGAAGAACGAAGTAATCGTAGCGCATCGACACAGTGACCTCGAACGGCTCGGCCTGTTCGATGACCGCTGCGCGGCGTTCGGCACTGGCACGCCAGCCATGGGGAGTCATGGCCAACAGGTTCGCACGGTCCTGACCCTCTGCAAGCGTCAGTTTGAATTCCAGGGTTTCACTGTGCGCCAACGCCATGCCGTCCGGCACCAGGGCCAGGTGCTTGTCGTCGGTGTATTCGCGGACTTCGTCGTACAGCCGCTCGCGCAACTCCATCAGATGGCCGCTGGTCGGCCCGACTTTCATCAAGCCGCCACCGGGGCTGAGCAGGCGTTTGGCTTCTTCCCAATCCAATGGGCTGAAGACGCTGGCGAGAAACTGGCAACTGCCGGAAGCCAACGGCACCCGCGCCATGCTGGCGATTAACCAGGTCAGCTGCGGGTTGCGTTTGCAGGCGCGTTTGACCGCTTCGCGGGAGATGTCCAGCGCGTAACCGTCGGCGTTCGGCAAGGCCTCGGCGATTTGCGCGGTGTAGTAACCCTCGCCACAGCCGATGTCGAGCCAGCGCTGTGGCGCGTATTGCGCCGCCAGTTCCGCCAGACGCTTGGCCACCGGCGCGTAATGGCCGGCGTTCAAGAAGTCGCGGCGGGCTTCGACCATGGCCAGGTTATCCCCTGGGTCGCGGCTGTTTTTGTGCTGCACCGGCAACAGGTTCAGGTAACCCTGGCGCGCGCGGTCGAAACGATGCCCGGCGGGGCAGGCCACGCCGTTGTCCACCGCATTCAGCGGTTCACTGCAGATCGGGCAAGCGAGCATCAGGCGAGCAACTTGATCAGGGTCTGGTAGTAGATTTCGGTCAGCACGTCGAGGTCGGCGGCCAGTACACGCTCGTTGACCTGGTGGATCGTCGCGTTGACCGGACCGAGTTCAACCACTTGCGTGCCCATGGTCGCGATGAAACGACCGTCAGAGGTGCCACCGCTGGTGGACGCCTTGGTGTCGCGACCGGTGATGTCCTTGATGCTCGACGCCACGGCATCCAGCAAGGCACCCGGCTCGGTCAGGAACGGCAGGCCGGACAGCGCCCAGTCGATGTGCCAGTCCAGGCCATGCTTGTCGAGAATGTCGGCGACGCGCTTTTGCAGGCCTTCGACGGTGGACTCGGTGGAGAAGCGGAAGTTGAACACCGCCACCAGATCGCCCGGGATCACGTTGGTCGCGCCAGTGCCGGAATTGACGTTGGAGATCTGGAAGCTGGTCGGCGGGAAGAAATCGTTGCCGTGGTCCCAATGCTCGGCGGCCAGTTCGGCCAGGGCCGGGGCCGCGAGGTGGATCGGGTTCTTGGCGAGGTGCGGATAGGCCACGTGGCCCTGCACACCGCGAACGGTCAGCTTGGCACCGAGGGAGCCGCGACGGCCGTTCTTGACCACGTCACCCACCAGCGTGGTGCTCGACGGTTCGCCGACGATGCACCAGTCCAGACGTTCCTTGCGCGCGGCGAGGCGTTCAACCACAGCCTTGGTGCCGTGGTGCGCCGGGCCTTCTTCGTCGCTGGTGATCAGGAAAGCGACCTTGCCCTTGTGATCCGGATAATCGGCGACGAAGCGCTCGGCGGCCACGGTCATCGACGCCAGGCTACCTTTCATGTCCGCCGCACCACGGCCGCAGAGCATGCCGTGTTCGTCGATCAACGCATTGAACGGGTCGATCTGCCACGCGGTGACCGGACCGGTCGGCACCACGTCGGTGTGACCGGCAAAGCACAGCACCGGGCCGTCGTGTTTGCCGTGGGTCGCCCAGAAGTTATCCACATCTTCGATGCGCATCGGTTCCAGCATGAAACCGGCATCGCCCAGGCGCTGCATCATCTGCTTCTGGCAATCGGCGTCGACCGGCGTCACGGACGGACGGCGGATCAGGTCGATGGCGAGTTGAAGGGTCGGCGAAAGGTCGGCGTGGGCCGTCATGGAAAACTCCGGAATCATGAATGTGGGCACGGACTAAATGTGGGAGCGAGCCTGCTCGCGAATGCGGCATGTCAGTCAACATAACCCTTGAATGTGACAACACCTTCGCGAGCAGGCTCGCTCCCACAGGGATGGACATCACGCCAAGCCCTGCAAAATGGCGGTTATCTTAAAGCAAAACGGCGACCATTGGCCGCCGTTTAGTGCATCCGTACAGATTTAGACCGCCGGTGCCGGCTCCGGCTCGGCGGCCGGTTTCGGCAGCGAAGACAAGAACGCCATGATCAGCGCCGCCAGGTACGGCAGCGATTGCACCAGCAACATGGTCACCCAGAAGCGCATGTCGTTGCTCGGCAAGCCGTTGACCAGGAAGATCCCCAGCGCCGCGCCCCACAACAGCAGCATGATGAACACCTCTTCACGAGCCTCCGAAATCGCCACCCAGAAGCCGTGGTTATCGGCGTTTTTCGGCGTGCGGAAGAATGGAATGCTGCTGGTGAAGAAGCCGTACAGCACCGCTTTGGCGATGGTGTGCGACAACGCCAGCCCGGCCAGTGCCGCGCAGAACGCATCTTTGAGGTTCACGCCGACGGCGCGGCGATACAGGAAGATGATCTTGCCGACCTTGAACACGAACAGCGCCAACGGCGGGATTGCGAAAATCAGCAACGGCGGATCGACCCGCTGCGGCACGATGATCATCGCCGCCGACCACAACAACGCGCCGACGGTGAAGAAGATGTTCATGCCGTCCGCGACCCACGGCAACCAGCCCGCGAGGAAGTGGTAACGCTGGCCACGGGTCAGTTCGGTGTCCTTGCCGCGCAACAAACTGGCGGTGTGACGCTTGATGATCTGAATCGCACCGTAGGCCCAGCGGAAACGCTGTTTCTTGAAGTCGATAAAGGTATCGGGCATCAGGCCTTTGCCGTAGCTGGTGTGGTAATACGCCGCCGACAGGCCTTTTTCGAATACACGCAGACCCAACTCGGCGTCTTCACAAATGCACCAGTCGGCCCAGCCGAGCTCTTCGAGCACCGAGCGTCGGGTCATGGTCATGGTGCCGTGCTGGATGATCGCGTCACGGTCGTTACGGGTGACCATGCCGATGTGGAAGAAGCCTTTGTACTCCGCGTAGCAGAGCTTTTTGAAGGTGCTTTCGTTCTGGTCGCGATAGTCCTGCGGCGACTGCACCACAGCGATTTTCGGA
Source organism: Pseudomonas sp. GW821-FHT10C09 (assembly GCF_059415465.1). Taxonomy (NCBI): domain Bacteria; kingdom Pseudomonadati; phylum Pseudomonadota; class Gammaproteobacteria; order Pseudomonadales; family Pseudomonadaceae; genus Pseudomonas; species Pseudomonas sp. GW821-FHT10C09. Next base: position 184,369 of record NZ_JBWKNG010000013.1, read on the forward strand.
TCGGCGAAGTGCGGCACCATGTGCTTGAGCCAGTTCGGGTCGACGCAGTAGTCCGAGTCGATCACCGCGATGACTTCGGCATCCTTGGCGGTGTGCGGGATCAGGTAATTCAGCGCGCCGCCCTTGAAGCCGGCCAGCGGTGCAACGTGGAAGAACTTGAAGCGCGGGCCGAGGGTTTCGCAGTAATCGCGCACCGGTTCCCAGACCGCCGGGTCCTTGGTGTTGTTGTCGATGATCAGGACTTCGAAGTCCGGATAGTCGAGGTTGGCCAAGGCGTTGAGGGTCTGTTTGACCATCTCCGGCGGCTCGTTGTAGCAGGGCACATGGATCGAGACTTTCGGTCTGTAGTCCGAATCGCCCACCACCGGCAGGAATTCACGACGACGCTTGTGGGTCCATACCGCTTCGGCCAGTTCATGCGCCTCGGTCAGCAGAACAATAAAGACCCCGAGCGCACCGAGCGCCAGGAGGAATCCGACCGTCAGGCTGAACCAGGTGCTGTATTGCTGGCTGTAGTCGTAACCGATCCACACCAACACCGAACCACACAGGAACGCGATAAAGGTCAGGAAGGTGCGGCCGCGCTGGCGAAGGGCCGAGCCGTCGATCATCAGCAAGGTCAGCGACAACAACGCTAACACGGCCGAGCCGATCGCCAGCACGCGCCACTGCGGGATCGCAACGACCGGGCCTTCGAAGTTGAATTTCTGCTGGCGCGCGGCGTTGAACACACCCCAATACGCGCCCACCGAACCTTCGTCGCTGGCCTTCCACGGCTGGTCAAACGCTTCGATCACGAAGTAGTTGAAGCCCTGGCGGTTGAGTTTGTTGACCAGGGTGCGCAAGTAGATCGCCTGATCCGCCGGGCTCGCATCGGTGCCGCCACGCATACGGCCGTTGCTCGGCCAGCCAACCTCCGAGAGCAGCAGCGGTTTTTTCGGGAACATCTTTTTCAGGTCTCGGGCGCGGTCGAGGACGAACTGGCCGGCCTTGTCCACCGGGATGAATTCCCAGTAAGGCAGAACGTGGGCGGCGATCAGGTCGACGTGCTTGGCCAGTTCCGGGTGTTCTTCCCAGACGTGCCACTGCTCGGACGTGGTCACCGGCACTTTCACGGCGGCGCGCACGCGATCGAGGATCACGCTCAGTTCCGCAGCGGTAATTTCCTTACGGAAGATTGCCTCGTTGCCTACAACCACGCGAACCACGCTGCGTGAGGTGTTGGCAATTTCGATGGCACGGGTGATTTCGCGCTCATTGCGTTCCTGGTCCGGGCTGATCCAGATCCCCAGGGTCACGCGCAGGCCGAATTCTTCTGCGAGCTTGGGAATGTCTTCCAGGGTGCCGTCGACCGAGTAAGTACGGATGTTGTCCGTCAGCTTGCTCATGATCTCCAGGTCGCGACGCATTTGATCGTCGGTCGGGTACTGCTCTTTCTGCGGGTACTGGCCCTGCTGGAACGGTGAGTACGAAAAGCCGGAGATCTGTTCAGGCCAGTTGGGGGCGGTGACCGGGCGGTTGATCAGCGCCCAGAAGCCGGTAAACAAGGCTGCGATGGCGAGCACCACGACCAGGTTGAGTCCAAATTTGCGGGATGACATAGCTATTTCAGGTTCCAAAGACTGTGGAACGAAGGAACGGTTGGCGGTCGCCAAGGGGCGCGCATCCTACACCGGGCATTCTCTTTACGTACAGCAGACAGGGAATTGCCGGACATTGGGCAATTTGCTTTCACATAAGTTCTTACACTTGTAGATTGAAATTCAAAACTTGGCGCAGCGAAGCCCTATAATGCGCGCCGGTTTTTGGGGTATTGGTCATGAGTACAGAAGATCCGCGGTTTGCAGGCATCGCCCGTTTGTATGGCATCGAGGGGCTGGAGCGCCTGCGCGCGGCGCATGTGGCGATCGTTGGCGTCGGCGGCGTGGGTTCGTGGGCAGCGGAAGCCATCGCCCGGTGTGGCGTGGGCGAGATTTCGCTGTTTGACCTGGACGACGTCTGCGTCAGCAACGCCAATCGTCAGTTGCACGCGCTGGACAGCACTGTCGGCAAACCCAAGGTCGAGGTGATGGCCGAGCGCCTGCGCGGGATCAACCCGGACTGCACGGTGCACGCGGTGGCGGACTTCGTCACCCGCGAGACCATGGCCGAGTACATCACGCCGAACATTGACTGCGTGATCGATTGCATCGACAGCGTCAACGCCAAGGCAGCGCTGATCGCCTGGTGCAAGCGGCGCAAGATCCAGATCATCACCACTGGCGGCGCGGGTGGGCAGATTGATCCGACGCTGATTCAGGTGTGCGACTTGAATCGGACGTTCAATGATCCGCTGGCGTCGAAAGTGCGCTCGACCTTGCGTCGCGACTACGGTTTCTCGCGCACCGTGACTCGCCATTACAGCGTGCCGTGTGTGTTTTCCACGGAACAACTGCGCTATCCGAAACCGGATGGCAGCATCTGTTTGCAGAAGAGTTTTGTCGGCGATGGCGTGAAGCTGGACTGTGCGGGCGGGTTTGGTGCGGTGATGATGGTGACGGCTACGTTCGGGATGGTCGCGGCGACCAAGGCTGTGGATAAGATCGTTGCCGGGGTTCGGCGCCCTGCTGATCGGGTCAAGCCTGAGGTTTAAGCGCTGCTGCTTATGACCCCTTCGCGAGCAGGCTCGCTCTCACATGGAAGCGCATTCCAGGGTGGGAGCGAGCCTGCTCGCGAAGACGGTTAACCGGCCAACTCATTCATCCGCTGGAGCACGGCATTCAGGCCATTACTGCGTGACGGCGACAGCTGCCGCGACAGCCCGAGCTGATTAAACCACTCCGGCAAATCCACCTGCCGCAACTCAGTCGCCGACAACCCGTTGACCCGCGCCAGCAGCAATGCCACCAACCCGCGAATCAACCGCGCATCACTGCTCGCCGCAAACTGCCAATGGCCGTCCTGTAACGCGCCCACCAACCACACCTGGCTTTCACAGCCATGCACCCGGTTGGCATCCACCTTATCCACATCACTCAATGCAGGCAGGCGGTCGCCCCATTGCATCAGCAATCGCGCGCGTTGTTCCCAGCCGGCAGCGTTCTGGAATATCTCCAGCGCCGTCACCGCATCGGCAGGCAAACTCATCGCAACAGGTCCAGCGCCTGATCCAGCGCTTCAAAGAACCGCTCCAGGTCTTCGGAATCGTTGTACAGCGCCAACGACACCCGGATCGCCCCAGCCAGTTCGAAGCTTTTGAGCAGCGGCATCGCGCAGTGATGCCCGGCTCGAACGGCAATCCCCTGTTCGGTCAGCAAATGCGCCAGATCCGAGTTATGCACACCCTCGACGACAAAACTCGCCAGGGCCAGTTGCGGTTTACCCAGCAACCGGATGCCGTTACGGGCTTCAAGACCCTTCAGCAAATAATCATGCAGCGCGGCTTCATGGGCGTTAACGGCGTCCTGATCGAGCCCGGTGAGGTAATCCAGGGTCGCGCCCAGACCAATCACAGCGGCAATGGGCGGCGTTCCGGCCTCGAAACCCAGCGGGGCAGGGCGGAAGCGTGCGTGGTGGTAATCCGCATCCAGCACCATTTCACCGCCGAACTGCCAGTGACGCAGTTGCTTAAGTGCCTCGTTGCTCCCGAACAACACACCGAGGCCATCGGGACCATAGAGCTTGTGGCTGGAAAACACATAGAAGTCGCATCCCAACGTCTGCACGTCATGCCGGCCATGCACCACGCCTTGAGCGCCGTCGACCACGGTCAACGCATCGTGCGTCTTGGCCATCGCCATCAAGGCCGGCAGTGGCTGCCAGACGCCGAGCACGTTGGACAGCTGACTGACCGCCAACAAACGGGTCTGCGGCCCAATCAACTGCGTGGCGGCGTCCAGATCGATCAAACCGTCGGCATCCAGCGGCAGGATCACCAGTTTCAGCTCGCGCCGCTGGGCCAGTTGCTGCCATGGCAGCAGGTTGGCGTGATGCTCCAGGGCGCTGATGACAATCTCGTCGCCCGGATTGAAAAGATGCTCCAGACCATAGGCCAGGAGGTTCAGCGCAGAGGTCGCGCCGTGGGTAAATATGATCTGCCCGCAATCGCCGGCATTCAGCCATTGCGCGACTTTGCTGCGGCTGGCCTCGAACGCCTGGGTGGCGTGGGCGCCGGGCAAGTGTTGTGCCCGATGCACGTTGGCTGCGCCGTTGGCGTAGTAATGCGTCAGGGCATCCAGCAGGGCTTGAGGTTTTTGCGTGGTGGCGGCGTTGTCCAGATAGGTCTGGTCTTGCCGTTGCAGAGCGGCGATGGCCGGAAAATCGGCGCGCCAGGGAGAGTGAATCATCATGTCATTCGGCCCATGCGCATGACCTTGTGGGAGCGAGCCTGCTCGCGAAGGCGTCCTTGAGGCCGCCGAAAAACTTCGCGAGCAGGCTCGCTCCCACAGGTGATCGGTTACGTTGCTCGCAACGCTTAGTTGTGAGCGTGCAGCGCTTCGTTCAGTTCGATGGCCGATTTGTGGGTTTTGCATTCCACGGCACCGGTCTCCGAATTGCGACGGAACAACAGGTCAGGCTGACCGGCCAGTTCACGCGCCTTGACGACTTTGACCAGCTTGTTGTTTTCGTCCAGCAACGCGACTTTGGTGCCAGCGGTCACGTACAGGCCCGATTCAACGGTGTTGCGGTCGCCCAACGGAATGCCGATACCGGCGTTCGCGCCGATCAGGCAGCCTTCGCCGACCTTGATCACGATGTTGCCGCCGCCCGACAGGGTGCCCATGGTCGAGCAACCGCCGCCCAGGTCCGAGCCCTTGCCGACGAATACGCCTGCCGATACACGGCCTTCGATCATGCCCGGACCTTCGGTGCCGGCGTTGAAGTTGACGAAACCTTCGTGCATGACGGTGGTGCCTTCGCCCACGTAAGCGCCCAGACGGATACGCGCCGCGTCAGCAATACGCACGCCGGCCGGAACCACGTAGTCGGTCATTTTCGGGAACTTGTCCACCGAGAACACTTCCAGCAACTCGCCACGCAGACGGGCTTCCAGTTGATGTTCAGCCAGCTCGGCCAGGTCGATCGCGCCCTGGCTGGTCCACGCTACGTTCGGCAGCAGCGGGAACACGCCGGCCAGGTTCAGGCCATGCGGCTTGACCAGGCGGTGGGACAGCAGGTGCAGCTTGAGGTATGCCTCAGGCGTGGACGTCAGCTGTACGTCTTCGGCCAGGATGGTCGCGACCAGCGGCTTGTGGCTCTCGGCCAGACGGGTCAGCAGCGCAGCCTGGGCAGCGTCGACGCCTTTCAGCGCTTCAGCCAGTTGCGACGCCTGAGCGGTGCTGAAAGCGATGGCCTGATTGCCTTCGGTGTAACCCAGGACCGGCGCGATAGCGGCGATGACTTCAGCCGACGGATGCAGGACCGGGGCGGCGTAGAACACTTCCAGCCATGCGCCTTGACGGTTTTGAGTGCCGACACCGAAGGCCAGGCTGAACAGGGAATTGGACATGTGAATACCTCTACAAAATTGAACGGGCTGGCTTACTTGAGCGCTGCCGCGTAGATATCTGGCTTGAAGCCAATCAGGGTTCGGTCACCGAGATCGAGCACCGGGCGCTTGATCATCGAGGGTTGTGCGAGCATCAGTTCGATGGCTTTCGGCTGGTCGAGATCGGCTTTGCGTTCGTCGTCGAGTTTGCGAAAGGTCGTGCCTGCACGGTTCAACACCACTTGCCAGCCGTGCTCGTCGCACCATTGGGTCAGGTGTTCACGGTCGATTCCGGCCGTTTTGTAATCATGAAAGTCATAGCTGACAGCGTGTTCATCGAGCCAGGTGCGCGCCTTTTTCATGGTGTCGCAGGCTTTGATGCCGAAAAGGTGCAACGTTTTGCTTGAAACGGTCAAGGAATTGCCCCCTTTGCAGGTGCTGGAAAAAAAAGGTGACGGATTATGCCATGGAAGCGCAAAACCTGTGGGAGGTTGAGATCTGCCTGCGACATTGGTGTAACGGCCGTCGTGCAGTTTATGCGGCTAATATGGCACTTCGATGCTGTCGATTGCCTGGGAACCGCGCGTTATGCAAACCGCCTACACCGTCCTGATCCTGTTGATGCTGGTCGGCGTTTCGCGCCTGATCGGACGGGTGATCCCGCTGCCGCTGCCCTTGGTGCAAATAGCTGCCGGTGCGTTGCTGGCGTGGCCGACCCTGGGGTTGCACGTGGCACTCGACCCGGAACTGTTCCTCTTTCTGTTCCTGCCACCGCTGCTGTTCTCCGACGGCTGGCGTATGCCCAAGCGCGAATTCTGGCGACTGCGCGGGCCGATCCTGACGTTGGCGGTGGGATTGGTGCTGTTCACTGTAGTCGGCGCGGGCTACTTCATTCATTGGTTGATCCCGGGCATTCCATTGCCGGTGGCCTTTGCCCTTGCCGCCGTGTTGTCGCCGACGGACGCCGTGGCGGTGTCAGCCATTTCCCGGAATCGCTTGCCCACACCCTTGATGCATATGCTTCAGGGCGAAGCACTGATGAACGACGCCTCAGGTCTGGTGACCTTCAAATTCGCCTTGGTCGCTGCGGTGACCGGCGTGTTCTCGCTGGCAAATGCCAGTCTGACGTTTGTATTGGTGGCGGTTGGAGGCCTGGCCGTCGGCGTGGCGCTGAGTTGGCTGGTCGGGCGCTTGCGCTCGTGGATGATCGCTCGCGGTTGGGATGACCCGGCGACTCATGTGGTGTTCATGTTGCTGCTGCCGTTCGCCGCTTATGTGTTGGCGGAACGGCTCGGTGCCTCAGGAATCCTGTCTGCCGTGGCAGCGGGAATGATGCAGAGCTGGCTCGACTTGCTGCCGCGCCAGACCAGCACCCGATTGCTCAACCGCAGCGTCTGGTCGTTGCTGGAATTTGCCTTCAATGGCCTGATTTTCCTGCTGTTGGGCTTGCAGCTGCCGGACATCATCAAGGCAGTGGCCAGCCATGAAACCTCGCTTTGGCCGACACTGCTCTATCGCTGTCTGGATGTGCTGGCGATTTTCCTGGTCCTGCTGGTGTTGCGGTTTGTCTGGGTGCAGAGCATCTGGCGCTTGTCGGTATTGATGCGGCGCTTGCGCGGCAAAGGCGAGGTGACTCATGTGCCGACGATGCGTTCCTGTTGGCTGCTGACGGTCGGCGGAGTACGCGGTGCGGTGACGCTGGCGGGCGTGCTGTCGGTGCCGCTGCTGATGGGCGGCGAGGCATTCCCTGAGCGCGACCTGATGATCTTCATTGCGGCCGGGGTCATCCTGTTGTCGCTGATTTCAGCGTGTATCGGCTTGCCGCTGTTACTGCGCGGCATTGAAACAGGTCCTGACGACAAGCGCCGTAATGAAGTGCGAGACGCGTGGCGCAAGACCGCTGAAGCGGCGATCCATGCGCTGGAAATCGAAGAGGCCAAGCCTGCGGATGCGAGCGAGGCAGCATTGGCGGTGGAGCTCAAGGCGCGGATCATGTCCGAGTATCGGCATCAGCTGGAAGTGTTCAACGATTCGGCGGAAGCCCAGGCGCTGGCGTTTCAGATGGATCTGCTGGAGCGCCGGTTGCGACTCAAGGCACTGCGGGCGCAACGTCTGGAGTTGTATAGCCTCAGTCGTCATCACCAGATTGGTGATGACGTGCTGCGAGAGGTGTTAGGGGAGTTGGATTTAAGCGAGGCTAAACTTGGGCAAGTGAAATAGATCTATTGGTGATTAACGCTTCGGATAAAGCAACTTCATCAGTTGTTTGTCTTTTTTGCTGATCTTTCGATTGATCGGAATCTCCCAATCACCCAGCGTCAAGTTGTTGGCCACCGGGTGGTGCATGATGGATTTTCTGTCATAGGGTGTGTAAATAGCTTCGATGGTATTGAACGGTGCGAAGAGATTCCTGTCGACGTCTTCTTTGCTTAGCGGGTTCATCTCGCGATTCTGATAGAACTCATACACTTTTGGCTTATCCCACGGGATATTGGCCTCGGGGTGCTGATGTTCGTGCATCGCGCCTAATACATGTCCGAACTCATGAATCACAATGACCTCGAAGTCTTCATGATCCGGCTTGACGCCCAGGCTCATGGTGGGCCAATCGGGATGGATCAACAGAGCGTCAGTGCCTAGCATGGCACTGTTGACGTTGGTTTTTGTCTCGATTCTGATATCACCTTCAGTCCCGTCAACAAAATCGAAGCTCAAATTGATGTAAGGCAGCCACTGGACGGCCGCGTCAATGATCTTCTGTTTGTGTTCATTGTCGGTGTTATCGATAAAAGCTATTTTCAGTGTGCGTCCGTTTGCCCACAGCTTTGAATAGTTAACCAGAGAGCGCTTGCGACGATGGGTGCCTGTGGTTCTTGCGTTCTCGGGATTTTCGTTGATAGCCGCTTCGTAGGATTGCTGGTCGTCGGGCCATTGGATGAGTGTGCAGTGATCAATACTGTTCATTAGTAACTTCTTCCATGAAGTAAGAGTAATCGTTTTAAGGTGATGCACAAAAATGCACTGCATGAGAGTAAAGGGCACTCCGCAGTTCGTTAAGGTTTATTTTTGATGAAGTGTAACTGACTATAAAATAGCGCCCGCACTACATTGCGCAGTGCGGGCGGGGATGTTTACTTTTGACGTTTGATGAAGTCGCGAATCCGCTCGGCAGCCTCGACGCATTCCGCCAATGGCGCAACCAGTGCCATACGCACCCGACCGGCCCCCGGATTAAAACCATCAACTTCACGGGACAAGTAAGAACCCGGCACCACCGTCACGTGCTCTTCGACAAACAGATCACGGCAGAACGCTTCATCGTCGCCTGCAACATTGGGCCACAAGTAAAAGCCGCCATCCGGACGCTGCACATCCATCACCGGGCTGAGGATTTCCAGCACGGCATCGTACTTCTCGCGGTACAGCGCACGGTTGGCGCGCACGTGCACTTCGTCATTCCACGCGGCAACGCTGGCCAGTTGGGTTTGAACCGGCATCGCGCAGCCGTGGTAGGTGCGATACAGCAGGAAGCCCTTGAGGATGTCGGCATCACCAGCCACGAAACCGGAGCGCAGGCCAGGCAGGTTGGAGCGCTTGGACAGGCTGTGAAACACCACGCAACGCTTGAAGTCTTTACGACCCAGCTCCACGCAGGCGCTGAGCAGGCCGGCCGGCGGGGTTTGTTCGTCGAAGTACAGTTCGCTGTAGCACTCGTCGGCAGCGATCACAAAGTCGTATTCGTCAGCCAGGGCGATCAGCTTCTTCAGGGTTTCGACCGGGATCAGTGCGCCGGTCGGGTTGCCTGGCGAGCACAGGAACAGGATCTGGCAGCGTTTCCAGATGTCTGGCGAAACGGCATCGAAATCCGGATTGAAGCCGTTTTCGTCCAGGCATGGCAGGTAGTGCGGCTTGGCGCCGGCGAGAAACGCTGCGCCTTCGTAGATTTGATAGAACGGGTTCGGGCTGACCACCAGGGCGTCATCGCCACGGTTGACCACGGTCTGGGTGAAGGCAAACAACGCTTCACGAGTACCGTTGACCGGCAGCACGTTGCGCGCCGGGTCGAGCCAGCCGTTTGGAACGCTGAAGCGGCGTTCGCACCAGGCGGCGATGGCTTCGCGTAGCGCCGGGATGCCGAGGGTGGTCGGGTACACGGCCATCTGATCCAGATTGCTGGCCAATGCTTCGGCCACGAAACTTGGCGAGCGGTGTTTCGGCTCGCCGATGGACAGCGCGACAGGGCGTTTGTCCGGGTTTGGCGTAACGCTGCCGAGCAGGGCGCGGAGCTTCTCGAAGGGGTAGGGCTGCAACTGGTTCAGAGCGTTGTTCATCGGTAGATCTCGTTCGGTGTGGGGCCGGCTTTTGTAGGAGCCGGGCTTGCCCGCGATGCAGGCGCCTCAGTTGTCAGGTGCACCGAGGTGATGCTATCGCAGGCAAGCCCGGCTCCTACATAAGCGCTTTCCCACAGGGAAAGTTGGTTTATTCAGATGCTGATGCGGGAAAGCTTGATATCGGGTTCGTGGCTGACGCTCAGCTGTTCAACGATTGCATCCTGCAAGCGGCTGCACAGCAGCGGGTCCGACAACTGCTGGTTGTTCGCGTCGGTAATGAAGAACACGTCCTCCACCCGCTCGCCCAGCGTGGCAATCTTGGCGTTTTGCAGCGACAGGTCGAACTCCAGGAAGATCGTGCCGATCCGCGCCAACAGGCCAGGACGGTCGGGAGCCGTGAGTTCCAGGACCGTGACCGGGCGCTGGGCGTCGTTGTGGATCGTCACTTGTGGCGCAAAGGCGAAATGCTTGAGCTGGCGCGGCACCCGGCGCTGGATGATGGTCGGGTAATCGTCCGGGTTGCGCAGGGCTTCGGTCAGGCCGTCGCGGATCTGCTTGACCCGCGCCGGGTTATCGCCGATCGAGTCGCCGTCCGTGTCGAGCACAATGTAGGTGTCGAGGGTGAATTGACTGCTGGAGGTGATGACCCGGGCGTCGTGAATGTTCAGGTTGAGCTGATCCATCGCAGCCACGGTCACGGCGAAGAAGTCGTGTTGGTCCGGCGCATAGATGAAAATCTGCGTGCCGCCCTCGAACTCACGCTGAGTGGTTTCCTTGATCAGCACCAGCGGCCCGCCGTCGGCCGGCTGCTGGAGAATCGCGTCGCTGTGCCAGGCCACGTCGCCGGCGGTGTGACGCAGGAAGTAGTCATCGCCCAACTGCGACCACAGCTGCTCGACGTCGTCCGGGTCGGTGCCGCCGCGCACGAGGATGTCCAGTGCGGCGCTCTGGGTCTGGCGGATCTGCTCTTCGCGATCGACCGGATTTTCCAGGCCGCGGCGCAAGGCGCGCTTGGTCTCGGTGTAGAGCTGGCGCAACAGGCTGGCACGCCAGGAATTCCACAGCGTCGGGTTGGTGGCGTTGATGTCGGCGACCGTCAGCACGTACAGGTAATCGAGGCGGGTTTCGTCGCCGACAGTCTGCGCGAAATCGTGGATCACCTGCGGGTCGGACAAGTCCTTGCGCTGGGCCGTGGTCGACATCACCAGGTGGTTTTGCACCAGCCAGACGATCAGGCGACTGTCCCACACCGGCAGCTGATGGCGCTGGCAAAAGGCTTCGGCATCCACCGCGCCGATTTCCGAGTGGTCGCCATGCCGGCCCTTGCCGATGTCGTGGTACAGCCCGGCCATATAGATCAGCTCAGGCTTGGGCAGCTTGCCCATGAGCTTGGCGGCCAGCGGGAATTTTTCCGACACTTGCGAGTACTGCAACTTACGCAAGTGTTTGATCAGGTTCAGGGTATGCGCATCGACCGTATAGATGTGGAACAGGTCGTGTTGCATCTGGCCGACGATGAAGCCGAACTCCGGCAAATAGCGCCCGAGGATGCCGTAACGGTTCATCCGGCGCAGGTTGCGGTGGATGCCGATCTTGCACTTGAACAGCTCGATAAACAGGCTGGTATTGCGAATGTCGTTACGGAACTCGTCGTCGATCAGGTGCCGATGTTCGCGCAGCAGACGGATGGTATCGGCGCGAACGCCTTTGATTTCCGGTTGCTGGGCCATCAGCACGAAGATTTCGAGCATGGCGAACGGCGTGCGACGGAACACGTTGTCGTTGCGCGCCTCGATGTAGCCGTCGTGCAACTGGAACCGCGAGTTGATCGGCTGCGGTGGCGCTTCGTCATCCGGGGCGAGAATGACTTCTTCGAAGTGCTGGATGATCAGGTCGCTGAGCTGGGCAATGCTCATGACCACCCGGTAATACTGCTGCATGAAGTTTTCGATGGCTTGCTTGGCGTCATCGCCGACGAAACCCAGCAGCCCGGCAATCGAGCGCTGGTGATCGAACAGCAAGCGATCCTCGGAGCGACCGGCAAGCATGTGCAGCGCGTAGCGGACTTTCCAGAGGAATTCCTGGGACGAGGCCAGCAGGGCGTTTTCGCTCTCGACCAGAAAGCCTTCGCCGGCCAGTGCACGCAGATTCAGGGTGCCGTATTCGCGACGGGCCACCCACAAAATCGTCTGGATATCGCGCAGGCCGCCGGGCGAGCCTTTGACGTTGGGTTCCAGGTTGTATTCGGTGTCGTTGTATTTGTGGTGACGGGCTTTCTGCTCGGCACGCTTGGCCAGGAAGAACTCCTTGCTCGGCCACATGTGCGCGGTGCTGGTGACATCGAGCATGCGCTGGCGCAGGCGCTCGGGGCCGCAAATGGTGCGGCTTTCCATCAGGTTGGTGACAACCGTCAGGTCCGCGCGGGCTTCAACGGCGCATTCATCCACCGAGCGAACGCTCTGACCGACTTCCAGGCCGATGTCCCACAACAACGTCAGAAAACGCTCAATGGAATCGCGGAAAACTTCGTGGTCGGCGCTGTCCAGAAGGATCAGCAGATCAATGTCGGAATACGGGTGCAGCTCACCGCGACCATAGCCGCCGACCGCGACCAGCGCGATGTCGGCGTCTTCGCTCCAATTGAACTGCTCCCAGGCCTTTTGCAGGATGTTATCGACGAACCAGGCGCGATCCTCGATCAGACGGCGAATGTCGCGGCCGCTGCGAAAGCGCCCGTCGAGCACCTCGCGGGCCTGGCGGATCGCCTTCTTGAAGGCCGCGATCGGGCTTGCCTTCAGGGCCAGTTCAGCCTGGAACTGGCCGCGGTCGAAGAGTTCGGGATCCACCTGCGGCATCGATTGGCTTTCCTGTCTGTCAATAAGGCTGAGAGCGCTGCGGTCCGGATCAGGCCGAGACGCGGGCGATGGTGTCGTCGGCGCGCAGGGTGAAGATCTCGTAACCGGTGTCGGTGACCAGCAGGGTGTGCTCCCACTGGGCCGACAGCTTGCGGTCCTTGGTGATCGCGGTCCAGCCATCGCCCAACACCTTGGTGTCGGCCTTGCCCTGGTTGATCATCGGCTCGATGGTGAAGGTCATGCCCGCTTTCAGTTCCATGCCGGTGCCGGCGCGGCCGTAATGCAGGATCTGCGGCTCTTCGTGGAACACTTTGCCGATACCGTGACCGCAGAACTCGCGAACCACCGAGAAACCGTTCTTTTCCGCGTGCTTCTGGATGATTTCGCCGATGTCGCCGAGGCGGCAGCCGGGTTTGACGATTTCAATCGCCTTGTACATGCATTCCTGGGTCACTTGCGACAGGCGCTCGGCCCAGACCGGCACGGTGCCGACGTGGAACATGCGGCTGGTGTCGCCGTGGTAACCGTCCTTGATGACGGTGACGTCGATGTTCAGGGTGTCGCCATCCTTCAACGGCTTCTCGTTCGGAATCCCGTGGCAGACCACGTGGTTGATCGAGGTGCAGATGGACTTCGGGTAGCCTTTATAGTTGAGCGGCGCGGGAATGGCTTTCTGCTCGTTGACGATGTAGTCGTGGCAGATGCGGTCCAGCTCTTCGGTGGTGATGCCCGGTTTGACATGTTCGGCAATCATTTCCAGTACATCGGCGGCCAGTTTGCCGGCGATGCGCATTTTTGCGATGTCCTCTGGGGTTTTGAGGGTGACGGTCATACAGGCTCTCTCTGCGCTCGATGGCGCTTGTTAAATCGAAATGGGCGGTGTGCGATCGATCTTCGCGGCCCTGAAAAACCTGATTCTATCAGACGATCAGCGCAAATCTGAGCCTCTGTGCGTCGCATCTCTCTATAGATAGGCGCATTCTTGAACGATTCCACGGGTCGATTAAGGGTGCGCATCAGGATTTGAGAATCCGGGTTCCGTTTTTTTCAGCCTTGTGGTATAAAATGCGCCGCTTTCCGGGGATACCCCGAAAGGCTTAAATCCACACACGTGTCGACACGATGACCTGGGTGCCTTCAGCTGATGCTGCTGGTTGGTCATTGGGATACGTGGAGGCCAAACCCGACTTATTAAGGAACTATCATGTCCCAAGTCAACATGCGCGATATGCTGAAGGCCGGTGTGCACTTCGGTCACCAAACCCGTTACTGGAACCCGAAAATGGGTAAATACATTTTCGGCGCGCGTAACAAGATCCACATCATCAACCTTGAAAAAACCCTGCCAATGTTCAACGAAGCTCTGACTTTCGTAGAGCGTCTGGCCCAGGGCAAAAACAAGATTCTGTTCGTCGGCACCAAGCGTTCCGCTGGCAAGATCGTTGCTGAAGAAGCAGCACGTTGCGGTTCGCCGTACGTCGATCACCGCTGGTTGGGCGGCATGCTGACCAACTTCAAAACCATCCGTGCTTCCATCAAGCGTCTGCGTGACCTTGAAGTGCAAGCCGAAGACGGTACTTTCGCCAAGCTGACCAAGAAAGAAGCGCTGATGCGCACTCGCGATCTTGAGAAGCTCGATCGTTCCCTGGGTGGTATCAAGGACATGGGCGGTCTGCCAGACGCACTGTTCGTTATCGACGTTGATCACGAGCGCATCGCGATCACCGAAGCCAACAAGCTGGGCATCCCGGTTATCGGCGTAGTCGATACCAACAGCAGCCCGGAAGGCGTTGACTACATCATCCCAGGCAACGATGACGCAATCCGCGCTATCCAGCTGTACATGGGTTCGATGGCTGACGCTGTAATCCGCGGTCGCAACCACGTTGCTGGCGGCACCGAGCAGTTCGTTGAAGAAGCTCCGGTAGCAGCGGCTGAGTAATTGACGCCTTGGCGTTGACTCAGTAAGCAAAAAGGGGGCTTGGCCCCCTTTTTGCCACCTCGAAAACCGTTTGTCGGCCCCGCACTTGCAGAGCTGTAACGTGCAGCGGCTTACAACGGTGGTTCGGGAAGAATTGATCGCCCGTTCGATCGGGTGGAATGGTTGAAAACCTATCCAAGAGGATTTTGAAAATGGCAGCAATTACTGCAGCGTTGGTTAAAGAACTGCGTGAGCGTACCGGCGAAGGCATGATGGATTGCAAGAAAGCCCTGGAAAAGGCTGACGGCGACATCGAAAAAGCCATTGATGACATGCGTGCTTCCGGCGCAATCAAGGCTGCCAAGAAAGCAGGCAACGTGGCTGCTGAAGGCGCTATCGCTCTGAAAGAAGACGGCAAATCTGCTGTTCTGCTGGAAGTGAACTCGCAGACTGACTTCCTGGCTCTGCAGGACGACTTCAAGGCATTTGTTGCTGCTAGCGTTGAAAAAGCGTTCGCCGACAAACTGACTGACGTCGCTCCGCTGATCGAAGCTCAAGAAGCTGCTCGCCTGGTACTGGTCGGCAAGGTTGGCGAAAACGTCAACATCCGTCGCCTGGTGCGCGTTGAAGGTGATGTTGTTGGTGGTTACCTGCACGGCAACAAGATCGGTGTTGCAGTTGTCCTGAAAGGCGGCAACGTTGAACTGGCCAAAGACATCGCTATGCACGTAGCGGCCAGCAACCCAGAGTTCCTGCTGCCTTCGGAAGTTTCTGCCGAAGCGATCGAGCGTGAAAAAGCTGTGTTCCTGCAGCTGAACGAAGAAAAAATCAAAGGCAAGCCAGAAAACATTGTTGAAAATATGGTCAAAGGCCGTATCAGCAAGTTCCTGGCTGAAGCAAGCCTGGTTGAGCAGGCGTTCGTCAAGAACCCTGAAATCAAGGTTGGCGAGCTGGCCAAGAAAGCCGGTGCTGAAATCGTTTCTTTCACCTACTTCAAAGTAGGCGAAGGCATCGAGAAGCCAGTAGACAACTTCGCTGAAGAAGTTGCTGCCCAGCTGGCTGCTGCCAAGTCGTAAGACGGTTTTTTAAACTGTCGCCCTGAAGAGGCTGCCCGCTTACGCGCGCAGCCTCTTTTCAGATGGGCCGCCAATTTTTAATTGGTTTCCCGTTGGAACTGGCTTACAAAGCCATGTTCCGATGGCGCTGAAGCAGCGCCAAGCTAGAGTGAACGCAGCTGTAAACAGCTCGCAAAGAATTTTTTAAAATACGCCGCAGGAGAGATTCGCAATGGCTCAGCAGGGCAGTGGTTATCAGGCTCGCTATAAACGCATTCTACTCAAGCTTAGCGGCGAGGCCCTGATGGGCTCGGAAGAGTTCGGGATCGATCCGAAAGTTCTGGATCGCATGGCGCTGGAAGTCGGCCAACTGGTTGGTATCGGCGTTCAGGTCGGTCTGGTGATCGGTGGTGGCAACCTGTTCCGCGGTGCAGCGCTGAGCGCGGCCGGCATGGATCGGGTGACGGGCGACCACATGGGCATGCTGGCCACTGTGATGAACGCCCTGGCCATGCGCGATGCGCTGGAACGTGCCAATATCTCGGCCATCGTGATGTCGGCCATTTCCATGGTGGGCGTAACCGATCACTATGATCGTCGCAAAGCCATGCGCCACCTGAACGCCAAGGAAGTCGTGATTTTCGCGGCGGGTACCGGTAATCCATTCTTCACCACGGATTCGGCGGCCTGCTTGCGTGCAATCGAAATCGATGCCGATGTCGTGCTCAAGGCGACCAAGGTCGATGGCGTCTACACCGCTGACCCATTCAAAGACCCGCATGCCGAGAAGTTCGATCATCTGACTTACGATGAAGTGCTGGATCGCAAGCTGGGCGTGATGGATCTGACGGCCATTTGCCTGTGCCGCGACCACAAGATGCCGTTGCGCGTCTTTAACATGAACAAGCCCGGCGCCCTGCTGAACATCGTACATGGCGGCGCTGAAGGGACCCTGATCGAGGAAGGCCAACAATGATCAATGAAATCAAGAAAGACGCTCAAGAGCGCATGCAGAAATCCCTGGACTCTCTGAACCATGCATTTGGTCAGATTCGTACCGGCAAGGCGCACCCAAGCATCCTGGGTAGCGTAATGGTGCCGTACTACGGCACAGACACGTCCATCACCCAAGTGGCCAACATCACGGTAAAAGACTCCCGGACCCTGCAGGTCGTCGCGTTCGAACGCAACATGCTCGCGGCCGTCGACAAGGCCATCCAGAGTGCTGGCCTGAACCTCAACCCGACCAACCTGGGTGAGTTGCTGCTGATCTCCATGCCTGCCCTGACTGAAGAAACCCGCAAGGGCTTCACCAAGCAGGCGCGCAGTGCCGCTGAAGATGCTCGTGTTGCCGTGCGCAACATTCGTCGCGATGCCTTGGGTGACCTCAAGAAACTGGTCAAGGACAAGGAAATCAGCGAAGACGAAGAGCGTCGTGCCGCTGCCGATATCCAGAAGCTGACCGACAAGGCTGAGGCTGACATCGATGCGGCCACCAAGCAGAAAGAAGCCGACCTGATGGCCGTATAAGGGTCGCGTTTTCATGGATAAGACCAAGCAGACTGCGCCGTCCGCGGTGCCGCGCCATGTCGCGATCATCATGGATGGTAATAATCGCTGGGCGAAGAAGCGCTTTATGCCGGGTGTCGCCGGGCATAAAGCGGGCGTGGATGCGGTTCGTGCGGTAATCGAGGTGTGCGCCGAGGCCAAGGTCGAGGTGCTGACCCTGTTCGCTTTCTCCAGTGAAAACTGGCAGCGCCCTGCAGATGAAGTCAGCGCCTTGATGGATCTGTTCTTCAAGGCATTGCGTCGCGAGGCCAAGCGCCTCAACGAAAACAACATCAGTCTGCGCATCATCGGTGATCGCTCGCGCTTTCACCCTGAGCTTCAAGCTGCGATGCGTGAGGCTGAAGCGATGACCGTCGGTGCCAACCGCTTTGTCCTGCAAATCGCCGCCAATTACGGCGGTCAGTGGGACATCGCGCAGGCCGCTCAACGTCTGGCGCGGGAAGTTCAGGCCGGGCATCTGCGCCCGGAAGACATCACCCCGGAACTGCTGCAAACCTGTCTGGCCACCGGCGATCTGCCGTTGCCGGATTTGTGCATCCGTACCGGTGGCGAACACCGCATCAGCAACTTCCTGCTGTGGCAACTGGCTTACGCCGAGTTGTACTTCTCCGACCTGTTCTGGCCGGACTTCAAACACGACGCCATGCGAAATGCGCTGGCCGATTTCGCTTCTCGCCAGCGCCGCTTCGGTAAAACGAGCGAGCAGGTCGAGGCTGGAGCCCGGGTTTAATGCTTAAACAACGAATCATCACTGCACTGATCCTGCTGCCGATCGCTTTGTGCGGGTTTTTCCTGCTTGAGGGTTCCGGCTTTGCGCTGTTCATCGGGCTGGTCGTGACGCTCGGTGCCTGGGAATGGGCGCGGCTGGCCGGTTTTACCGCCCAGCCGATTCGCGTTGCCTATGCCGCAGTGGTCGCGTTGATGCTGTTTGTCATGCACATCCTGCCGGGGCTTGCGCCCTGGGTGCTGGGCGCTTCGGTGCTCTGGTGGGCTGTGGCGACATATTTGGTGCTGACCTATCCGCGTTCCAGCGAGCACTGGGCCAGTGCCGCCTGCAAGTTGGTAATCGGTTTGCTGATTCTGTTGCCGGCCTGGCAAGGTCTGGTCCAGATCAAACAGGAACCCTTGGGGAACTGGTTGATCATGGCGGTGATGGTGCTGGTCTGGGGTGCCGATATCGGTGCGTACTTCTCCGGTCGTGCCTTCGGCAAGCGCAAGCTGGCGCCGCAGGTCAGCCCCGGCAAGAGCTGGGAAGGCGTTTATGGTGGCCTGGTGCTGAGCCTGGTCATCACGGCGATCGTCGGCCTGGTGCGCGACTGGAGTTTCGCCCAGGTGCTGATGGGGTTGATCGGCGCGGCAGTGATCGTCTTCATTTCGGTGGTGGGCGACCTCACCGAGAGCATGTTCAAGCGCCAATCCGGCATCAAGGACAGCAGTAACCTGCTGCCAGGGCATGGTGGTGTGCTGGATCGAATCGACAGCCTGACGGCTGCGATCCCGGTGTTTGCCGTGCTGCTTTGGATGGCTGCACCGTGAGCCGCCCTCAACAGATTACTGTGTTGGGGGCGACCGGTTCGATTGGTCTGAGCACCCTCGACGTGATTGCTCGTCATCCTTCGCGTTATCAAGTGTTCGCCTTGAGCGGGTTCACTCGCCTGAGTGAGCTGTTGGCCTTGTGCGTACGTCACACGCCGCGCTTTGCTGTCGTACCGCAAGCCGACACGGCCCGAACCCTGCAGGATGATTTGCGCGCGGCTGGCTTGTCGACCCGTGTGCTGGTGGGGGAGGAGGGGCTGTGTCAGGTCGCTTCCGATCCTGAAGTCGATGCCGTCATGGCTGCCATTGTTGGCGCGGCGGGCTTGCGTCCGACCCTGGCGGCGGTCGAGGCAGGCAAAAAAATTCTGCTGGCGAACAAGGAAGCGCTGGTCATGTCCGGCGCTCTGTTCATGCAAGCCGTGCGCAAAAGCGGCTCGGTGCTGCTGCCGATCGACAGCGAGCACAACGCGATTTTTCAGTGCATGCCGCAGGATTTCGCTCGTGGGCTGGGTGTGGTTGGCGTGCGTCGGATTCTTCTCACGGCCTCTGGCGGTCCGTTCCGACAGACACCTTTGGCTGAACTGGCGCATGTTACCCCCGACCAGGCGTGTGCTCATCCGAACTGGTCCATGGGGCGCAAGATTTCGGTCGATTCCGCCAGCATGATGAACAAGGGGCTCGAATTGATCGAGGCCTGCTGGCTGTTCGATGCCAAGCCGTCCCAGGTCGAAGTGGTGATTCACCCACAAAGTGTGATTCATTCCCTGGTCGACTACGTAGATGGTTCGGTGTTGGCGCAGTTGGGTAACCCGGACATGCGCACCCCGATCGCCAATGCCCTGGCCTGGCCGGAGCGTATCGACTCGGGCGTGGCGCCGCTGGATCTGTTTGCCATTGCGCGCCTGGACTTCCATGCGCCCGATGAAGAACGTTTCCCTTGCCTGCGCCTGGCGCGTCAGGCTGCCGAGGCGGGTAATAGCGCGCCGGCGATGCTCAACGCGGCGAATGAAGTGGCTGTGGCGGCGTTTCTCGACGGGCGGGTTCGCTACCCGGAAATCGCGAGTATCATCGAGGAAGTGTTGAACCTCGAGCCTGTAGTGGCGGTGGATGATCTCGAGGCCGTGTTCACGGCTGACGCGAAAGCGCGAGTACTGGCCGGGCAATGGTTGAGTCGTCACGGGCGGTAAGTGCTGCAATACGTTGGTCCATGCAGCACCGGATAGGATTGCGGAGAAAGTAGATGAGCGCGCTCTATATGATTGTCGGCACCCTGGTGGCTTTGGGTGTGCTGGTTACCTTTCACGAATTCGGCCATTTCTGGGTCGCACGTCGCTGTGGGGTCAAAGTGCTGCGTTTTTCCGTAGGCTTTGGCATGCCGTTGCTGCGCTGGCACGACAAGAAAGGCACGGAGTTCGTTGTGGCCGCCATCCCGTTGGGCGGCTATGTGAAAATGCTCGATGAGCGTGAAGGCGAAGTGCCGGCCGATCAGATCGACCATTCTTTCAATCGCAAATCTGTCCGTCAGCGTATCGCAATCGTGGCTGCCGGCCCGATTGCCAACTTTCTACTGGCCATGGTGTTTTTCTGGGTCTTGGCAATGCTCGGCAGCGAGCAGGTGCGCCCCGTCATCGGCGCAGTCGAGTCCGGCAGTATTGCCGCCAAGGCCGGTTTGACTGCAGGTCAGGAAATTGTTGCCATCGATGGCGAGCCAACGACCGGCTGGGCTTCGGTGAATCTGCAACTGGTTCGCCGTCTTGGCGAGAGCGGTTCACTTCAATTGTTGGTGCGTGAACAGGGTTCCACCGCAGACTCTCCTCGCGAACTGATGCTGGATAAGTGGCTCAAGGGTGCTGACGAGCCGGATCCGATCCGTTCGCTGGGTATTCGTCCTTGGCGTCCGGCACTGCCGCCGGTGCTGGCTGAACTTGATCCTAAAGGGCCGGCGCAGGCTGCTGGCCTGAAAACCGGTGATCGCTTGCTGGCTCTGGATGGCAAGGCGCTGGACGACTGGCAGCAAGTGGTCGACACCGTCCGTATGCATCCGGATACCAAAATCATGCTGCGCGTCGAGCGCGATGGTGCTCAAATCGACGTCCCTGTGACGTTGGCCGCTCGCGGCGAGAGCAAGGCACCTACCGGTTATATGGGGGCCGGGGTGAAAGCGGTCGATTGGCCGCCAGAGATGATTCGCGAAGTCAGTTACGGTCCTGTGGCCGCGATTGGAGAGGGTGCTCGACGCACCTGGACCATGAGTGTACTGACCCTCGATTCGCTCAAGAAAATGTTGTTCGGTGAGCTCTCGGTAAAAAACTTGAGTGGACCGATAACCATTGCTAAAGTGGCGGGCGCTTCTGCCCAGTCGGGCGTTGCTGATTTCCTGAATTTCCTTGCTTATCTGAGTATTAGCCTGGGAGTTCTGAATTTGTTGCCTATTCCTGTACTGGATGGGGGGCATTTGTTGTTTTATCTGATCGAGTGGGCGCGTGGTCGTCCCTTGTCGGATCGGGTGCAGGGTTGGGGGATACAGATCGGTATCAGTTTGGTGGTCGGGGTGATGTTGCTTGCTCTGGTCAATGATTTGGGCCGTCTGTAACACTTCGCTGAATTGCGAATCTGCCGCATTTTGCGGCAGTTTGTTTATTGCCAGTTGGAATAAGAAAGGACTTCATGAAACGTCTGCTGCTAACTGCGGTTCTCACCGTATTGATGATCGCCGAAGTTCACGCCGAGTCCTTCACTATCTCTGATATTCGCGTCAATGGCCTCCAGCGGGTCTCCGCGGGTAGCGTCTTTGGTGCTTTGCCGTTAAACGTCGGCGAACAGGCGGACGATCGTCGCCTGGTGGAATCCACTCGTGCTTTGTTCAAAACCGGGTTCTTTCAAGATATCCAGCTGGGCCGCGATGGCAACGTCCTGGTCATCACGGTAGTCGAGCGCCCATCGGTCGCCAGTATCGAGATCGAGGGTAACAAGGCGATCTCGACTGAAGACCTGATGAAGGGCCTCAAACAATCCGGTCTGGCCGAAGGCGAGATCTTCCAGCGTGCCACGCTCGAAGGTGTGCGTAACGAACTGCAGCGCCAATACGTCGCTCAGGGTCGCTACTCGGCCACCGTCGACACCGAAGTGGTACCGCAGCCACGTAACCGCGTCGGCTTGAAGGTCAACATCAACGAAGGCACCGTCGCTGCTATCCAGCACATCAACGTGGTGGGTAACACTGTCTTCCCTGACGAAGACCTGATCGACCTGTTCGAACTGAAGACCACCAACTGGCTGTCCTTCTTCAAGAATGACGACAAGTACGCCCGTGAAAAACTCTCCGGTGACCTGGAGCGTCTGCGTTCCTACTACCTGGACCGCGGCTATATCAATATGGATATCGCTTCGACCCAGGTATCGATTACTCCGGACAAAAAACACGTCTACATCACTGTCAACGTCAACGAAGGCGAGAAGTACACCGTTCGTGACGTCAAGCTGAGCGGCGACCTGAAAGTCCCTGAAGACCAGGTCAAGTCCTTGCTGCTGGTACAGAAAGGCCAGGTGTTCTCGCGCAAGCTGATGACCACCACCTCGGAATTGATCACTCGCCGCCTGGGTAACGAGGGTTACACCTTCGCCAACGTCAGCGGCGTGCCTCAGCCTCACGATGAAGACCACACCGTCGACATCACATTCGCTGTCGATCCGGGCAAACGTGCTTACGTCAACCGCATCAACTTCCGTGGCAACACCAAGTCCGAAGACGAAGTGCTGCGCCGCGAAATGCGTCAGATGGAAGGTGGCTGGGCTTCGACCTACCTGATCGATCAGTCCAAGACCCGTCTTGAACGTCTGGGCTTCTTTAAGGAAGTGAACGTCGAAACCCCGGCTGTACCGGGTGTCGATGACCAGGTTGACGTGAACTACAGCGTTGAAGAGCAGGCTTCCGGCTCGATCACTGCGAGTGTCGGTTTTGCACAAAGTGCCGGCCTGATCCTCGGTGGCTCGATCACCCAGAACAACTTCCTGGGTACTGGTAACAAGGTCAGCATCGGCTTGACCAAAAGCGAATACCAGAGCCGTTATAACTTCGGTTATGTCGACCCGTACTGGACTGCCGACGGCGTGAGCCTGGGCTACAACGCTTTCTATCGCACCACCGACTACAAAGACCTCGACGTCGACGTAGCAAGCTATGCCGTAGACAGCCTGGGCGCTGGCGTGAGCGTCGGTTACCCGATCAGCGAGACCTCGCGTCTGACCTTCGGCCTGACTGCACAGCAAGACAAGATCAAGACCGGTCAATACACCGTCGACGAAATCTTCGACTTCGTTAACCGTGAAGGCGACGAGTATCTGAACTTCAAGGCCTCGGCCGGCTGGTCTGAGTCCACCCTGAACAAAGGCGTGTTGGCGACCCGTGGTCATTCTCAAAGCCTGACGGCGGAAGTCACTACACCAGGTAGCGACCTGTCGTTCTTCAAGCTCGATTACCGTGGCCAGTTGTTCCAGCCATTGTCTGAGAACTACACCATGCGCCTGCACACTGAATTGGGTTATGGCGACGGTTACGGTTCGACCGATGGCTTGCCATTCTATGAAAACTACTATGCTGGTGGTTTCAACTCGGTTCGTGGCTTCAAGGACAGTACATTGGGCCCGCGTAGTACGCCGAGCCGTGGTCAAGGTTCTACCGGTAACCCGGGCACTCTGGCTGACCCGGATCAGGACCCGCTGCCGTTCGGTGGTAACGTCCTGATTCAAGGTGGTGCGGAGATTCTGTTCCCGCTGCCGTTCGTCAAGGATCAACGCTCCCTGCGTACCTCGGTATTCTGGGATGTGGGTAATGTGTTCGACTCCAAGTGCGAGCAGACGACCAACACCAATCCTGCGTCGAAGTCCAATACGCAGTGCAACGACATCAGCCTCAGCAACATGGCCAGTTCCGTCGGTGTAGGTGTGACATGGGTCACTGCGCTGGGTCCGCTGAGTTTCGCGCTGGCGATGCCAGTAAAAGAACCGGATAACGCTGAAACTCAAGTGTTCCAATTCTCTCTTGGTCAGACGTTCTAAGCGTCTGCCTCAAAATAATGACAATGGATTTTGTAGGGGTGCATCGTGCGTAAGTTGACTCAATTGGTTCTCCTCGCCACCGTACTGGTCGCAGGCCCGGCTTTTGCCGACATGAAAATCGCCGTTCTGAACTATCAGATGGCCCTGCTGGAATCCGACGCGGCCAAGAAATACGCCGTGGATGCCGAGAAGAAATTTGGTCCGCAACTGAGCAAGCTCAAGACGCTGGAAAGCAGCGCCAAAGGCATTCAGGACCGTCTGATGGCCGGTGGCGACAAGATGCAACAGGGCGAGCGTGAGCGTCTTGAACTCGAGTTCAAGCAAAAGGCCCGTGACTTCCAGTTCCAGTCCAAGGAGCTGAACGAAGCCAAAGCCGTTGCCGACCGTGAAATGCTGAAGCAGCTGAAGCCGAAACTGGACAGCGCTGTGGAAGAAGTCATCAAGAAAGGTGCTTTTGACCTGGTCTTCGAGCGTGGCGCAGTGATTGATGTCAAACCTCAGTACGACATCACTCGCCAGGTTATCGAGCGCATGAATCAGCTGAAGTAACTATGACAGCGACTATAAAACTCGGCCAGTTGGCCGAGTTCCTCGGCGCCACGCTACGTGGCGACCCGGAGAAAGAAATTACTGGGCTAGCCACTTTGCAAGAGGCTGGCCCAGCTCAGTTGAGCTTTCTCGCAAACCCTCAATACCGTAAATACCTGGCAGACAGCCGGGCCGCAGCCCTGTTGCTGAAGGCCGCTGATGCCGAAGGTTTTGCCGGTAATGCGCTGGTGGTGCCTGATCCGTATCTGGCCTACGCGCGTATTTCCCACCTGTTCGATCCAAAACCGAAAGCGGCTGCCGGTATTCATCCGACAGCCGTAGTGGCCGAGGACGCGGTGGTTGACCCGGCTGCGAGTATTGGTGCCTTTGCGGTGATCGAAAGCGCGGCACGCATTGCTGCCGGCGTGACCATCGGTGCGCATTGCTTCATCGGTGCCCGTTGCGAAATTGGCGAAGGCGGCTGGCTGGCCCCGCGGGTCACGCTGTACCACGACGTGCGCATCGGCAAGCGCGTGGTGATTCAGTCAGGTGCCGTACTCGGCGGCGAAGGCTTCGGCTTTGCCAACGAGAAAGGTGTCTGGCAGAAAATCGCCCAGATCGGTGGTGTGTTGGTCGGTGATGATGTGGAAATTGGCGTGAATACCGCTATCGACCGCGGCGCATTGGCCGATACCGTTCTCGGTAATGGCGTGAAGCTCGACAACCAGATCCAGATCGCCCACAACGTGCAGGTTGGTGATCACACCGCCATGGCCGCCTGTGTCGGGATCTCCGGCAGCACCAAAATCGGCAAGCATTGCATGCTCGCTGGCGGTGTCGGGCTGGTAGGGCACATCGAAATTTGCGACAACGTTTTCATCACCGGGATGACCATGGTGACCCATTCAATTACTGAAAAGGGCTCCTATTCTTCCGGTACGGCCATGCAGCCAGCAGCCGAATGGCGCAAAAGCGCGGCTCGCATCCGTCAGCTCGATGACATCGCGCGGCGTCTGCGACAGCTGGAAAAGCGTGTAGGGGAAGTGACCCCTGACGGTAATGCTTCATCAGATGGCTGATACCATTTCCATATCAAGCGTGCACAGCCGTTAGACTGCCTGCTTGATTTGCTAGAGGGGCGCGCGTCAGTCGCGCGCTCCCAATCTTTACATAGGCTTCCCCCCGAAATGATGGACATCAACGAGATTCGCGAATACCTGCCTCACCGTTACCCGTTCCTGCTGGTGGACCGGGTCGTGGATCTGGATGTGGAAGGCAAGCGCATTCGCGCCTACAAGAATGTCAGCATCAACGAACCGTTCTTCAATGGTCACTTCCCTGCGCATCCAATCATGCCGGGCGTACTGATCATCGAAGCGATGGCTCAGGCTGCCGGGATCCTTGGTTTCAAAATGCTCGACGTGAAACCGGCGGACGGCACCCTTTACTACTTCGTCGGCTCCGACAAGTTGCGCTTCCGTCAGCCGGTACTGCCGGGCGATCAGTTGATCCTTGAAGCCAAGTTCCTGAGCTGCAAGCGTCAGATCTGGAAGTTCGAATGCCAGGCTTCGGTCGACGGCAAGCCAGTCTGCTCCGCAGAAATCATCTGCGCGGAACGCAAACTATGAGTTTGATTGACCCTCGCGCAATCATCGATCCGACGGCCATCCTGGCCGACGACGTCGAGGTCGGCCCGTGGTCGATCGTCGGCGCAGGTGTGGAAATCGGCGAGGGAACAGTGATCGGGCCGCACGTGATTCTCAAAGGCCCGACCCGAATCGGTAAGCACAACCGCATCTACCAGTTTTCGTCGGTAGGTGAGGACACGCCCGATCTGAAATACAAAGGCGAAGAAACCCGTCTGGTCATCGGTGACCACAACGTCATCCGTGAAGGTGTGACGATTCACCGCGGGACCGTTCAGGATCGTTCGGAAACGACCTTGGGCGATCACAACCTGATCATGGCCTATGCCCATATCGGCCACGACAGCGTCATCGGCAACCACTGTATTCTGGTCAACAACACTGCGTTGGCCGGCCATGTGCACGTTGAAGACTGGGCGATCCTCTCCGGTTTCACGCTTGTTCACCAGTATTGCCACATTGGCGCCCACAGCTTCTCCGGCATGGGCACGGCCATTGGCAAGGACGTTCCAGCGTACGTCACCGTGTTTGGCAACCCAGCAGAAGCACGCAGCATGAACTTCGAAGGCATGCGTCGTCGTGGTTTCAGCGAAGACGCCATTCACGCGCTGCGTCGTGCCTACAAGGTGGTTTACCGCCAGGGCCTGACGGTCGAGCAAGCGCTCACCGAGCTGGCCGAACCTTCGGATCAGTTCCCGGAAGTCGCGGTGTTCCGTGATTCCATCCAGTCTTCGACTCGCGGCATCACCCGTTAATCATGGCTAATCTGCGTATTGCGCTGGTAGCGGGTGAGGCTTCCGGCGACATTCTGGGCGCGGGCCTCATGCGCGCACTCAAGGCTCAGCACCCGGCGGTGGAGTTCATCGGTGTCGGTGGTCCGCTGATGCAAGCCGAGGGCCTGACCTCGTATTTCCCGATGGAACGTCTTTCGGTCATGGGCCTGGTGGAAGTGCTCGGCCGATTGCGCGAGCTGATGGCGCGGCGCAAGAAACTGATCGCCGACCTGATCGCCGAGAAGCCGGACGTATTCATCGGTATCGATGCTCCGGACTTCAACCTCAATATCGAACTCAAGCTGCGGCAAGCCGGGATCAAGACCGTGCATTACGTCAGCCCGTCGGTGTGGGCATGGCGGCAGAAGCGCGTGCTGAAGATTCGCGAAGGCTGCGACCTGATGCTGACGCTGTTTCCGTTCGAAGCAAAATTTTATGAAGAAAAGGGCGTACCGGTACGGTTCGTCGGGCACTCCCTGGCCGATGCCATCCCGCTTGAGGCTGATCGCGCCGCCGCGCGTGCCGAACTTGATTTGCCGGACGGTCCGCTGGTTGCGCTGATGCCCGGCAGTCGCGGCGGCGAAGTGGGGCGGCTCGGTGCGTTGTTCCTCGACACCGCCCAGCGCCTGCGCGCCTTGCGTCCTGGCGTGCGTTTTGTCATGCCGTGCGCCAGCCCGGAGCGCCGTGCACAGCTTGAAGAGCTGCTGGCCGGCCGCGATCTGCCGCTGACCTTGCTCGATGGCAAATCGCATCTGGCCCTCGCCGCCTGCGACGCGGTGCTGATCGCTTCCGGTACCGCGACCCTTGAAGCGTTGCTGTACAAGCGGCCGATGGTGGTGGCTTATCGACTGGCGCCCCTGACGTTCTGGATTCTCAAGCGCATGGTGAAAAGCCCTTACGTGTCCTTGCCGAACCTGTTGGCCCAGCGCCTGTTGGTGCCCGAGTTGCTGCAGGATGACGCAACGGTCGAAGCCCTTGCTCAAACGCTTTCACCCTTGATCGAAGGTGGCGAGGAACAGACTCGCGGCTTCGACGAAATTCACCGTACCTTGCGTCTGGATGCCTCCAATCAGGCGGCGGACGCGGTACTGAACCTGATCGGCAAAACACAATGAGCAAAACCAGCATTCAGATGGGCCTGGACTTCACCCTGGTCGCCGAAGTCGAAGACCTCGTGGCCGGCGTCGACGAAGTCGGTCGCGGCCCACTGTGTGGTGCCGTGGTCACGGCAGCGGTGATCCTTGATCCAAACCGGCCGATCCTCGGCCTGAATGACTCAAAGAAACTCACCGAAGCCCGCCGCGAAAAGCTCTACGACGAAATCTGCGAAAAAGCCCTGAGCTGGTGCATCGCCCGGGCCGAAGTTGAGGAAATCGACGAACTGAACATTCTGCACGCCACCATGCTGGCGATGCAGCGCGCGATCGAAGGCCTGCACATCCAGCCGAAACTGGCGATGATCGACGGCAATCGTTGCCCGAAGCTGTCCATGCGCGCTGAAGCGGTGGTGCAGGGCGACGGCAAGGTTCCGGCCATTGCAGCGGCATCGATTCTGGCCAAGGTCAGCCGCGACCGCGAGATGGCGGCATTCGAACTGATTTACCCCGGTTACGGCATCGGCGGGCACAAAGGCTACCCGACGCCCGTTCATCTGGAAGCGCTGGCCCGGCTTGGCCCGACTCCGATTCACCGCCGCTCGTTCGCCCCGGTGCGTCTGGCGTACGAGGCGCGGGAAAGTCTGATCGAGAGTTAGTCGCAAGGCTGATGTTTTACGCAAGGCCCGGTACAATCCGGGCCTTGTTGTTTTCATGACATAACGCAGGATCACTATGCCGGCTTCATTCGTTCACCTACGCCTGCACACTGAATATTCCCTGGTCGACGGTCTGGTGCGGATCAAACCGCTGGTCAAGACACTGGTCGGCATGAACATGCCTGCCGTAGCGGTCACCGACCAGAACAACATGTGTTCCCTGGTCAAATTCTACAAAGCCGCCATGGGTGCCGGGATCAAGCCGATCTGCGGCGCCGACTTGTGGCTGTCGAACAAGGACCCGGACAACGCCCTGAGCCGGATCAGCCTGCTGGCCATGAACGCTGTCGGCTATCGCAACCTGACCGAACTGATTTCCCGTGGTTTCATCGACGGCCAGCGCAATGGCTCGGTGATCATCGAGCGCGAATGGGTCGCCGAAGCCAGCGAAGGCTTGATCATGCTGTCGGCGGCGAAAGAGGGCGAAATCGGCCTGGCCATGCTCAGTGGCAACCCGGCTGAAGCGGAAAACCTCGCGCGCGAATGGATGGCGGTGTTCCCGGATCGTTTCTACCTGGAAATCCAGCGCACCAATCGCCCCAACGATGAAGAGCAGTTGCACGGTGCCGTGGCCCTGGCCGAGAAAATCGGCGCGCCACTGGTCGCAACCAACGATGTGCGTTTCATCAAGCAGGAAGACTTCGCCGCTCACGAAACCCGCGTGTGCATCGGTGAGGGCCGCGCCCTCGACGATCCGCGGCGTTCGAAGAATTACAGCGATCAGCAATACCTCAAAAGCGCCGAGGAAATGGCCGAGCTGTTCAGTGACTTGCCCGAGGCGCTGGAAAACACCGTCGAAATCGCCAAGCGCTGCAACATCGAAGTGAAGCTGGGCAAGCACTTCCTGCCCAACTTCCCGATTCCCGATGGCATGACCATCGATGAATATTTCCGCAAAGTGTCGTTCGATGGCCTGGAAGATCGCCTGACCGTTCTGCTGCCCAAAGACACCACGGAAGACTACGAGGCCAAGCGTCAGGTCTACGTCGACCGGCTGAATTTCGAGCTGGATATCATCATCCAGATGGGGTTCCCCGGTTACTTCCTGATCGTGATGGACTTTATCCAGTGGGCCAAGAGCAACGGCGTGCCGGTAGGTCCGGGCCGGGGGTCGGGTGCCGGGTCGCTGGTGGCCTATGTACAGAAGATCACCGACCTCGATCCGCTGGAATATGACCTGCTGTTCGAACGTTTCCTCAACCCGGAACGGGTATCGATGCCCGACTTCGACGTCGACTTCTGCATGGACGGTCGCGATCGGGTGATTGAATACGTGGCCGAGAAATACGGTCGCAATGCGGTTAGCCAGATCATCACCTTCGGTTCCATGGCGGCCAAGGCTGTGGTCCGGGACGTGGCGCGGGTGCAGGGCAAGTCCTACGGCCTGGCGGATCGTCTGTCGAAGATGATTCCGTTCGAAGTCGGCATGACCCTGGAAAAGGCCTATGAGCAGGAAGAGATCCTGCGTGACTTCATCAAGGTCGATGAAGAAGCCGCCGAAATCTGGGAGATGGCCCGCAAGCTCGAAGGCGTTGTGCGTAACGTCGGTAAACACGCCGGTGGTGTGGTTATCGCGCCGACCAAACTGACCGACTTCTCGCCGATCTATTGCGACGAGGCCGGTGACGGCCTGGTGACCCAGTTCGACAAGGATGACGTCGAGGCCGCCGGTCTGGTGAAGTTCGACTTCCTCGGCCTGCGAACCCTGACGGTTATCGACTGGGCGCTGAAAACCATCAACCGCGACCGCGCCAAGGTCGATCAGCCGCCTCTGGACATTGCGTTCATTCCGCTGGACGACAAGCCTACCTACACGCTGCTGCAAAAAGCCGAAACCACGGCGGTGTTCCAGCTCGAATCCCGCGGCATGAAGGAGCTGATCAAGAAGCTCAAGCCCGACTGCCTGGAAGACTTGATCGCACTGGTGGCCCTGTTCCGTCCGGGCCCGTTGCAATCGGGCATGGTGGATGACTTCATCAACCGTAAGCACGGTCGCGCCGAACTTGCGTACCCGCACTCGGATTACCAGTACGAAGGCCTCAAGCCGGTACTGGCACCGACTTACGGCATCATCCTGTATCAGGAACAGGTGATGCAGATTGCCCAGGTCATGGCCGGTTACACCCTCGGTGGTGCGGACATGCTGCGTCGGGCCATGGGTAAGAAAAAGCCCGAAGAAATGGCCAAGCAGCGCGGCGGTTTCATTGAAGGTTGTGCGACCAACAACATCGATGCGGACCTTGCCGGTAACATTTTCGACCTGGTAGAGAAATTCGCCGGTTACGGCTTCAACAAATCCCACTCCGCGGCGTACGGCCTGGTGTCGTACCAGACCGCGTGGCTGAAAACGCATTACCCGGCGCCGTTCATGGCGGCGGTGCTGTCGGCAGACATGCACAACACCGACAAGGTCGTGACCTTGATCGAGGAAATTCGCAGCATGAAGCTGCGTCTCGACGCGCCGGATGTGAATGCCTCCGAGTTCAAGTTCACGGTGAATGACGAAGGCCGGATCATTTACGGCCTCGGTGCGATCAAGGGTGTTGGCGAAGGCCCGGTGGAGGCGATCACTGAGGCGCGCCAGGACGGTCCGTTCAAGGATCTGTTCGATTTCTGCGCCCGTGTCGATCTCAAGCGGATCAACAAACGTACCCTCGACGGTTTGATCCGCAGCGGTGCGCTGGATCGTCTGGGGCCTTATTTCCATGACGAGCCGAAGGCCTATCAAGCGAGCATCGACCAGAATCGCGCGGTGCTGTTGGCGGCGATGGAAGGGGCGATCAAGGCGGCCGAACAAACCGCACGTACCCAGGACAGTGGCCATGCCGACCTGTTCGGCGGGTTGTTTGTCGAGGAAGACGCGGACGTCTACGCCAGTCATCGCAAAGCCAAGGAACTGACGCTCAAGGAGCGGCTGAAAGGGGAGAAAGACACCCTGGGCCTGTACCTGACCGGTCACCCGATTGACGAATACGAAGGTGAAATCCGTCGCTTTGCCCGTCAGCGCATCATCGATTTGAAGCCAGCGCGCGATACCCAGACCGTCGCCGGCATGATCATCGCCCTGCGCGTGATGAAGAACAAAAAGGGCGACAAGATGGGCTTCATCACCCTCGATGACCGCTCCGGACGGATCGAGGCGTCGCTGTTTGCCGAGGCGTTCCATACCGCGCAGTCGCTGTTGCAGACGGATGCGATGGTCGTGGTCGAAGGCGAGGTCAGCAATGACGACTTCTCCGGCGGCCTGAAGCTGCGGGTCAAGCGCGTGATGAGCATGGAAGATGCGCGCACCAACCTTGCCGAAAGCCTGCGCCTGAAGTTGCAGACCAAGGATTTGAAAGGCGATCAGCTACGCTGGTTGGGTGAATTGTTCAAGCGCCATCGCGGCGCATGCCCGATCACCATGGAGTACACGAGCCCCGATGCAAAGGCCTTGCTGCAGTTTGGCGAGACCTGGCGAATCGATCCGGCGGATGCGTTGATTCAAGCCTTGCGTGACCAGTTCGGGCGAGACAACGTCTTCCTCCAATACCGTTGACGGTCAGGTGCCTTCTGTACTCCCTGATCTCGACCTGAATTTTTAATCTCGACCTGAACGCGCCTCTCCCTTAAGGTAGGGCGCGAATAGACAACCGGCCGGCCCAAGCTCTCTTGGACGTCGACCCAAGACGGACGCCTATGAACCCGAATTTTCTAGATTTCGAACAGCCGATCGCCGACCTGCAAGCCAAGATCGAAGAGTTGCGCTTGGTCGGTAACGACAATTCGCTGAATATCGGCGATGAGATCTCCCGCCTGCAGGACAAAAGCAGCACGCTGACCGAAGACATCTTCGCCAAGCTGACCAGCTGGCAGATCGCACGTCTGGCGCGTCACCCGAAACGTCCTTATACCCTGGACTACATCGAACACATCTTCACCGAGTTCGATGAGCTGCACGGTGACCGTCACTTCTCCGATGACGCTGCCATCGTCGGCGGCATTGCCCGTCTGGACGACCAGCCGGTGATGATCATCGGTCACCAGAAAGGCCGTGAAGTGCGCGAGAAAGTTCGCCGCAACTTCGGCATGCCGCGTCCGGAAGGCTACCGCAAGGCGTGCCGCCTGATGGAAATGGCCGAACGCTTCAAAATGCCGATCCTGACCTTCATCGACACCCCGGGCGCTTACCCTGGTATCGACGCTGAAGAGCGTAACCAGAGCGAAGCGATTGCCTGGAACCTGCGTGTCATGTCGCGTCTGAAAACCCCGATCATCGCCACCGTAATTGGTGAAGGTGGTTCTGGTGGTGCTTTGGCTATCGGCGTTTGCGACCAGCTGAACATGCTTCAGTATTCGACTTACGCGGTGATCTCGCCGGAAGGTTGCGCCTCGATTCTGTGGAAAACCGCCGAGAAAGCCCCGGACGCCGCTGAAGCCATGGGCATTACCGCCGAGCGCCTGAAAGGCCTGGGTATCGTGGACAAGGTGATCGGCGAGCCATTGGGCGGTGCACACCGTGACCCGGCCGCTGCGGCCGCCTCGATCCGTGCCGAGCTGAGCTCGCAACTGGCGATGCTGAAGAAGTTCGACAACGACGCGCTGCTGGCTCGTCGTTACGCGCGACTGATGAGCTACGGTCTCTGATCTGACGCTGCTTCGACAAACGACGCAAAACCATTGTGGGAGCGAGCCTGCTCGCGAAAGCGGTATAACAGTCAACAAGTGGGTTGAATGTTAAGCAGCCTTCGCGAGCAGGCTCGCTCCCACATTGGGTCTATGTGAAGCGACTGATATCTATGAATCCTTCAAAGTTTGATCTGCCTGCCAGACTTCTGCTGAATCTGGCCCCTTGGCGCAATGCCAAAACCTGGCGCATCGCCTTCTCCGGTGGTCTCGACTCCACCGTCCTGCTGCACCTTCTTGCCGACCTGGCAAAAACACAATCCCTGCCGGTGCTCAGCGCCATTCATGTCCATCACGGCCTTCAGCCTGCGGCGGATACGTGGCCGGCACACTGCCAGTCCGTCTGTGATGCCTTGAGTGTGCCGCTACACGTCGTTCATGTTCAGGTTCAACCCGGCGCCAGCCTCGAACGTGCCGCCCGGGATGCGCGCTATGGCGCATTCGTTGAAGCCACTCAGGCCAATGAACTGCTGCTGACCGCCCAGCACCGAGACGATCAGGCGGAAACCCTGTTGTTTCGGCTGTTGCGCGGGGCCGGGGTGAGAGGTTTGTCGGGGATGCCGAGTGCGCGGCCGTTGGGTCGGGGCCATCTGCTGCGGCCCCTGCTGGACGTGAGTCGCGCCGAACTTGAAGCCTATGCGGCAGAACATAAAATGAATTGGATCGAAGACCCTTCGAACCAGGATCGGCAATTTTCGCGCAACTACCTGCGACATCAGGTGTTCCCGGTATT
Source organism: Pseudomonas sp. GW821-FHT10C09 (assembly GCF_059415465.1). Classification (NCBI taxonomy): domain Bacteria; kingdom Pseudomonadati; phylum Pseudomonadota; class Gammaproteobacteria; order Pseudomonadales; family Pseudomonadaceae; genus Pseudomonas; species Pseudomonas sp. GW821-FHT10C09. The sequence continues at coordinate 218,319 of NZ_JBWKNG010000013.1, forward strand.
GACCGAGCGCTGGCCGCAAGCGATGGCGACCATGGCTCGCAGCGCTGCGCACTTGAGCGAAGCGCAGGCCTTGCTGGATGAGCTGGCGCACATCGATCTGGCCGAAGCGACGACGGTCAATGAATTCGACTGGCTGGGCGTGCCCTCTCTGGAGCTCGCTGCTCTTTTACACCGCTCTGCCGCTCGCCAACGCAATGCGCTAAGCCATTGGCTCGCAGCGCGGACCCGTTTGCCGGACAGCGACCATTGGTCGGGTTGGGAAGATTTGCGCGACGCCACCGGTGATGCGCGTCCGGTCTGGCGGTTGGCGGATGGCGAGCTGCATCGGTCGGCCGGGCGTATCTGGTGGCTGTCGGGCTGTTGGCTACGCAATCCGTCGCGTGCTGTGCATTGGGCTGATCCTGCGAAGCCGCTGGAGTTGCCGGAAAATGGTCTGCTCACGCTCACCGGGCAAATCCCCGATGGCCCGCTGCAAATCCGCTATCGTGAGGGAGGTGAGGTCATGCATTTAGCTGATCGCGGCCACCGCGACCTCAAGCGTTTGCTCAATGAACGCGGGGTTCCGGCCTTCGCCCGTGGCAGATTGCCGCTGCTCTGTCGCGGCGAGCAATTGCTGGCAGTGGCCAGCGTGCAGGGCTTGAATGGCAGTGGGCAGGACGGCTGGCATTTGCATTGGCAGCCACCTGGCGAAGATCAAGGTTTGAGCTGAAAGGGGCTTTCCGGTAGACTACGCTCCCTTCTTGATACAACTTCTGTGGATTCGCCTGAATTGCAGGAGTTGCCGATTACCAAGCAGTCTTTGCTGGGCGATTCCAAAAAATGTGTAGCGAGCAACGTACCGGTGTTTCATCTGCCGGTCTGTCCCAACGCGGCGGTTTTTTTGAAAGGTGCACTGTGATTAATGCAGGTGATCGGGGGCTTCGGCCTTCCTTCGCTTTCCCCGGCGGCTCGGACCGCTTTAACGCAGACTTCTAGGGTTTTTCATGACGCGCTACATATTCGTCACGGGCGGTGTTGTTTCTTCATTGGGGAAAGGCATCGCATCGGCTTCATTGGCGGCCATCCTGGAGGCGCGGGGACTTAAGGTCACCATGCTGAAGCTGGACCCGTACATCAACGTTGACCCGGGCACCATGAGCCCGTTCCAGCACGGTGAAGTGTTCGTCACCCACGACGGCGCCGAGACCGACCTGGACCTGGGCCACTACGAGCGGTTCATCCGCACGACCATGACCCAGAACAACAACTTCACCACCGGCCGTGTCTACGAACACGTGCTGCGCAAAGAGCGCCGTGGTGATTACCTGGGCGCAACCATCCAGGTGATCCCGCACATCACCGACGAAATCAAGCGCCGGATCATCAAGGGCGCCGGCGATGCCGACGTGGCGATGGTCGAGATCGGTGGCACCGTGGGTGACATCGAGTCGCAACCGTTCCTGGAAGCGATCCGCCAACTGCGTTTCGAAGTCGGCGCCAAGCGCGCGATGCTGATGCACCTGACACTGGTGCCGTACATCGCCACTGCCGGCGAAACCAAAACCAAGCCGACCCAGCACTCGGTCAAGGAACTTCGTTCCATTGGCCTGCAGCCGGACGTGCTGGTTTGCCGTTCCGATCACCCGATCGACATTTCTTCGCGCCGCAAGATCGCGCAGTTCACCAACGTTGAAGAACGTGCGGTGATCGCGCTGGAAGACGCCGACACCATCTACAAGATCCCGGGCATCCTGCACTCCCAGGGCCTGGATGATTTCGTCGTCGAGCGTTTCGGCCTGCAATGCGGCAGCGCTGACCTCTCCGAGTGGGAAGCGGTGGTTGACGCCAAGCTGAACCCGGAGCACGAAGTGACCATCGCGATGGTCGGCAAGTACATGGAACTGCTGGATGCCTACAAGTCGCTGATCGAAGCGATGAGTCACGCCGGCATCAGCAACCGCACCAAGGTCAACCTGCGCTACATCGATTCCGAAGACATCGAAAACCAGGGCACCGCGCTGCTGGAAGGTGTTGACGCGATCCTCGTACCGGGCGGCTTCGGTCTGCGTGGCGTGGAAGGCAAGATCACCGCCGTTCAATACGCTCGCGAAAACAAGGTTCCGTACCTGGGCATCTGCCTGGGCATGCAAGTGGCCGTGATCGAGTTCGCTCGTAACGTGCTGGGCTGGAAAGACGCCAACTCCACCGAGTTCGATCGTGCCAGCGGCCATCCGGTCGTGGGCCTGATCACCGAGTGGGAAGACGCTACCGGCGCGGTCGAAACCCGTACCGAATCGTCCGACCTGGGCGGCACCATGCGCCTCGGCGCTCAGGATTGCCTGCTGGAGCCGGGTTCGCTGGTACACGACTGCTACGCCAAAGACGTCATCGTCGAGCGTCACCGTCACCGCTACGAAGTGAACAACAACCTGCTGCCGCAGATCATGGAAGCCGGCCTGAAAATTTCCGGTCGTTCCGGTGATGGCGCGCTGGTTGAAGTGGTCGAAGCCCCGGATCATCCATGGTTCGTCGCTTGCCAGTTCCACCCTGAGTTCACCTCGACGCCACGCGACGGTCACCCGTTGTTCAGCGGTTTCGTTAAAGCAGCATTGATTCAACACCAGAAGAAGGCATAAATCTGATGGCGCAGAAGATCATCCGCGTAGGCGATATCGAGATTGCCAACGACAAGCCAATGGTGCTTTTCGGTGGCATGAACGTGCTGGAAAGCCGCGACATGGCGATGCAGGTCTGCGAAGAGTATGTGAAGGTTACCGAGAAACTCGGTATCCCTTATGTGTTCAAGGCCAGCTTCGACAAGGCCAACCGTTCCTCCGTGACCTCTTACCGTGGCCCCGGCCTGGAAGAGGGCATGCGGATTTTCCAGGACATCAAGCAAGCCTTCGGCGTGCCGATCATCACCGACGTCCACGAGCCTGACCAGGCCGCGGTCGTCGCTGAAGTCTGCGACATCATTCAGTTGCCGGCCTTCCTGTCGCGCCAGACCGACCTCGTGGTCGCGATGGCCAAGACTGGCGCGGTGATCAACATCAAGAAAGCCCAGTTCCTCGCACCGCACGAGATGAAACACATCCTGAGCAAGTGCGTGGAAGCGGGCAACGATCAGTTGATCCTCTGCGAACGCGGTTCGAGCTTCGGCTACAACAACCTGGTCGTCGACATGCTCGGCTTCGGCATCATGAAGCAGTTCGAATACCCGGTGTTCTTCGATGTGACCCACGCGCTGCAAATGCCCGGTGGTCGCTCGGATTCCGCCGGTGGTCGTCGTGCCCAGGTGACGGACCTGGCCAAGGCAGGCATGAGCCAGTCGCTGGCCGGCCTGTTCCTCGAAGCCCACCCGGACCCGGACAACGCCAAATGCGACGGCCCTTGCGCCTTGCGTCTGGACAAACTGGAGCCATTTCTGGCCCAGCTCAAAGCGTTGGACGAACTGGTGAAGAGTTTTCCGACGGTAGAAACCGCGTAAACCTCAATTCTCCGGTAAAGTACCGCACGATTTGTTGCTCAGGCCCTCGGGCCTGAGCCTTATCGTCCGCAAGTCTGCCCGCTGCACCTCACTTGCCGACGGTAAAAGATTTCCTCTAGCTGCGTCGTTTTCGTCAACTTTGGAGTGTTTACAACAATGGCAAAAATCGTCGACATCAAAGGTCGTGAAGTTCTCGACTCCCGTGGCAATCCCACCGTGGAAGCGGACGTGCTTCTCGATAACGGCATCATCGGCAGCGCCTGCGCGCCGTCCGGTGCTTCCACTGGCTCGCGTGAAGCACTCGAGCTGCGTGATGGCGACAAGAGCCGTTACCTGGGCAAGGGCGTTCTGAAGGCCGTGGCCAACATCAACGGTCCGATCCGTGACCTGTTGAAAGGCATGGATCCAAGCGACCAGAAAGCGCTGGATCACGCGATGATCAAGCTCGACGGTACCGAAAACAAAGGCTCCCTGGGCGCCAACGCGATCCTCGCCGTTTCCCTGGCTGCGGCCAAGGCAGCAGCACAGGACCAGGACCTGCCGCTGTACGCTCACATCGCCAACCTGAACGGCACCCCGGGTGTTTACTCGATGCCGGTTCCGATGATGAACATCATCAACGGTGGCGAGCACGCCGATAACAACGTCGACATCCAGGAATTCATGGTTCAGCCGGTTGGCGCCAAGTCTTTCTCGGAAGGCCTGCGCATGGGCACCGAAATTTTCCATCACCTCAAAGCTGTGCTGAAGGCCCGTGGCCTGAGCACTGCTGTCGGTGACGAAGGTGGTTTCGCACCGAACCTGGCTTCCAACGAAGACGCTTTGAAAGTGATCTCCGAAGCCGTGGCCAACGCCGGTTACAAGCTGGGCACCGACGTGACCCTGGCGCTGGACTGCGCGGCGAGCGAGTTCTACGAAGACGGTAAATACAATCTGTCTGGCGAAGGCCAGGTGTTCACCGCCGAAGGTTTCGCTGACTACCTGAAAGGCCTGACCGAGCGCTATCCGATCATCTCGATCGAAGACGGCCTGGACGAGTCCGACTGGGCAGGCTGGAAAATCCTCACCGACAAAATCGGCGAGAAGGTTCAACTGGTAGGCGACGACCTGTTCGTGACCAACACCAAGATCCTGAAAGAAGGCATCGATAAAAAGATCGCCAACTCGATCCTGATCAAGTTCAACCAGATCGGCACCCTGACCGAAACCCTGGAAGCCATCCAGATGGCCAAGGCCGCTGGTTACACCGCCGTGATCTCGCACCGCTCCGGCGAAACCGAAGATTCGACCATCGCCGACCTGGCTGTGGGCACCTCGGCTGGCCAGATCAAGACCGGTTCCCTGTGCCGTTCCGATCGCGTATCCAAGTACAACCAACTGCTGCGTATCGAAGAGCAGTTGAATGGCAAAGCCAAGTACAACGGCCGCAGCGAGTTCCGCGGTTAATTGCTACATGGTAAAAAGACACCGGATTGTGTCGGAAAAGTCGCTACAGCGATGAATTTGCCACTAATCTGATGCCTTATAAGCACAAGCCTGGTTCTTCCAGGCTTCGTGCTATCAGAAGCTTCAATGTTTTTGCATGGCTGTCTTTTTTCACTGGAAACCTGATATTCGATGCGCAGTCCCAATTGGTTGTTCCTCGTCTTGCTCTTGTTGCTGGCTGGCCTGCAATACCGCCTGTGGGTGGGTAATGGCAGTCTGGCGCAAGTGGCTGAGCTGACTCAGCAGATCAAGGATCAACAGGCTGAGAATGAAGGGTTGCTGGAGCGCAATCGGGTCATGGACGCCGAAGTCGGCGAGTTGAAAAAAGGCATGGAGACCGTCGAAGAGCGGGCTCGCCATGAGTTGGGCATGGTCAAGGACGGTGAAACCCTTTACCAGTTGGCTCGATGAATTCCCCGTTACCGGCCTTCTGGGCCGTGATTCCTGCCGCGGGCGTCGGTGCCCGTATGGCCGCAGACCGTCCCAAGCAATACTTGCAACTGGGCGGGCGCACTATTCTCGAACACAGCCTTGGCTGTTTCCTTGATCACCCGACCCTGAAAGGGTTAGTGGTCAGTCTTGCTGTTGACGATCCTTACTGGCCAAACCTGGCCTGTGTTGGCGATTCGCGAATTCAGCGGGTTGACGGCGGCGCCGAGCGTTCCGGGTCGGTGCTGAATGCGTTGCTGCATTTGCATGCGTTGGGCGCTGATGATGAAGACTGGGTGTTGGTCCACGATGCTGCGCGCCCGAATCTGAGTCGTGATGATCTGGACAAGTTGCTGAGTGAATTGGCAGATGATCCGGTCGGCGGGTTGCTGGCGGTTCCGGCGCGCGACACCCTCAAGCGGGTCGACAAGCATGGGCGTGTGGTTGAAACCGTGGATCGCAGCGTGATTTGGCAGGCTTATACGCCGCAGATGTTTCGCCTTGGCGCCTTGCATCGGGCGCTGGCTGACAGTCTGGTGGCTGATGCGGTTATCACTGACGAAGCGTCGGCGATGGAGTGGTCCGGTTTGGCGCCGCGCCTGATTGAAGGTCGATCCGATAATCTCAAGGTTACGCGTCCCGAAGACCTCGAATGGCTTCGTCAGCGCTGGGCTAATCGCCGCTGACTGCTGTGGTGTCTGGCAGATTGCTTTCGCGAGCAGGCTCGCTCCCACATTGTTTTGCGCTGCCCACTTTTTCAGTGTTCGCCATCGATCCACTGTGGGAGATTCTATGGTTGAGGGGAAGCCCTCAACTGGTTTTCGATTGGTATTCGCTCTGCCCGTTCAGCAGGG
>NZ_JBWKNG010000014.1:0-199821 GCF_059415465.1 Pseudomonas sp. GW821-FHT10C09
CTGCGTCAACAGTCAGAATCGAGCCTAGTCCCTCCTCCTCCCTTCAAGTCCTACCATACAAGCGAGCCTGCTCGCGAATGCGGTCAGTCAATCAACGTTGATGTCGACTGACCCACCGCTTTCGCGAGCAGGCTCGCTCCCACATTAGGTTTGCGGTGGTTTTTTAGACCGCCATCGGCGCGGTCATTGGCGCGTGGTGTTGGTAGCCTTCCAGCGAGAAATCGCCCGGCTCGATCAGCTCCAGCCATTCCGGCTGATACACGCCTGTCTTGGCAAACTCCGGCACACGATCACTGATCACCAGTTTCGGCATCGGGAACGGCTCGCGCTTGAGCTGTTCATTCAGCATGTCCAGGTGGTTTTCGTAGACGTGCGCATCACCGATGAAATAGGTGAACCAGCGCGGCGTATACCCGGTCAGGCGACCGATCAGGCTCAGCAGCGCGGCGCCCTCGGTGAGGTTGAACGGCGTGCCCAGGCCCAGGTCGTTGGAGCGGATGTAGAGGGTCAGGGAGATTTCCCTGGTCTCGACATTCGGGTGGAACTGGTACAGCAAATGGCACGGCGGCAGGGCCATTTCATCGAGCTGGGCAACGTTCCAGCCGTGGAACAGGATGCGGCGGCTGCCCGGGTCCTTGATGATGGTGTCGACGCACTGGCGGATCTGGTCGATCGCCTTGTACAGCACCACGTAGGCCTGGCCGTCTTCTTCGCCTTCAGCGATCTGGCGGTAGCCCTGGCTCAAGGTCTGCTCGATGGCGGCCTGGTTGCTGACCGGGATCTGCTTGTACGCCGGCCATTTGCGCCATTGCACGCCGTAGATCTCGCCGAGATCGTCTTCGCCCTGGCGGAACGGGTTGGCCAGCCACTGCGCGTTTTCGTTGGCGTTCTGGTCCCAGACCTTGCAGCCCAGCGCACGGAATTCGGCGGCGTTGTTCACGCCACGCAGGAAACCGCACATCTCGCCGATGGCCGATTTGAAGGCCATCTTGCGCGTGGTGATCGCCGGGAACCCTTCCTTCAGGTCGTAACGCAGCATCGCGCCCGGAAAACTGATGGTGTTCACGCCCGTGCGGTTGGCTTGCTTGGTGCCGTTCTTGATGACGTGGGCGACCAGTTCGAGATATTGCTTCATGAGTTACCTGTGTCCTTGAACCCGGAGGCCGTCGCCCCCGGGGTTCGAATTTATACGGCTGCCGCTGGAGTCGCCGGGGCGCGGTGATACGCCAGCCAGATCAGGAACAGACCGCCGACGATCATCGGCACGCAGAGCACCTGGCCCATGGTCAGCCAGTTCCAGGCCAGATAGCCCAGTTGCGCGTCCGGTACGCGGACGAATTCGACGATGAAACGGAAGATGCCGTAGAACAGCGCGAACATCCCCGATACCGCCATGGTCGGCCGCGGCTTGCGCGAGAACAGCCACAGAATCAGGAACAGCGCGACGCCTTCCAGCGCGAACTGATACAGCTGCGACGGGTGGCGCGGCAACTGCGACGGATCGCTGAACGGCGGGAAAATCATTGCCCATGGCACGTCGGTCGGCTTGCCCCACAACTCGGCGTTGATGAAGTTACCGATACGCCCGGCGCCCAGGCCAATCGGCACCATTGGCGCGACGAAGTCCATCAGCTGGAAGAACGACTTGTTGTTCTTCTTGCCAAACCACAGAGCCGCGAGCATCACGCCGATGAATCCGCCGTGGAACGACATGCCGCCCTTCCACACTTCGAAAATCAGCGCCGGGTTGGCCAGGTAGGCGTGCAGATCGTAAAACAGCACATAACCCAATCGGCCGCCGACAATGACGCCCATCGACATCCAGAAGACCATGTCGGAAAGTTTCTCCTTGGTCCAGGTCGGGTCGAACCGGTTCAACCGGCGAGACGCCAGCAGCCAGGCGCCGCCAATGCCGATCAGGTACATCAAGCCGTACCAGTGGATTTTCAGCGGACCGATGGCCAGGGCCACCGGGTCGATCTGCGGGTAAGGCAGCATTGCGACTCCTCGTTAGAGTTGAAACCAAAATTCCCGGGCGACGCTGCCACCTCAGGATTAAGCCAGGATTGCGACGCGTGTCAGAGCAGAAAGCTCAGGCCAACGCAGAACAGCAAAGCGGCAAACAGTCTTTTCAGCAACTTCGGCGACAGCCTGTGGGCCAGTCGCGCGCCGATACGGGCGAAAACCATGCTGGTCAGGGCAATCCCCAGCAGCGCCGGCAAATAAATAAAACCGAGACTATGGGCCGGCAGCAACGGATCGTGCCAGCCCAGAATCATGAAACTTAATGCACTGGCCAAGGCAATCGGCAGACCGCAGGCCGACGACGTGGCCACGGCTTGCTGCATCGGCACACTGCGCCAGGTCAGGAATGGCACGGTCAATGAGCCGCCACCAATCCCGAAAATCGCCGAGGCCCAGCCAATCACGCTGCCGGCCAGGGTCAGACCGACTTTGCCGGGCACCGTTCGGCTGGCCTTGGGTTTGACGTCCAGTGCCAGTTGCGCGGCAATGACCAGGGCGAACACGCCGATGATCTTCTGCAGGTTCGGGCCGGAGATCGCTTCGGCGGTCAGTGCGCCGAAACCGGCGCCCATCAGAATGCCGACGGTCATCCAGACGAAAATCGGCCAACGCACTGCGCCACGGCGATGGTGTTCGCGTACGGCGTTGACCGAGGTAAAGATAATCGTCGCCAGGGACGTGCCGACTGCCAAGTGGGTCAGGATCGAAGCGTCAAAGCCTTGCAAGGTGAAACTGAAGACCAACACGGGGACGATGATGATCCCGCCGCCGACCCCGAACAGCCCGGCCAGCACGCCTGCACAGGCGCCGAGCGCCAGGTAAAGCAGAAATTCCATGGATGCATCCCCGAAGAAGTGGGGCATGGTAACGGATGGAGGGGTCAACGCTCCACTGCGCGAGGCGATGGAACGACGGGCGAGGACTGCGTAGAGTGAGCAAAAAACACACAAGGACCACCTTATGTGCCTGATTGTCTTCGCCTGGCGGCCCGACCACGCCCAGCCGCTGATCGTGGCGGCCAACCGCGACGAATTCTATGCCCGCCCGAGCCTGCCCCTGGCGCAATGGCCCGAAGCGCCCAACGTTTATGCCGGCCGAGACCTGGAAGCCGGCGGCACCTGGCTGGGTATTGGCGCCAATGGGCGCTTTGCGGCACTGACCAATATTCGTGATCCGCATCAGCCGCCATCGCGTAAGTCCCGCGGTGAACTGGTGGCGGGGTTTCTGTTGGGTGACAAGTCGATTGATGACTATTTGAGCGATATTGTCCGACGCTCCATCGAATATGCCGGGTTTAATCTGCTGATCGGCAATACCAACGAGCTGTGGCACTTCAATGCACGGGAGTCCGAGGCGGTGATGCTGCCCCCGGGAGTTTACGGATTGTCGAACGCCGGGCTTGATACGCCATGGCCGAAATTGCTCAAGGCCCGGACGGCGCTGGAAGAAGTATTGGCGGACCCGCAACCGCAGGCGTTGCTGGCGTTATTGGGCGATGCGCAGACGGCGCCGTTTACCGAACTGCCGGATACCGGGGTCGGGTTGGCGACCGAGACGTTGTTGTCGAGTGTGTTTATCGCCAGCCAGAGTTATGGGACGCGGGCGAGTACGGCGTTGATTGTTCAGGCGGATGGGACGCGGCATATGGTCGAAAGGAGTTTCGGGCCGTATGGGGGGCATTTGGGGGAAGTGGAGATCAGGCTTTAGTTTTGTGTTGTGAGGACTGGCCTCTTCGCGAGCAGGCTCGCTCCCACAGGGGATATGTGTCGATCACAAATCCAATGTGGGAGCGAGCCTGCTCGCGAAGGGTCCGCAACAGGTTTAGAGGGTCTTGACCGCAGCCGGATTGATCATCTTCGCCAACCCAAGGTTCTTCAGCGCCAGTTGCAGCGAGCTGTGGATAACTTGAGGGTTGTCGATGGTCATCAGTTCCGCGAGCAACTCCTTGGCCTTGCTCAGGTTGATCTGACGCAGCATCCACTTCACTTTCGGCAAGTTGGTGGCGTTCATCGACAGGCTGTCGAAGCCCATCGCCATCAACAGCACCGCCGCAGCCGGGTCACCGGCCATCTCACCACAGATACTCACCGGCTTGCCTTCGGCATGGGCGTCACGCACCACATTCTGCAACGCCTGAAGCACCGCCGGGTGCAGGTAGTCGTAAAGGTCGGCCACCCGCGGGTTGTTGCGGTCCACGGCCAGCAGGTACTGGGTCAGGTCGTTGGAGCCGACCGACAGGAAGTCCACTTGCCGCGCCAGTTCCTTGGTCTGATACACCGCCGCCGGAATCTCGATCATCACGCCAATCGGCGGCATCGGTACGTCGGTGCCTTCGTCGCGGACTTCGCCCCAGGCCCGGTGAATCAGGTGCAGGGCTTCTTCGAGTTCGTGGGTGCCGGAGATCATCGGCAGCAGGATCCGCAGGTTGTTCAAGCCTTCGCTGGCCTTGAGCATGGCGCGGGTCTGCACCAGGAAGATTTCCGGGTGATCGAGCGTGACGCGAATCCCGCGCCAGCCGAGGAAAGGGTTGTCTTCCTTGATCGGGAAGTACGACAACGCCTTGTCGCCGCCGATGTCCAGGCTGCGCATGGTGACCGGTTGCGGATGGAACGCGGCGAGCTGCTCGCGGTAGATCGCCAGCTGCTCCTTTTCGCTCGGAAACCTCTGGTTGATCATGAACGGCACTTCGGTGCGGTACAGACCCACGCCTTCCGCGCCACGCTTCTGCGCCCGCGCCACGTCCGCCAGCAAGCCGGTGTTGACCCACAGCGGCATGCGGTGACCATCGAGGGTCACGCACGGCAAGTCGCGCAGGGTGTCGAGACCGAGCGCCAGTTGTTTCTCTTCTTCCACCACCTCGGCGAATTGCTTGCGCAACACTTCGCTCGGGTTGGTATAGACCTCGCCGCGGGTGCCATCGACGATCAATTCGATGCCGTCGACCTTGGCGTACGGCAGGTCGACCAGCCCCATTACCGTCGGGATGCCCATCGCCCGGGCGAGGATCGCGACGTGGGAGTTACCCGAGCCGAGGACCGAGACCAGACCGACCAGCGTGCCTTCCGGCACCTCGCCGAGCATCGCCGGCGTCAGTTCTTCGCTGACCAGAATGGTTTTTTCCGGGTAAACCAGATTCTGCTGACGCTCTTCCTGCAGGTACGCCAGCAACCGCCGACCAAGGTCCTTGACGTCCGAGGCGCGCTCACGAAGGTAGGCGTCGTCCATCAATTCGAAACGGTTGACGTGCTCAGTGACCACTTGGCGCAACGCACCCTGGGCCCATTGGCCAGTCTTGATCACGGTGGTGACTTCGTTGCCCAGCGCAGCATCGTCGAGCATCATCAAATAGACGTCGAACAAGGCCCGCTCTTCTGGACGCAGCTGCGAGGCCAATTTGGCCGACAGCGCGCGCATGTCGGCGCGCACGCCCTCGATGGCGGTCTTGAACAACGCCAGTTCGGCGTCGATATCGACGATGTTTTTGTCCGGCACCACGTCCAGATCGGCCGGTGGCAGCATGACCACCGCCGTACCGACCGCCGCCCCCGGCGAACCCGGCACGCCGACGAACTTGGCTTCCTGGATGCCCTTGCCCTGACGGCCCAAACCACGGATCGAACCGGTGGCCTCGGCGTGAGCGATTACGCCGGCAAGCTGCGCGCTCATGGTCACAAGGAAGGCTTCTTCACCTTCATCGAACTGGCGGCGTTCTTTTTGCTGGATGACCAACACGCCGACGACGCGGCGGTGGTGAATGATCGGCGCCCCGAGGAAGGAGGCGTAGCGCTCTTCACCGGTCTCGGCGAAGTAGCGGTAGCGCGGGTGATCCGCGGCGTTTTCGAGGTTCAGCGGTTCTTCACGCGTGCCGACCAGGCCGACCAGACCTTCGTTGGGCGCCATGCTGACTTTACCGATCGAGCGCTTGTTCAAGCCCTCGGTGGCCATCAGCACGAAGCGGTTGGTCTCGGGGTCAAGCAGGTAGACCGAGCAGACCTGGCTGCCCATGGCCTCTTTGACGCGCAATACAATAATGCCCAACGCCGCCTTGAGATCCTTGGCGGAGTTAACTTCCTGGACGATCTTGCGCAGCGTATTGAGCATGGCTCGGGGTCGAACTCCGTCGTCAGTCGCGCGTTAAAAGGCGCGGGGCAAGCTCTTTGAGAGCGCGTCGATACACCTCGCGCTTGAATGTCACCACCTGGCCCAACGGATACCAATAGCTGACCCAGCGCCAGCCATCGAATTCCGGTTTACCGGTCAAATCCATCCGCACCCGCTGCTCGTTGGAGATCAGGCGCAGGAGAAACCATTTCTGTTTCTGGCCGATGCACAGCGGTTGGCTGTGGGTACGAACCAGACGTTGCGGCAAACGATAGCGCAACCAGCCCCGGGTGCAGGCGAGAATTTCAACATCTTCGCGCTCAAGACCCACTTCTTCGTTCAACTCGCGGTACAAGGCGTCTTCCGGCGTCTCCTGGGGGTTGATACCGCCCTGAGGAAACTGCCAGGCATCTTGATTGATACGGCGAGCCCATAGCACCTGTCCGGCATCATTCGTGAGAATGATCCCGACATTGGGGCGGAAACCATCGGGGTCGATCACGGCAACAACCTCGCAAACGCATGTCGCCGCATTGTTCCACAAAGGTTGTGAAAGCAGCAACGCGCCGACCGACCTTATGTGCACTCTTGTGAAAAGTCCGTATTCTGGGCGCCTTTCTACAGACTTTTCAGCGAGTAACTGCAATGCGTCTGGCTTTATTCGACTTGGACAACACCCTGCTGGGCGGCGACAGTGACCACGCCTGGGGCGATTACCTGTGCGAGCGCGGCTTTCTCGACGCCGTCGCCTACAAGGCACGCAACGACGAGTTCTATCAGGATTACCTGGCCGGCAAGCTGGATAACGCCGCTTACCTGAACTTCTGCCTGGAAGTGCTCGGGCGCACCGAGATGGCCACGCTGGATCAATGGCACCTCGATTACATGCGCGATTGCATCGAACCGATCGTGTTGCCGCAGGCCCTCGATCTGCTGAAAAAGCATCGCGATGCCGGCGACAAACTGGTGATCATCACCGCGACCAACCGCTTCGTGACCGGGCCGATTGCCCAGCGCCTGGGGGTTGAAACCCTGATCGCCACCGAGTGCGAGATGGTCGATGGCCGTTATACCGGGCGCAGCACGGATGTGCCGTGCTTTCGCGAAGGCAAGGTGACGCGATTGAATCGTTGGCTGGAAGAGACCGGGCATTCGTTGGAAGACAGCTATTTCTATAGCGACTCGATGAATGATTTGCCGTTGCTTGAGCAGGTGGCGAATCCGGTGGCGGTGGATCCGGATCCGAATTTGCGTGCTGAAGCCGAGAAGCGTGGCTGGCCGGTGATTAGCCTGCGCGGCTGATATCGCCTTCGCGAGCAAGCCCGCTCCCACATTCGACCGTATTTTCCTGGACGAACTCGGTTAAATGTGGGAGCGGGCTTGCTCGCGAAGGGGTCAACGCGGTCTCAAGCCTTAAACAGGCTTGGCACCCATCAACCCCGCAATAGCGATAAAGCAGACAAAACTGAACAACGCCAAGGCAAAGGTAAATCTCCCCACCCCACCCGGCACCTTGCGCAATCTGTTAAGCCGCACCAACAGCCAAAACCACGCCAACGCCGCCACGGTGTAAAGCACGCTCGACGCCAACAACCACGTCTGCCCCAACGGCCAGCCCACCAGATGCACCATCCCCCAGCCGGTGAACGGCATGCTCAGCAGCGCCAGCCCCATCAGCAGCCAGATGAACACCCGCGGCCGTTGCAGGGTACGGCTTCCCGCCGTCGCATCACCTTTGCGTCGCGCGAGAAAAACCCAGATCCCCAGACCCAGCGCACTGATCAGCAACACCACCGTTGCAACCATGTGCGCCACTTTCAGGGCAGTTAACGTTTCCATTGTCCGATTTCCTTATGACCTGCCCATCAGCGTAGCCGCTCAGCCCAGAAACAGCTTATAGGCCGGATTGTCGCTTTCGTCCCAGTACGGGTAACCGATTTCTTCCAGCGCCGCCGGCACCAGATGACGTTCGTCGTGCGGTACTTGCAGGCCCGCGACCACTCGACCGTCCGCCGCGCCATGGTTGCGGTAGTGGAACATCGAGATGTTCCAGCGCCCGCCCAGCTTATTGAGGAAGTTGAACAGCGCCCCCGGACGCTCCGGGAATTCGAAGCGCAGGATCACTTCATCGACCACGTGGGCCGCACGACCGCCGACCATGTGGCGGATGTGCAGCTTGGCCAGTTCGTTGTCGGTCAGGTCCAGCACCGGGAAGCCCTGTTCGGTCAGGCTCGCCAGCAGCGCACTGCGCGGATCGGTTTCCGGGTGCGTCTGCACGCCCACGAAGATGTGTGCTTCGCTGCCGGTGTTGTAGCGGTAGTTGAATTCGGTGATCTGGCGCTTGCCGATGGCTTCGCAGAACGCCTTGAAGCTGCCCGGTTTCTCGGGGATGGTCACGGCGATGATCGCTTCACGGCCCTCGCCCAGTTCGGCGCGTTCGGCGACGTGGCGCAAACGGTCGAAGTTGACGTTGGCGCCGGAGTCGATGGCGACGAAAGTGTGGCCGGTGACACCATTCTGCTCGACGTATTTCTTGATTCCCGCCACGCCCAGCGCACCGGCTGGCTCGGTGATCGAGCGGGTATCGTCGTAGATATCCTTGATCGCTGCACAAATCTCGTCGGTGCTGACCGTGATCACGTCATCGACATAGTCTTTGCAGATATCGAAGGTGTGCTGGCCGATCTGTGCCACCGCCACACCGTCGGCGAAGATGCCCACGGTCGGCAATACCACGCGCTCGCCAGCCGCCATCGCGACTTGCAGGCAATTGGAGTCGTCAGGCTCGACACCGATGATCTTGATTTCCGGGCGCAGGTATTTCACGTACGCCGCGATGCCGGCGATCAGGCCGCCGCCACCGACCGGCACGAAAATCGCGTCGAGACGGCCAGGGTGCTGGCGCAGAATCTCCATCGCCACGGTGCCCTGCCCGGCAATGGTGTGGGGATCGTCGTAAGGGTGGATGTAGACGTAGCCTTTTTCGTCGACCAGTTTCAGCGAGTAGGCCAGGGCTTCCGGGAACGAATCCCCGTGCAGCACCACTTTGCCGCCGCGCGAACGCACGCCTTCGACTTTGATTTCCGGGGTGGTCTTGGGCATGACGATGGTGGCTTTGACGCCCAACACTTTCGCCGCCAGGGCCAGGCCTTGCGCGTGGTTGCCCGCCGAGGCCGTGACCACGCCGCGAGCACGTTCTTCATCGCTCAACTGGGTCAGCTTGTTGTAAGCGCCGCGAATCTTGAACGAGAACACGGGCTGCAAGTCTTCGCGCTTGAGCCAGATATTGTTGCCCAGCCGCTCGGAGAGCTGGCGGGCAGTCTGCAATGGGGTTTCTACGGCAACGTCATAAACGCGCGAGGTGAGGATCTTTTTGACGTACTGTTCGAGCATCGGAAAGCATCACTGAGCGGGTTGGGCAGGGCCAAGGAGTCTAACCCGGCTTTCGGGCGGGCGACCACACGAATCAAGAGGTTTTAGCCCCGCATGGGGCTATAATGCCGGCCTTTCCGTTTCCCCTTGCCCGCTTTCGGAGCCCGCATGACCCAGGATCAACTCAAACAGGCAGTGGCTCAGGCCGCCGTCGACTTCATCCTCCCGAAACTCGACGACAAGAGCATCGTCGGGGTCGGCACCGGCTCCACCGCCAACTGCTTCATCGACGCCTTGGCCAAGCACAAAGGCGCGTTCGACGGCGCGGTCGCCAGCTCCGAAGCCACCGCCGCCCGCCTCAAGGGCCACGGCATTCCGGTGTACGAACTGAACACCGTCAGCGATCTGGAGTTCTACGTCGACGGCGCCGATGAAAGCGACGCGCACCTGAACCTGATCAAGGGCGGCGGCGCAGCCCTGACCCGCGAGAAGATTGTCGCGGCCGTGGCCAAGACCTTCATCTGCATCGCCGACGCCAGCAAACTGGTGCCGGTGCTCGGTGAGTTCCCGCTGCCGGTCGAAGTGATCCCGATGGCCCGCAGCCACGTGGCCCGCGAGCTGGTGAAACTGGGCGGCGACCCGGTTTACCGCGAAGGCGTGCTGACCGACAACGGCAACATCATCCTCGATGTGTTCAACATGCAGATCACCAACCCGGTTGAACTGGAACGCCAGATCAACGCGATTGTTGGCGTGGTCACCAATGGCTTGTTCGCGGCGCGTCCGGCGGATTTGCTGTTGCTGGGTACCAGTGAAGGCGTGAAAACCCTGCGCGCCGAGTAATCCTCAAAACGTGTGGGAGCGAGCCTGCTCGCGAATTCGGTGTATCCGTCGACAGTGATGTTGAATGATGCACCGCTTTCGCGAGCAGGCTCGCTCCCACAGTGGTTTTTGGGTGTTTTTAAGGTTGTGCCGGTTTTTTGAAGACATAGAACAGGTTCGGCTCGCTGACGAGGTACATCGTGCCGTCGTCGTCCATGGCGATGCCTTCCGCTTGCGGCACGGTCTTTTGCAGGCCTTGCCGTCCCTTGTTCAGTGACATCGTACTCAACGGTCGACCGTCCACGTCCAGCTCAATAATCAGCCGCGACTCGTCGGACAGCGCCAGCAAATGACCGCTGCGTTCGTCGTATTGCAGGCTCGACAGGTCTCGCACAAACATCCCGGCATCGCGCCTGGGGTTGTTCACCACGTGCACGGCGTAGGATTTCTCCGGGTTGTAATGCGGGAAGCCCTGCACTTCGTAGATAAGCATCGGGTCGCGTTCCTTGGCGACGAACAACCGTTTGCCCACCGAATCGTAAGCCAGCCCTTCAAACCCCTTGTTGCTGCCCATGTGCACACCAAGGACCATCTGCTCGGCGTCCGCCCCGTCGATGAAGGTTGTGTCCGGCTCCAGGTGAATCTTGATCAGTCGCTGCTCGCTCTCATCAGTGATGACGTAAGTGTCGGCACTGATGAACTCCACCGCCTCCGGGTCGCCAAAACCAATCAACGCCACACGCCGCAGGATCTTGCCCTCAAGCGACAACTCGATCAGCTCGGAATCTTTATTGGTGACCGTGAACAGGCTTTTGCGCACCGGATCGAACGTCAGCGCCGAGACGTTATCGTTCAGCCCGTCGATCACCCGTGCTTCGATGTCCACCCGGTATTGATCCAGACCGATGGAGATGCTGCTCTGCGGCTGCCAAAGCGTATGCAGGTTGAACCACGCACGCTCGAACAGGCGCATGTATTGGCCGACCGCAACCAGCGCGATCAGCGCAATCGCTGACAGGATCAAAACGAGGGGTTTGGGACGGGCAAGTCGGCGCATTCAGGCGAGCTCGAAAACAAAACGGGCGGATGAAATATCACGCCCGTATGAATTCAAGCTTAATGGCCAGTGGCTTGCGACCACAACCGCGGGTTTGCGGCGACTATTTCTGCTTTTCGAAGCGGTAGAACAGGTTTGGCTCACTGACCATGTACAAGTTACCCGCTTCGTCCATGGTCACGCCTTCGGCGCGTGGAATGGTGTTCTTCAGGCCGTTGAAGCCGCGCAACAGGGCGATGAAGCTGACTTGCTCACCCTTTTTGTCCAGCTCCATCAACAAGTGGGAATCGGCGGACAGCACCAGCATGTGACCCGTGCGCGGGTCGATGGCCAGGGCCGACAGGTTGCGCATGTCCAACGCATGGCTGGCCAGCTTCAGCTTGTCACCGGTCAGGACCCGGCCGTCACCTTTCCAGGAAAATAATGCCGGCGGGCGCTCTTCGCCCAGCAGCAACTGCTGGTTTTGCGAATCCCAGGTCACCCCTTCAAAGGCCTTGTTCTGATCTTTCGAAGGCCCGAGGTCATACTTGGTAAAGTCGGCGATGTTCAATTCACGGGTGTTGGCATCGACCTTGACGACGGTGATCAGGTGTTCGCGCTCATCGACAATCGCCAGCAGGCCGTTGCCCAGCACGGTGACGCCTTCCGGGTTACTCCAGCCCACCAGCGGCATTTTGCGCAGCACATCGCCCTGTAGATTCAGCTCGACCAGAAACGGGTTCTTGCCCATGACCGAGAACAGCGTTTTGGTCTGGGGATCGTAGGCGAGGTCCGAGGCTTCGTCCTTTTCCATACCCGGCAACTCTTTGGCATCGATCACTGCCCGATAGTCAGGAAGCCAGATACTGGCCTGACGCTCGGCCGGGCTCTTGAGTTGTTCTTTTACCCAGAGCACGCCGCGATTGTCCCAATGCATCGCAAAGGCAACGCCGTATGCGATGACCGCCACCAGCAACAGCCAGGCATACCAAGGCAGCGCGAAGCGCGAGCGGCGGGTTGTTTTGAGAGTCGACAGAGGTGGGGTGGCCATTGAGGGATGCGTTCCAGAAATTCAGGCTAGGGGTAATAGCACAATTGGGGCCGGCTCAGACGCCGCAAGCCCCGGAATTATCCAGACGAAATGTGAAAAAAACGGGAAATGGCGGGATTGCCCTTTTTGCCAACCACACAAACCAATGTGGGAGCGGGCTTGCTCGCTCCCACACTAGTTCAGCGGTGTAGCGACTAACGCACGCTGCTGGTGAAGCTACTGGCGCCAGGCAATTCCAGCACAATCTCATCACCGACATTCAACGGACCAACGCCCACCGGCGTACCAGTCAGGATCACGTCACCGGCCTGCAGCGAAAAGCAGCCGGCCATGTGCTGGATCATCGGCACGATCGGGTTGAGCATCGCGCTGCTGTTGCCATCCTGGCGCACTTCGCCGTTGATGGTCAGGCGAATGCCGATGTCGGTCAGGTCGGCAAAGGTGCTGCCGGACACGAACGGCGCGATCACCGCCGCGCCGTCGAACGACTTGGCGATTTCCCACGGCAGGCCCTTGGATTTCAGCTCGGCCTGCTTGTCGCGCAGTGTCAGGTCGAGTGCCGGGGCGAAACCGGAGATGGCGTCCAGCACTTCTTCGCGGCTCGGCTTGGTCGACAACGGCTTGCCGATCAACACCGCAATTTCCGCTTCGTAGTGCACCGAGCCACGCTCGGTTGGAATGGCAAAACCGCCTTCCAGCGGCACCACGCAGCTGCCCGGCTTGATGAACAGCAGCGGCTCGGTAGGCACCGGGTTGTCCAGTTCCTTGGCGTGTTCGGCGTAGTTACGGCCGATGCACACCACTTTTCCCAGCGGGAAATGAATACGCGTACCGTCGACATACTGGTGCTGATAGCTCATTACCGACTCCTGATTCGTGCTTTTAACAATCGAAAATCAAACAGCGAAGATCTTGCCCGGGTTCATGATGCCGTTCGGGTCGAACACCGCTTTCACCGCTTTCATGTACTCGATCTCAACCGGCGAACGGCTGTAGGTCAAGTAATCACGCTTGGTCATGCCCACGCCGTGCTCGGCGGAAATCGAACCGTTGTACTTCTCGACGGTTTCGAACACCCACTTGTTGACGGTGGCGCACTTGGCGAAGAACTCGTCCTTGCTCAGGTTTTCCGGTTTGAGGATGTTCAGGTGCAGGTTGCCGTCACCGATGTGGCCGAACCAGACGATTTCGAAGTCCGGGTAGTGTTCGCCGACGATCGCGTCGATTTCCTTGAGGAACGCCGGGACTTTCGACACGGTGACCGAAATGTCGTTCTTGTACGGCGTCCAGTGGGAAATGGTTTCGGAGATGTATTCGCGCAGCTTCCAGAGGTTCTGCAGCTGGGTTTCGCTCTGGCTCATCACGCCGTCCAGCACCCAGCCCTGCTCGACGCAGTGCTCGAAGGTTTCCAGCGCGTGGTTGGCCACTTCTTCGGTGGTCGCTTCGAATTCCAGCAATGCGTAGAACGGGCAATCGGTTTCGAAAGGTGCCGGAACGTCGCCGCGACCCATGACTTTCGCCAGGGCCTTGTCGGAGAAGAATTCGAAGGCAGTCA
Source organism: Pseudomonas sp. GW821-FHT10C09 (assembly GCF_059415465.1). NCBI lineage: Bacteria > Pseudomonadati > Pseudomonadota > Gammaproteobacteria > Pseudomonadales > Pseudomonadaceae > Pseudomonas > Pseudomonas sp. GW821-FHT10C09. The sequence continues at coordinate 13,963 of NZ_JBWKNG010000014.1, forward strand.
GGTCGAGTTTGCTCTGGAACGCGTGCAATACCGGCATGATCGAGTCGAAATCGCTGGTACCAAGGACCATCGCGGTGAGGTTTTTCGGTGCACGGTCCAGACGCATGGTCGCTTCAACCACAAAGCCGAGGGTGCCTTCAGCGCCGATAAACAGCTGGCGCAGGTCGTAGCCGGTGGCGTTCTTGATCAGGTCGCGGTTCAGTTCCAGCACGTCGCCCTTGCCGGTCACGACTTTCATGCCGGCAACCCAGTTACGGGTCATGCCGTAGCGAATGACCTTGATCCCGCCGGCATTGGTGCCGATATTGCCGCCAATCTGGCTCGAACCTGCCGAAGCGAAGTCCACCGGGTAGTACAGGCCTTTTTCTTCAGCGACGTTCTGCAAATGCTCGGTAACGACGCCTGGCTGACAAACGGCAGTGCGGTCGGTGAGGTTCACATCGAGAATCTGGTTCATGTAGTCGAACGACACGACCACTTCGCCATTGGCCGCCACGGCCGCGGCGGAAAGCCCGGTACGACCGCCGGACGGCACCAGCGCCACCTTGTGTTCATTGGCCCAACGGACAATGGCTTGCACCTGTTCGGTGGTCTTGGGAAACACGATGGCGGTCGGGGCCGGGGCGAAATGCTTGGTCCAATCCTTACCGTAAGCATTCAGGGAGTCGGCATCGGTCAGCACCTTGCCAGGCTCAACCAGGGTCTTCAGCTCATCAATCAGGGCAGGATTGGTCATCGACAGAACTCTCGAACAATTCATGGTCATCCTGAGAACGCTTCACGTCGCAGGAATGAGTGTTTAGCGGGGTGCGTATGCTAGCATACCGACCCCGCAGCATAGTGCCCAACGGCCAATCTGCGGCGACGGCTTTCCTGCCGTCCGGGTCAGCGTCTGCTGGCTATTTCCTGCCATTTTTCTCCGGGATACAGGTTTACGCAGATGAGCAAGACTTCTCTCGATAAGAGCAAGATCAAGTTCCTTCTTCTCGAAGGCGTCCACCAATCGGCTGTCGACGTTCTCAAGTCGGCGGGCTACACCAGCATCGAGTACCTCACGGGTTCTCTGCCGGAAGCCCAGCTGAAGGAAAAGATCGCTGATGCGCACTTCATCGGCATTCGCTCCCGCACTCAACTGACCGAAGAGATCTTCGATCACGCGAAGAAGCTGGTCGCGGTCGGCTGTTTCTGCATCGGCACCAACCAGGTTGACCTGAACGCAGCGCGCGAACGCGGGATTGCGGTGTTCAACGCACCGTACTCCAATACCCGCTCCGTCGCCGAGCTGGTGCTGGCCGAAGCGATCCTGCTGCTGCGCGGCATCCCTGAGAAGAACGCTTCCTGCCACCGTGGCGGCTGGATCAAGAGCGCGGCGAACTCCTTCGAGATCCGTGGCAAGAAGCTCGGCATCGTCGGTTACGGCTCGATCGGTACTCAACTGTCGGTCCTGGCTGAAGGCTTGGGCATGCAGGTGTACTTCTACGACACCGTGACCAAACTGCCACTGGGCAACGCCACCCAGGTCGGCAACCTGCACGAGCTGCTGGGCATGTCCGACATCGTCACCCTGCACGTTCCGGAAACCGCTGCGACCCAGTGGATGATCGGCGAGAAAGAAATCCGTGCGATCAAGAAGGGCGGCATCCTGATCAACGCGGCTCGCGGCACTGTAGTTGAACTGCAAGCGCTGGCGGACGCAATCAAGGACAAGCACCTGATCGGCGCGGCCATCGACGTGTTCCCGGTGGAGCCACGCTCCAACGACGAAGAGTTCGAAAGCCCGCTGCGTGGCCTGGACAACGTGATCCTGACCCCGCACATCGGTGGTTCCACCGCTGAAGCGCAAGCCAACATCGGTCTGGAAGTGGCAGAAAAACTGGTCAAGTACAGCGACAACGGTACCTCCGTATCGTCGGTGAACTTCCCGGAAGTGGCCCTGCCGGCTCACCCAGGCAAGCACCGTCTGCTGCACATCCACGAGAACATTCCGGGTGTGATGAGCGAAATCAACAAGGTGTTCGCCGAAAACGGCATCAACATCTCCGGTCAGTTCCTGCAGACCAACGAGAAAGTCGGCTACGTCGTGATCGACGTCGATGCCGACTACTCGGAAATCGCCCAAGAGAAACTGCAGCACATCAACGGCACCATTCGTTGCCGCGTGTTGTTCTGATAGCGACTTGAGCGACAAAAAAAGGAGCCCTCAGGGGCTCCTTTTTCATGGGCGCGGTTTTTTATTCCGAGCAGGTCACTTGACGTTGACGGTGATTTTTTTCGACACGATTGGCGGATCGAAAGCCATGTGGCCTTTGTCACCCAGCTCCAGTTGCAAGGTGTGTTTGCCGGGAGTCAGGGTGAGCTCGGTTTCGGTCTGCGCCTTGCCGAAATGCACATGATTGGCGTCCGCCGGAATAACCGAACCCGCAGGGACTACATCCTTGGCATCGATCAGCAGGTGGTGGTGACCGGTGTTCTTGGTCTCGTCACCGGCCGGGGCCAGGGAGACGTTCTCGACAGCGAATTTAACCTTGAAAGTTTGCGGGACAGTCCCACCGTCTTCAGGAGAGACGATGGACACTTCGGCACCTTTAGGCGCCGGCGTGGCAGCACTGGCCAGCACCGAAACACCCATCAGCAGGCCAGCCATAGCCGCACGAGACATAAACGTTTTCATTCTCTTCTCCAGTTTTTTCGTAAAATCCGCGTGACCATGACAACTTCATGGTCAATCGTTGTCGAAGGCACTCGACAACCATAGCAAAGCGAGCCTGACTCAGAGCATCGCGATAATGAATTCAAAGGAGTGACCATGCGCCTTTTGCCTGGCCTGATCTGCCTGCTACCCCTTTTGAGCCCTTTGGCTCATGCCGAACTGATTGACGACATCAACGACCGTGGCGAACTGCGCATTGCTCTTGAGGCTAATACACCCCCCTTCAATTTCAAGGATGAAGGCAAACTCAGCGGGTTCGAAGTCGAGCTGGGCCAACTGCTGGCCAACGAACTCGATGTCCGCCCCGATTTCGTCGTCACTGACTCGGGCGATCTGTTGACCGGCGTGGAAAGCGGCAAGTACGACGTCGCCATCAACCACATAGCAATGACCCCGGATCTGAAGGATCGTTTCGATTTCAGCGAGCCTTACCTTCAAACCGATGCGCAATTGATCGCGCAGAAGGAAGAGCCGCGCTCGATGCTGCTGGTGCAGTCGTTTGCGCAAGAGAAGCCCAAGGCCAATCCGCCGGTGGGTCTGGCGATTCCGTTTCAGAAAGGTAACCCGGCGTTTCATGCCAGCCTGGAGAATGCGTTGCAGCGGATCAAGGATGATGGCCGGATGGCGGCGCTGGAGAAGAAGTGGTTTGGGACGGATGCGAGCGTGGCGCCGAAACCCTGATTTCAGGTTGAACGAACAACCCTGTGGGAGCGAGCCTGCTCGCGAATGCAGTGTCTCAGTCGACATAAGTGTTGCCTGACACACCGCATTCGCGAGCAGGCTCGCTCCCACAGTGGTTATGTGTGGGGCGTTAGTCGAGTGAACTCAATGAGTGCGCCGCCTCGGCTAACTCCAGCTCACTGAAAACCTGCACACCATTACGCTTGAGCAACGCCGCCGTCACGCCTTCGCCCGCCACCTTCACGCCGCTGAAGCTTCCGTCATAGGTCAGCAAATTCCCGCAGGACGGGCTATTGGCTTTAAGCACGGCAATGCGGATGCCGTGCTTTTGCACCAGTTCCAGCGCCTGATAAGCCCCCGACAGAAACTGCGCACTGACATCCTCGCCCTCGGTGGTGATCACGCTGGCGTGGCCATCCAGCACTTGCGCGCCCTGCCCGCCGGGAATTTCCGCTGCGGCCCTGGGTGTCGGCAAGCCGCCAGCCACCTCGGGGCACAACGCAATGACCCGGCCCTCATCCAGCCACTGCTGGAGCTGATCGAATGGCCCGCTCGCCCCGCCGTCGTAACGTACGCGGTGACCCAGCAGGCAGCGGCTTACCAGAATCTTTTGCATGATCAGAACGGCTCGTTGCCCCGGCGTCGGAACCAGCCGGTCAATGACAGGCGATCCCGGGTCGCGGGCAGGACTTCGTGGGGGACTTCGCCCGACAGAAACACCACCAGGCATCCGCCGACAGGTTCCACATCGTAGGCCCGGTCTTGCTCCAGATACATGCGCAACTGGCCGCCGTGCTCGGGCAGCCAACCGTCATTGAGGTACACCACCGCCGAGACCATGCGCCGGTCGTCATCGCGAAAACGGTCGACGTGCCGAAGGTAAAACGCGCCTGGCGGATACAGCGCGAAATGGCTTTCGAAATCCTCCAGACCCAGAAACAACCCGCGGTTCATCGCTTCACGCAGGCTGTCCATCAATCCCAGATAGCTGTCGCAAGCCTCGGCCTGGCCGGGGTCGATCCACTGGATATGGTCGCCGCGAATCCCCTCGCGAACCTCCGACGACGGCCCTCGGCCTACCGCTGCGGGGGCCAGTTCACCCTCGGCTGCACGTTTACGGCACTCAGCCGCCAGCGCCCGGGTCAGATCCTCAGGCAGGAAAATGTTCTGTTGCGACCAGCCGTTTGCAGCCAGGTCGTCAACGATACGTAACAGCAGCGGGTGATCAGAGGGTATTTGCATGCCGCGCATAGTATTCCTGTGCCTGAAAATCCGACAGAGCCACGCAGCGGGTTGATACGAATTCTCGACAAGTACGGATGCCACACGGAGAATAGTCGCCTGCTGACAGGAGTCCCTATGCGCCGGTTGCTTTTTTCACTGTTGATGCTCTGTGTTTTGCCCGCTTGGGCAGACGGCCACGACCAGTTGTATAAAGTCGCCGGCTGGCCAGACCAACGCGCACATTTCAACGACGCCCTCACAGCCGCGCAACAACGCTACGAAAGCAGCCTGCCGCCGGCGGTGTTTCAGGCACTGGTCAACAACAGCAATCAGCGATTCGCTCCGCAGTCGGTCGATCAACGCGCCGAAGCTCAATTACGCAAAAGCCTGGCCGATCCAAAACCGGCACTGACCTTCTTCCAATCGCCCCTGGGCAAAAAAGTCGTGGCCGCCGAGTTGCTGGCGACCCGTCGCGACCAATTGGCGAAGAACGCCAAGGGCCTGCCGAAGATGCAAGCCAGCGACAGCCGTCAACTGATCATCGGCCACCTGGCCCAGGCCCTGCCCGCTCGCGAGGCGGGGGCTGAAGTCAGCCTGGCGATTGCCGGTGTCGCGGCTGACAGCCTGAGTTCGATGATTCCCGGGTTGCTCGGTAGTGGACAGTCGCAAGGGATATTGAACGGTCAGCGCCTGCGTTTGATGAACCAGATCGGCAGCGACCTGAACAACACGCTGCTGTATGTGTATCGCGACCTGTCGGATAACGAACTGGAAGAGTTCGCCACGTTTGCCGAGTCCACTGAGGGGCAGGCGTATTACCAGGCGGCGCTGGCGGCGATTCGGGCGGGGTTGGCGGTGGGGCAAAGCACTTCGAACCTCAGCCAATAATTTGCGGCGCATTCTTCGCGAGCAGGCTCGCTCCCACAGGGGAAACGCATTTCAAATGTGGGAGCGAGCCTGCTCGCGAAGGGGCCAGTGAATCCACTACAGATTCCGGCCCTTGATCCGCTTGCTCAAAAACCCGAAATACTCCTCCCGCATCACCAACGTCTCATTCGCCAGGTGATGCCGCGCCTCTGGCAACATCAACACCTGAGGCCGATCGAACTTGGCCTTCAACACCCCAAGGTTGTGCTCCCAATCCACCGTCATGTCCGCCTGCCCCTGCACGATCAGCGGCCGACGCGGGCTGTTCGGTGCGGCTTCGATGCGCTTGATCCAGCGCGCCAGTGCCCCGACCCACGCCGTGGGCAAACGCAGCGGCTGCAACGGATCAGCCTGCAGGAACGGCAGGAAATCCGGGTCGTTGGAGTTCTCGCTGAAGCGTCGGGCGATGGCTTTGACGAACGGTTTGAGCAGGTAATAGCTGAGCTTTGACCACCCCCAGGCACGCGGCCGGACCAGAGGTGACAACAGGATCACCTGCCCTTGAGCCGGACTGTTCGCGCCGTGGTTGAGCACATGATCAATCACGATCGCCCCGCCCGTGCTCTGCCCGCACAAGTGCCACGGCTGCGGCAGTTCAATGGACAACGCCTCGGCGAACAACCCTTGCAGCGTGTCCTGATACTCGGCGAATTCCTTGATGCTCGCCCGCTCGCCACTGGACAGCCCATGCCCCGGCAAGTCACAGGCAATCACGGCAAAACCCTGATCCAGCGCCCACTCGATCACGTGGCGGTAGAGCCCGGTGTGGTCGTAGAAACCGTGGAACAGGAACAGCGTCGCCTTCGCCCGCTCCGGCCACCAGAACTGGCTGACCAATTGATAGCCATCGATCTCGAAACGCCCCAACCCCCCACGCAGCGTACGACCGGGAAAATCCAGCCCATAGAAATGCTGATACGCCTTGGCCTCGGTCGACAGCGACTGCCCTTCGGCCAATGGCCGCAGGCTGGCGCGCAAATGATCGGGGGAAAACGTGGCTGACATGAAAGATTCCAGAGCGTTGAACGGACTTTATAGGCCTGCGATATTCATCTGTCGCAGCAAGCATGGCAAGCTAGCCGGCCTTCGAGGATCAAACCCATGCGCCCGGCCCACCGCACCACACTGCTTGCCAGCCTGCTCGCCCTCGTGTGTGCCGGCGTTTTGTGGGCCGCGTATGACTGGTTTCAAGGGCGTTACTTGCGGGCGTTCAGCGAACACACCGCGGTCTTTTCCGGCGACCCGCTGCGCTTGCCCGACGACCTCGCCGGCCCCGGCGCCATTCGCCTGGTGCACTTCTGGGACCCGGCCTGCCCGTGCAATGTCGGCAATCAGCAACACCTGAGTGAGCTGGTTGAGCGTTATGTACCGCAAGGCGTCGAGTTTTATGCCGTGCAAAAACCCGGCAGCCATGGCCAGCTCCCCACCACATTGAGCAGCCTGAAAACCATCACGCTACTGCCCGGCTCCGAACAGATTCCCGCCAGCCCGGCCGTGGCGATCTGGGATCGAGCCGGCAAACTGGCTTACTTCGGCCCGTACAGCGAAGGCCTGACCTGCAATTCGAACAACAGCTTTATCGAACCCATCCTGCAAGCCCTGAGCGAAGGTCGCGCAGTGAATGCAACGCATACGCTGGCCATCGGTTGTTACTGCCCGTGGCCGGTTGAAGTGAAATAAGGCATTACTGACTTTTGCAGGACCGCGATGCCCGGCACAGGAGGTCTGTGCTACATGTTGGCAGCCCACACGGGCGGCAATCCAATAAGAACAAGGAGTCTCCATGAAACGCGTCCTGACCGTACTTGCCTTGCTGATTGTCGCACTCGCCATCGGGGTTGGCGGGTATGTGTACAGCAAGCAGCCGTCGCGCCAGGGCCAAGTGGAGTTGCAGCACCTGCAAGGTTCGGTGAGTGTGCGCTACGACGAGCGCGGCGTTCCGCATATCCGCGCGGAAAACGAGACCGACCTCTACCGCACCCTCGGCTACGTGCAGGCCCAGGACCGTTTGTTCCAGATGGAAGCCATGCGTCGCCTGGCCCGTGGTGAACTGGCCGAGATCCTCGGCCCGAAACTGATCGACACTGACAAACTGTTCCGCAGCTTGCGCATCCGCGAACGGGCCGACAGCTACGTCGCCGCGCTGGATCGGCAGTCACCGGCGTGGAAGGCCCTGGAAGCCTATCTGGACGGCATCAATCAATATCAGGACACGCACGCAGCGCCTGTCGAGTTCGACGTGCTGGGCATCCACAAGCGCCCGTTCACGGCGCAAGACAGCATCAGCGTCGCCGGTTACATGGCGTACAGCTTTGCCGCGGCGTTTCGCACCGAACCGTTGCTGACGTTTGTGCGCGATCAATTGGGCGCCGACTACCTGAACATCTTCGACCTCGACTGGCAGCCCAAAGGTGTCCTGGCCCAAGGGCATTCCAAGCCTGCGCCCATCCTGTCCAGTAGCGACTGGAAAGACCTGAACGCCCTCGCCCGCCTGAGCGAACAGGCACTGGCCGACAATGGCCTGCCGCAATTCGAGGGCAGTAACGCCTGGGTGATTTCCGGCAACCGCACCAAAAGCGGCAAGCCGCTGCTGGCCGGCGATCCGCATATTCGTTTTTCCGTGCCGGCAGTCTGGTACGAGGCGCAACTCTCGGCGCCGGGGTTTGAGTTGTACGGCCATCATCAGGCGTTGGTGCCGTTTGCGTTCCTGGGCCACAACCTGGACTTCGGCTGGAGCCTGACCATGTTCCAGAACGACGACCTGGACCTGATCGCCGAGAAGACCAACCCGGACAATCCGAACCAGGTCTGGTATCGCGGCAAGTGGGTGGACATGGTCACCACCGAGCAACAGATCGTCGTGAAGGGGCAGGAAGCGGTCAAGCTGACGCTGCGTCAGTCGCCCCACGGCCCGATCATCAACGATGCGCTCGGCACGGCGGCCGGCAAGACGCCGGTGGCGATGTGGTGGGCCTTCCTTGAAACGCCGAACCCGATTCTCGACGGTTTCTATCAGCTCAACCGCGCCGACACGCTGGCCAAGGCGCGCGCTGCAGCCGCCAAGGTTCAGGCACCGGGGTTGAACATTGTCTACGCCAACGCCAAGGGCGACATCGGCTGGTGGGCTTCGGCACTGCTGCCCAAGCGCGCGGCCGGGGTGAAACCCGGTTTCATCCTCGACGGCAGCACCAATCAGCCGGACAAGGACGGTTTCTACCCGTTCAGCGCCAACCCACAGGAAGAGAACCCGGCGCGCGGCTACATCGTCTCGGCCAACTTCCAGCCGCTGTCGCCGACCGGCATGGAGATTCCCGGTTACTACAACCTGGCCGATCGCGGTCAACAGCTCAATCGCCAGCTAAGCGACAAGAACGTGAAGTGGGACATCGACGCCAGCCAGAAGCTGCAACTGGGCACCACCACCGCCTACGGTCCGCGCCTGTTGGCGCCGTTGCTGCCGGTGCTGCGTGAAGTGGTGACTGATCCAGCCGAACTGAAACTGGTGGAGCAACTGGCGCAGTGGAAAGGCGATTACCCGCTGGATTCGACCAGCGCCACGCTGTTCAACCAATTCCTGTTCAACCTCGCTGACGCGACGATGCACGATGAACTGGGCAATGATTTTTTCGAGACCTTGCTCTCGACCCGGGTGATCGATGCCGCGCTCCCGCGCCTCGCTGCCACGCCTGATTCACCGTGGTGGGACAACCGCAATACCCTCGGCAAGGAAACCCGTGCCGACACGGTCAAGGTGGCCTGGCAAGCGAGCATCGCCCACCTCAAGACCACCCTCGGCGTGGATTCGGCGCAGTGGCAGTGGGGCAAGGCGCATACCCTGACCCATGGTCATCCACTGGGCGTGCAGAAGCCGCTGGATCGGGTCTTCAACGTCGGGCCGTTCGACGCACCCGGTACCCACGAAGTGCCGAACAATCTCTCGGCCAAAATCGGCCCGGCGCCCTGGCCGGTGACTTATGGCCCGTCGACGCGGCGTCTGGTGGACTTTGCCGACCCGGCTCACAGCCTGACGATCAACCCGGTCGGCCAGAGCGGCGTACCATTTGACAGTCATTACGACGACCAGGCCGAAGCGTATGTCGAAGGGGTGTATTACGAAGCGCATTTCAACGATGAAGAAGTCTCGGCTAATACGCGCAGTACGGTGAAGTTTTTGCCGGCGCGGGCAGTGCCTTAGATCTTCGGCGTCTGGACTGACGCCTTCGCGAGCAGGCTCGCACAGTTTGAAATGCATACCCATGTGGGGGCGAGCCTGCTCGCGAAGAGGCCCTCAAACCATCGCCGCAAAGTTCAGCCTGAACTGCTGTGGCGTTACCCCCAATCGGCGGTTGAACACGCTGCGCATGTGCTGGGCATCGCGAAAGCCACATTGGTAGGCCACGGTCTTGAGCGGCGAATGCGTGCTCTCCAGCAGCACCCGCGCCGCATCCACCCTCGCCCGCTCGACGAATTCCGCCGGGGTGATTTTGGCTTCCTTGGCGAACACCCGGGAGAAATTGCGGGTGCTCATGTTGGCCGCATTCGCCAGGTCCGCGATGGTCAGGTCGCCGGTGAGGTTAGCCAGGACGTAGAGCTGAACCAGCGCCACGGCAGAGGTCGGCTCGGCGTGGGGCGTGAGGAACGGGCTGAACTGCGATTGCCCGCCTGAGCGTTGGGTGAATACCACCAGACGCTTGGCCACGTTCAGTGCGACTTCCGGACCGTGGTCCATGGCCAGCAGATACAACGATAAATCGATCCCCGCCGTGACCCCGGCCGAGGTGTAGAGCTCGCCGTCCTGCACGTACAAGCGATCCGACTCGACCTGGGTCGACGGGCACAACTGAGCCAGTGCGGCAGCGTCGCCCCAGTGAGTCGTCACGGTTCGCCCCTCCAGCAGTCCGGCCCGGGCGAGGATGAAGGCGCCGTTGCAGATCGAGCCAAAGCGTTGCGCCCGTGCGCAGGCACCTCGCAGCCAAGTATCGAATGACGCGCCGAATTCCATGAACGGCAACTGCGGTCCACCGGCCACCAGCAGCAAGTCATACGCCTCAAGCGCTTCGCTGAAATGCCGGTGCGCGTTGAGCGACAGACCGTTGGAACACGGCATCACCCCGCGCTCGACGCCGATCACTTCCAATCGATAGTGGTCTGCAGGTTCGAGGAAACGATTGGCTTCAGAAAACACATCCATGGGACCGGTGACGTCCAGGGACTGAACGCCGGCGAAGACCACGATGGCGATGGTTTTACTCATGGAAACAAACGCCCTCTCGAATTTGGCACGGACCTGTGGCGAGGGGGCTTGCCCCCTCGCCACAGCAAGCTCCCTCGCCACAAAAGCTCATTCATTGCGGTCAAACTTAGCCAATCCACGCGCAACAAGCGAGGTTGGCGCGATATGCAGGTTCATTGGCAAGGATCGCAGCCATGGATCGATTGTCCGGTTTCAGGGGTCGGCACAGACTTTACCCATCAGCGCCGCCACGGCGTTCCCCACGAGGAAAGCACCATGAGCAGCATCATTGCCGGTATCAAAATCCCCGACAGCGCACTGGCCAAGGCCACCACCGAATACATCCGCGACGTCGAATCCGACCTGCTGTATCACCACTCCCGCCGGGTGTTCCTGTTCGGTGCCTTGAGCGGCGAACGCAAGCAACTGGCCTACAACCCGGAGCTGTTGTACGTCGGCGCGATGTTCCATGACCTGGGTCTGGTGGAAGGACATCGCAGCGATGACGAACGTTTTGAAGTCGACAGCGCCAATGCCGCCAAGGCGTTCCTCAAGCCTTACGGGTTGAGTGACGACGATATCGAGCAGGTCTGGCTGTCGATTGCGTTGCACACAACACCGGGCGTGCCGCAACACTTGCGCCCGAATGTGGCGCTAGTGACCGCAGGCGTTGAAATGGATGTGCTGGGCATCGACTACGCGGCGTTTTCTACCGTGCAGCGCGAAGCTGTGGTGCATGCGCATCCACGCGGTGAAGGGTTCAAGGAGTGCATCCTGTGTGCGTTCGCCAACGGCTTCAAGCACAAGCCGGACACGACGTTCGGCACGGTGAATGCGGATGTGCTGGTCGATAGCGAGGTGGGGTTCAAGCCGATGAACTTCGTCGAGATCATCCGCAAATCCCCCTGGATTGCCTAAAACAACTGTGGGAGCGAGCCTGCTCGCGAAGAGGCCCTGTCATTCAGCATAAGGGTTGAATGACAGAACGCTTTCGCGAGCAGGCTCGCTCCCACATTGGATCTGGGTTGGCCACACAATTGTGGCCAACCTTTAAGCCGCTTCCGGCGCCGGGGCGCGGCGCACGTCCGGTTGTTTCCAGGAGTCGGCAGCGCCTTCTTCGATGGCTTGCTGAATCGCGCGCTTGCGGCTTTCTTCGGCACGGCGGCTGAAGAACCAGACCAGGAAGGTCACGATCGACACCGCCAGCAGAATCAGGCTGGCCACGGCGTTGATCTCAGGCTTCACGCCCAGGCGCACCGCCGAGAACACTTCCATGGGCAGGGTCGTCGAACCCGGGCCCGACACAAAGCTCGCCAGCACCAGGTCATCCAGCGACAGGGCAAACGACATCATGCCGCCCGCCGCCAGCGATGGCGCGATCATCGGGATGGTGATCAGGAAGAACACCTTCCACGGCCGTGCACCGAGGTCCATGGCCGCTTCTTCGATGGATAGGTCCAGCTCACGCAAGCGTGCCGACACCACCACCGCCACATACGCCGCACAGAACGTCGTGTGCGCAATCCAGATGGTGATGATCCCGCGTTCCTGTGGCCAACCGATCATCTGCGCCATCGCCACGAACAGCAGCAACAACGACAGACCGGTGATCACTTCGGGCATCACCAGCGGCGCGGTCACCAGGCCGCCGAACAGCGTACGACCCTTGAAGTGCGTGATACGGGTCAACACGAAGGCCGCCAGCGTACCCAGCGCCACCGCTGCAATCGCCGTGTAGCAGGCGATTTCCAGCGAGCGCACCACCGAGCCCATCAGTTGGGTGTTGTCGAGCAGGCCGACGTACCACTTGATCGACCAGCCGCCCCACACCGTTACCAGTTTCGAGGCGTTGAACGAGTAGATCACCAGGATCAGCATCGGTGCGTAGATGAACAACAGGCCGAACACCAGCATGAAAGTCGAGAAACTGAAGCGCTTCATTCTTTGCCCTCCATTTCTTTGGCCTGACTGCGGTTGAACAGGATGATCGGCACAATCAGGATCGCCAGCATCACCACCGCCAGGGCAGATGCCACCGGCCAGTCACGGTTGTTGAAGAACTCTTGCCACAGCACTTTACCGATCATCAGGGTTTCTGGACCGCCGAGCAGTTCCGGGATCACGAACTCACCCACCACCGGGATGAACACCAGCATGCAGCCGGCGACAATGCCGTTTTTCGACAGCGGAATCGTGATCTTCCAGAAGCTGTTGAACGTGCTCGAACCGAGGTCCGAGGCGGCTTCCAGCAGGCTGTTATCGTGCTTCACCAGGTTGGCGTAGAGCGGCAGGATCATGAACGGCAGGTACGAATAAACAACCCCGATGTACACCGCGAGGTTGGTATTCAGGATCTGCAGCGGTTCGTTGATCCAGCCCATGCTCATCAGGAAACCGTTGAGCAGGCCGTTGTTGCTGAGGATGCCCATCCACGCATACACGCGGATCAGGATCGCGGTCCAGGTCGGCATCATGATCAGCAGCACCAGCACCGTTTGCAGCTCTTTACGGGCACTGGCGATGGCGTAGGCCATCGGGTAACCGATCAGCAGGCAGAGCACAGTGCTGATCAGCGCCATCTTCAACGAGCCGAGGTAAGCGGCGATGTACAACTCGTCGTCGCCGAGCATCGCGTAGTTGCCGAGGTTGAGCAGCACCTGCAGCTTCTGGTCGACGAAATTGTAGATCTCGGTGTACGGCGGAATGGCCACATCGGCTTCGGCGAAGCTGATCTTCAAGACGATGAAGAACGGCAACATGAAGAACATGAACAGCCAGATGAACGGAACCCCGATGACCAGCTGACGGCCACCGGGAATTATTCGATTGAGGCGTCGTTTGAATTTGCGCATGTTCATGAGCGAAGTACCACGCCGCTGTCGTCTTCCCAGTACACGTAAACCTGGTCACCCCAGGTTGGGCGCTGGCCGCGACGCTCGGCGTTGGCGACGAACGACTGGACGATCTTGCCACTCGGCAGTTCGACGTAGAACACCGAGTGACCGCCGAGGTAGGCGATGTCGTGCACCTTGCCGCTGGACCAGTTGTATTCGCAGGTCGGCATGGTCGGTGTCACCAGCAGTTTTTCCGGACGGATCGCGTAGGTCACGGACTTGTCCTGCACCGAGGTGCTGATGCCGTGGCCCACATAGATCTGGCGGTCCAGGTCCTTGCAGGTGATGGTGGCGTGACCTTCGGCGTCGTCGATCACTTCACCGTCGAAGATGTTGACGTTGCCGATGAACTCGCAGACCAGGCGGCTGGTCGGGGTTTCGTAGATGTCGATCGGGCTGCCGATCTGGGCGATCCAGCCCAGGTGCATGATCGCGATGCGCTCGGCCATGGTCATGGCTTCTTCCTGGTCGTGGGTCACCATGACGCAGGTTACGCCGACGCGCTCGATGATCTCGACCAGCTCCAGCTGCATTTGCGAACGCAGCTTCTTGTCCAGAGCGCCCATTGGCTCGTCGAGCAGCAGCAGCTTCGGTCGCTTGGCCAGGGAACGCGCCAGGGCCACACGTTGACGCTGGCCACCGGACAACTGATGCGGCTTGCGCTTGGCGTACTGGCTCATCTGCACCAGCTTGAGCATGTCGGCCACGCGTGCATCGACTTCAGCGGCCGGCAGCTTGTCCTGCTTGAGGCCGAAGGCGATGTTCTGCGCCACGGTCATGTGCGGGAACAAGGCGTACGACTGGAACATCATGTTGATCGGTCGCTCGTACGGCGGCATCTCGGTGATGTCGACGCCGTCGAGGTAAATGCGCCCCTCCGTGGGCCGTTCGAAGCCTGCGAGCATGCGCAGCAAGGTGGATTTGCCCGATCCCGAACCGCCGAGCAGGGCGAAAATCTCGCCTTTCTTGATTTCCAGGGACACATCGTCCACGGCAATCGTCTCGTCGAACTTCTTCGTGACCCGGTCGATTTTGACCAGCACCTGTTTAGGTGACTGGTCGCCCTCGAGGGCTTTCTTATAGGCGCCGGAGGCAACTGCCATTTACGAAACTCCCAGAAAAAAAGAGTGCAGTTCGCTCAAGGTGAGCCAACCTTGGATAGTTTGAGCCTTGTAGCTATTTACCCGTCTTGACCTTGGTCCAGCTGCGGGTCATCAAACGTTGAATGTTTGGTGGTAACTCGACCGACACGTAGGTCTTGTCGAGGACTGCTTGCGGTGGATAAACCGCTTCGTCGGTGCGAATGGACTGTTCCATCAGTTTGTCCGACCCGGGGTTAGGGTTGGCGTAGCCGACGTAATCACTGACCTGGGCAATCACCTCAGGTTTCAGCAAATAGTTGATGAAGGCGTGGGCTTCCTTGACGTTGGCCGAGTCCTTCGGAATCGCCAGCATGTCGAACCAGAGCGCGCCGCCTTCTTTGGGAATCGTGTAGGCGATCTTCACGCCTTTCTTGGCTTCATTCGCACGGTTGCGGGCCTGGAACATGTCGCCGGAGAACCCGATCGCGATGCAGATATCGCCATTGGCCAGGTCGGTGATGTATTTGGAGGAGTGGAAGTACGTCACGTAAGGCCGCACGGCCAGCAACTTGGCTTCGGCCTTTTTGTAATCTTCCGGGTTGGTGCTGTTGGCGTTCAGGCCCATGTAGTTGAGGACTGTGGGCATCATTTCGTCAGCCGAGTCGAGGAACGCCACGCCGCAGCTGTGCAGCTTCTTGATGTTTTCCGGCTCGAACAGCACGCCCCAGGAATCGATCTTGTCGACGCCCAGAACGGCCTTGATCTTGTCGACGTTATAACCGATGCCGTTGGTGCCCCACAGGTACGGCACGGCGTACTGGTTACCCGGATCGTTCTGCTCCAGGCGCTTGAGCAGCACCGGGTCGAGGTTGCCATAGTTGGTCAGTTTGGAGCGGTCGAGCTTCTGGAAAGCGCCCGCCTTGATCTGCTTGCCGAGGAAGTGGTTGGACGGCACGACCACGTCGTAACCGGTACGCCCGGCCAGCAACTTGCCTTCCAGGGTTTCGTTGGAATCGAAGACGTCGTAAACCGGCTTGA
The DNA here is from genome assembly GCF_059415465.1 of Pseudomonas sp. GW821-FHT10C09. Taxonomy (NCBI): domain Bacteria; kingdom Pseudomonadati; phylum Pseudomonadota; class Gammaproteobacteria; order Pseudomonadales; family Pseudomonadaceae; genus Pseudomonas; species Pseudomonas sp. GW821-FHT10C09. The sequence continues at coordinate 29,752 of NZ_JBWKNG010000014.1, forward strand.
TACCGGTCTCTTTCTGGAAGTCTGCCAGGGTGGTCGAACCGATGTAGTCCGACCAGTTATAAATATGCACAGTGCCGGCAGCCTGGACACTAACGGCAAGCGTCAGACCGGCGCCAACCAGCATGGCATTGCGAAACAGAGAAAAAATAGGCAAGTGGAGGTCCTCTAAAATTAGTTGGGCCCAAGTTGCCCCGCGTTACATGACAGCCATGGCTGCCCGGCAACAAAACCGGCGCGCAACTTACCCTCGAAAAACCGTTCCAGCAAAACTTTCTGTCATTTATTTACACCTGTTGCCGTCATCACGTGGATGACGACAACAGGGGTTGCCTCAAACCGGCTTATTTACCCGACTTGATCTTGGTCCAGCTGCGAGTCAGCAGACGCTGGGTTGCGGCCGGCAAGTCGGCAATCGCGTACAGCTTGGCCATCACGTCCGCTGGCGGGTAGATGCCCGGGTCGCTGGTGATGTCTTTATCAACCAACGGGGTGGCAGCCGCGTTACCGTTCGGGAAGCGCACGGCATTGGTGATCGCAGCCATGACTTCCGGCTTCTGCAGGTAGGTCATGAACTTGTAGGCGCCTTCGACGTTTTCGGCATCTTTAGGGATAGCGACCATGTCGTAGAAGCTGCCGGCACCTTCTTTCGGAATGTTGTAGCTGACTTTCACCTTGTCACCGGCTTCAGCCGCGCGGGACTTGGCCTGGTAGATGTCACCCGAGTAACCCACGGCAACGCAGATGTTGCCGTTGGCCAGGTCGGAGATGTACTTGGACGAGTGGAAGTAGGCGATCGAAGGACGGACTTTGAGCAACAGGGCTTCAGCCTTGTCGATGTCTTCTTTCTTCTGGCTGTCGGTCGGCAGGCCCAGGTAGTGCAATGCCGCCGGAATCATCTCGGTTGGCGAATCCAGCAGGCTGATACCGCAGGACTTCAACTTGGCAGCATTTTCAGGCTTGAAGATCAGGTCCCAGGAATTGGTCGGTGCGTCGGCGCCCAATGCAGCCTTGACCTTCTCGGCGTTGAAGCCGATACCGATCGAACCCCACATGTAAGGGAAGGCGTGTTCGTTGCCCGGGTCGCTCACCGATACCGCTTTAAGCAGTTCAGGGTTCAGGTTTTTCCAGTTAGGCAGCTTGGACTTGTCCAGCTTCTGGTAAACGCCGGCCTTGATTTGCTTGGCCAGGAAGTTGTTCGAAGGTACGACGATGTCGTAACCGGACTTGCCTGCCAGCAACTTCGCTTCGAGGGTTTCGTTGCTGTCGAAAACGTCGTACACCACCTTGATCCCGGACTCTTTTTCAAAGTTCGCGATCGTGTCCGGAGCGATGTAGTCGGACCAGTTATAGACGTGCAACACCTTGTCGTCCGCCTGAACTGCACCCGCCATCGCGCCCAACAGGGACATGGCGAGAAGGGTCTTGCCAGCTATCTTCATACCTAATGCCTTCATCAGTAATGCTCCAATTTTTCTTTTTAACCACGTGCTCAGCGGCCTGTTACTGGGCATCCGAACAACCGGTAGTCTGGCAAGTTCCGAGGCAGGCTTTCAAGGAAAGACCCATCCTTAATTTGCCCTGAGCGAAGTGCCAGCTTCGCACCCCGCCCAGAGCCTAGCACTTAGCCCTGCAACGCACTCAGGGTCAGGTCCAGACACTTGCGTGCCTTGGCCACCAACTCGTCGATTTCAGCCGGTGTAATCACCAGTGGCGGAGCAATGATCATGGTGTCGCCCACCGCACGCATGATCAGGCCGTTGTCGAAGCAGAACTGGCGGCAGATCATGCCGACGCCCTTGCCTTCGTAACGTTTACGGGTGGCTTTGTCCTGAACCAGTTCAATGGCCCCCAGCAGACCGACCCCACGCACTTCCCCCACCAGCGGGTGATCGTTCAGTTCCCGCAGACGCTTTTGCAAATAGGGTGCCGTTTCTGCATGAACGCGCTCGATAATTTTTTCTTCGCGCAGGATGCGGATGTTTTCCAGCGCCACCGCAGCCGCCACCGGGTGACCGGAGTAGGTGAAACCGTGGTTGAAATCGCCGCCTTCGTTCAGTACGGCAACCACTTCGTCACGCACGATCAGGCCACCCATGGGGATGTAGCCGGAGGTCAGGCCCTTGGCGATGGTCATCATGTCGGGCTTGAGGTCGTAGTAATCGGTACCGAACCACTCACCGGTGCGGCCGAAACCACAGATCACTTCGTCCGCCACGAACAGGATGTCGTACTTGGCGAGGATTTCCTTGATGCGCGGCCAGTAGGTCTCAGGCGGAATGATCACGCCGCCGGCACCCTGGATCGGCTCGGCAATAAAAGCACCGACGTTGTCCACGCCGATTTCCAGAATCTTCTCTTCCAGCTGATTCGCCGCCCAGACGCCGAACTCTTCAGGCGTCATGTCACCGCCTTCGGTGAACCAGTACGGCTGTGCAATGTGGACGATGCCCGGGATCGGCAAGTCGCCTTGTTCGTGCATGTACGTCATGCCACCCAGGCTCGCGCCGGCCACGGTGGAACCGTGATAACCGTTCTTGCGGCTGATGATGACTTTCTTTTTCGGCTGGCCCTTGATCGCCCAGTAGTGACGAACCATACGCAGCATGGTGTCGTTGCCTTCGGAGCCGGAACCGGTGAAGAACACGTGGTTCATGCCTTCTGGCGCGATGTCGGCGATGGCCTTGGCCAGTTCCAGAACCGGCGGGTGAGCGGTCTGGAAGAACAGGTTGTAGTAAGGCAGTTCGCGCATTTGCTTGCTGGCCGCATCAGCCAGTTCATCACGCCCGTAACCGATCGCGACGCACCACAGGCCGGCCATGCCGTCGAGGATCTTGTTGCCTTCGCTGTCCCACAGGTAAACGCCCTTGGCGTTCGTGATGATCCGCGGGCCTTTTTCTTTCAGCTGCTTGAAATCGCTGAACGGGGCCAGGTGGTGATCGTTGCTCAGGGTTTGCCATTCACGGGTTTGCGGATTGTTGCTGGTCATACCAATCTCCAAAAAAAATCAGGTGAAAGCGCCGCCCGACAACGACGGCGCCCGGCGTATCAGACGGCGAAGAGCAGGAATTCCCGCTCCCACGAACTGATCACGCGCTTGAAGTTTTCATGCTCGGCCCGCTTGACCGCGACGTAGCCAGTGATGAAGTTTTTGCCTAGGTATTTCTCGATGGTCGTGCTGTTTTCCATGCGTTCCAGCGCGTCCTCGATGGTCAGTGGCAGGCGCAGGTTGCGGCGTTCATAGCCACGACCTACCACTGGAGCGCTCGGGTTGAGGCCCTCGACCATGCCGATGTAGCCGCAGAGCAGGCTCGCAGCAATCGCCAGGTACGGGTTGGCGTCAGCGCCCGGCAGGCGATTTTCCACCCGACGGTTTTGAGGCCCGGCATCCGGAACCCGCAGGCCCACGGTGCGGTTTTCTTCGCCCCACTCCACGTTCACCGGCGCCGAGGTGTCCGGCAGGAAGCGGCGGAACGAGTTGACGTTCGGCGCGAACAGCGGCAACAACTCGGGGATCAGTTTCTGCAAGCCACCGATGTGGTGCAGGAACAGTTGGCTCATGGTCCCGTCTTCATTGGAGAAGATGTTCTTGCCGGTTTCGATGTCGATGATGCTCTGGTGCAAGTGCATCGCGCTGCCCGGCTCGCCGGTCATGGGCTTGGCCATGAACGTCGCCGCCACGTCATGCTTGAGCGCGGCTTCACGCATGGTGCGCTTGAACACCAGGATCTGGTCGGCCAGGGACAAGGCATTGCCGTGACGGAAGTTGATCTCCATCTGCGCCGTGCCGTCTTCGTGGATCAGCGTATCGAGGTCCAGCTGCTGCAATTCGCACCAGTCGTAGACGTCTTCGAACAGCGGGTCGAATTCGTTCGCCGCTTCGATCGAGAACGACTGACGACCGATTTCCGGACGCCCGGAACGGCCAATCGGCGGTTGTAGCGGGTAGTCGGGGTCGTCGCTGCGCTTGGTCAGGTAGAACTCCATTTCCGGCGCCACGATGGGCTGCCAGCCGCGGTCGGTATAGAGTTTGAGGACCTTCTTGAGCACGTTGCGCGGCGACAGCTCGATCGGGTTGCCTTGCTTGTCGTAGGTATCGTGGATTACCTGGGCAGTCGGCTCGATAGCCCACGGCACGAGGAATACGGCGTTCTGGTCGGGGCGGCAGATCATGTCGATGTCGGCCGGGTCGAGCAGTTCGTAATAGATGTCGTCTTCGACATAGTCGCCAGTCACGGTCTGCAACAGAACGCTTTCGGGCAGGCGCATGCCTTTTTCAGCAATGAACTTGTTGGTCGGCGAAATCTTGCCCCGGGTGATCCCGGTCAAGTCGGCGATCATGCATTCGACTTCTGTGATCTTGTGGTCTTTCAACCAATCGGTGAGCTGGTCGAGGTTGTTACTCATAAATGCCTCTAGGCTTTGAGTTTCCTGACGCTTGCTTGCGTCAGGCAATGTTTGACGCATCGGCGTCGCGTTGAAACGGGTGTCTACGTCAGGCTATCGTGTTTTTCCGCACGGTGCGGCAAACGCCGGGCGTGCAGAATCGCGAGCGCTGCCCTGAGCGATAGCCGGGGCGCTATTGTGAATCGGTTCTATATTGAATGAAGTAACCGTAATGGGGGTGCCATCTCCGGCGTCCAGAATATCGGACGGAGACAGGCGATCCGTCAGGGCCGGCAGAATGACCAGCAGTTCCGGAGCCTCTGAGGCCACGGCGCGGACGAAGGTGTCGCCACTGATGTGATAAGCATGCAGACCAATCTGCCTAGAGCAGTTGGTGACGCCGATTAACGGCAGGCGAGACATGAAGCACCCCGGTATTATTGGTGTTATGGGTTTGAATCGAGCTTAGCCTTGTTCATTTTTTTACACAACACCCCCGTAAAAAATACAACACGCCCCGCTCAAGCCCGCGGCAGCCAAAGCGTTCAAAGGCATAAAAACGCCCCAAAGTGCCCCAAAAAAGCCTTACGGGCGCTTTTTTAGGGCAAAAAAGGCCTCGCTTGACTTCGGCAGGCCGTTCGGGTTGACTGGAATCCGAAGAGATCAATGATTGATATTTTTAACAACAAAGGTGTTGCATCATGTCGGTACCCCCGCGTGCCGTTCAGCTTAACGAAGCGAACGCGTTCCTTAAGGAACATCCTGAGGTTCTGTACGTTGACCTTCTGATTGCGGATATGAATGGTGTGGTGCGCGGCAAGCGCATTGAACGCACCAGCCTCCACAAGGTTTACGAGAAAGGCATCAACCTGCCGGCCTCTCTATTTGCTCTGGATATCAATGGCTCGACGGTGGAAAGCACCGGCCTGGGCCTGGACATCGGTGATGCTGACCGAATTTGCTATCCAATCCCTGACACCCTGTGCAACGAGCCTTGGCAGAAGCGCCCTACCGCGCAACTGTTGATGACCATGCACGAACTCGAAGGCCAGCCGTTCTTTGCCGACCCGCGGGAAGTGCTGGCCAATGTGGTGCGCAAGTTCGACGAGATGGGCCTGACCATCTGCGCCGCATTCGAACTGGAGTTCTACCTGATCGACCAGGAGAACGTGAACGGTCGTCCTCAACCGCCACGCTCGCCGGTGTCTGGCAAACGACCGCATTCGACACAGGTCTACCTGATCGACGACCTCGACGAATACGTCGACTGCCTCCAGGACATTCTGGAAGGTGCGAAAGAGCAAGGCATCCCGGCCGACGCAATCGTCAAGGAAAGTGCCCCGGCGCAGTTCGAAGTGAACCTGCACCACGTGGCCGACCCGATCAAGGCCTGCGACTACGCGGTCCTGCTCAAGCGCCTGATCAAAAACATCGCCTACGACCATGAAATGGACACCACGTTCATGGCCAAGCCTTACCCGGGCCAGGCGGGCAACGGTCTGCATGTCCACATCTCGATTCTTGATAAAGACGGCAAAAATATTTTTGCCAGCGAGGATCCCGAGCAGAACGCCGCACTGCGTCACGCGATCGGCGGTGTGCTCGAGACCCTGCCCGCGCAGATGGCTTTCCTCTGCCCGAACGTCAACTCCTACCGTCGTTTCGGCGCACAGTTCTACGTGCCGAACTCGCCGTGCTGGGGCCTGGACAACCGTACCGTGGCGATTCGCGTACCGACCGGCGCTTCCGATGCCGTACGTATCGAACACCGTGTTGCCGGCGCCGATGCCAACCCGTACCTGCTGATGGCTTCGGTCCTGGCAGGCGTGCACCACGGCCTGACCAACAAGATCGAGCCGGGCGCGCCCGTGGAAGGCAACTCCTACGAGCAGAACGAGCAAAGCCTGCCGAACAACCTGCGCGATGCATTGCGTGAGCTGGACGACAGCGAAGTCATGGCCAAGTACATCGATCCTAAATACATCGATATCTTCGTGGCCTGTAAGGAAAGCGAGTTGGAGGAGTTTGAACACTCCATCTCCGACCTTGAGTACAACTGGTACCTGCATACCGTGTAAGTGGTTGCAGTAAAAAAAGAACGCCGTTGGCTGATAAGGCCGACGGCGTTTTTTTATGGCCGCCTGCGGCGGTTCGCGAGCAGGCTCGCTCCCACAGGGACCGTCTGCGTATGCAGAATGTATGTTCTCTGGAGATCAACTGTGGGAGCGAGCCTGCTCGCGAAGGCGGCCGAGAAGACAACACACAACTCGACTCGTACAATGCCCGCTGCCCCCGCAGGAGACTTCAATGACCCGACTCGCCACCCCACGCAAACCCCGCGCCCGCAGCCAGGCACGGATCGATTCGATACTCGATGCCGCCCGCACGCTGCTGGCCGCCGAGGGCGTGGCGAGTCTGTCGATCTACAGCGTCGCCGAGCGCGCGGAGATCCCGCCCTCCTCCGTCTACCACTTCTTCGCCAGCGTCCCGGCGCTGCTTGAAGCACTGACGGCCGACGTTCACGCAGCGTTCCGCGCCTGCCTGCAAGCGCCCATCGATCATGGCGCCCTCAGCGGCTGGCGTGATCTGTCGCGGCTGGTGGAACAACGCATGCTGGCGATCTACAGCGAAGATGCCGCCGCCCGCCAATTGATCCTCGCCCAGCATGGCCTGACCGAAGTCACCCAGGCCGACCGCCAGCACGACATCGAACTGGGCGACCTGATGCACAAACTCTTCGATCACCATTTCGAATTGCCGAAGCTGCCGACGGACGTCGATGTGTTTGCACTGGCCATGGAATTGGGTGACCGGGTTTATGCGCGCTCGGTGCAGCAGCATGGGCAGATCACGCCGCGCATGGCAGAGGAAGGGATGCGGGTGTTTGATGCTTATCTGGGGTTGTACTTGCCGCCGTATCTGCCCAAGCGTGCCATTTCAGCCTAATTCCAGCAGTGGCCTCATTAGCCTCTTCGCGAGCAGGCTCGCTCCCACAGGGGTCTGTGAATGCCACAGATTCAATGTGGGAGCGAGCCTGCTCGCGAAGGCCGCACCGCCGATATCACTGACAGAGTTACAACTTGGCGATCGACACTTCAGTGGATTTCACAAACGCGATCACTTCGCTGCCGACCACCAGCTCCAGCTCTTTCACCGAGCGGGTGGTGATCACCGACGTGACGATGCCGGACGCGGTTTGCACGTCGATTTCCGAAAGTACGTCACCCAGTACGATTTCCTTGATCGAGCCTTTGAACTGGTTACGAACGTTGATGGCTTTGATAGTCATGATGTTGATTCCTGTCGTTGGATAAGGCTTGAGTTAATGAGCCCAACGCAATTGCGTAGGCAAGGGTGAAACGGGTTCCGGTTCCGGCGGTTCGCCGGGCAGTGCGAGGACGCGATTGAGCACTTCGGTTTCCAGCGCCGCCAGCCGATGCGAGCCACGCACCCGAGGGCGTGGCAGTTCCACGATCAGGTCGAGGCCGACTTCGCCCTCTTCGATCAGGATCACCCGATCGGCAATCGCCACCGCTTCGCTGACGTCGTGGGTCACCAGCAACACGGTGAAACCATGCTTGCGCCAGAGCCGCTCGATCAGTTGCTGCATTTCAATTCGGGTCAGGGCATCCAGCGCGCCCAGCGGTTCGTCGAGCAACAGCAAGCGCGGTTGATGGATCAACGCACGGGCCAGCGCCACACGTTGTTTCTGTCCACCGGACAAGGCCGCCGGCCATTCATTGGCGCGATCCGCCAGGCCGACCGACTCCAGCGCTTCAAGGGCTTGCGCACGCCAGTCGCCTTTAAGGCCTAGGCCGACGTTGTCGATGACCTTTTTCCAGGGCAGCAAACGCGCTTCCTGGAACATCAATCGGGTGTCTTCCCGCGCATCACTCAACGGCGCGGCGCCGGCGAGCAAGTCACCGCCCGTAGGCTGGTCGAGCCCCGCCAGCAAACGCAGCAAAGTACTTTTGCCGCAGCCGCTGCGACCAACCACTGCAACGAATTGGCCCGCCGGAATGTGCAGATCGATCTCGCGTAATACCTGCCGCGAGCCAAAGGTTTTTTGCAGCTTGCGCACCACCAGCGGAATCCCGCGCAGCAGGCGTGGAGGTTGTTGAGCGGTCATGCTGCACCTCCTTTGACAACCTGATAGGCCGGGTGCCACCGCAACCACACGCGTTCAAGCCCACGGGCCGCGAGGTCAGCCAGTTTGCCGAGCACCGCGTACAAAAGAATCGCCAGCACCACCACGTCGGTCTGCAAAAACTCCCGGGCATTCATCGCCAGATAACCGATGCCGGAGCTGGCGGAAATGGTTTCCGCGACGATCAGCGTCAGCCACATGAAGCCCAACGCAAACCTCACGCCGACCAGAATCGAAGGCAGTGCACCCGGCAGAATCACCTGGCGAAACAGGCTGAAACCGGACAAGCCATAACTGCGCGCCATCTCCACCAGTGCCGGGTCGACGTTGCGGATGCCGTGATAAGTGTTGAGGTAGATCGGGAACAACGTGCCCAGCGCCACCAGAAAAATCTTCGCCGACTCGTCGATGCCGAACCACAGAATCACCAGCGGAATCAGCGCCAGGTGCGGCACGTTGCGGATCATCTGCACCGAACTGTCGAGCAGGCGTTCGCCCCATTTCGACAGGCCGGTGATAAAGCCCAGCACCAGGCCGATGCTGCCGCCGATGGTGAAGCCCAGCGCGGCGCGCCAGCCGCTGATTGCCAGGTGCGTCCAGATTTCACCGCTGCGCACCAGGCTGACGCCGGCTTCGATCACGGCGATCGGTGCAGGCAGGATCCGCGTCGACAACCAGCCCGCCGACACCGACAACTGCCACACCGCCAGCAGCAACACCGGCAACGCCCACGGTGCGAGGTTGTGGATGATTTTCTTCATGGCACGCCTCAGCTCTGGGACGCGGCTTTGGGAAGGATGTCGTTGGCGACCATCTCGCCGAACGGGCTGACGTAGTTGGCGCCCTTCGGCAACTCCGGACGTTGAATGTCCAGATGCGGGAAGAGCAATTCGGCCACGCGGTAAGACTCTTCAAGGTGTGGATAACCGGAGAAGATAAAGGTGTCGATGCCCAGGTCCGCGTACTCCTTCACGCGGGCGGCCACGGTCGGGCCGTCGCCGACCAATGCCGTACCAGCGCCGCCACGCACCAGACCGACACCGGCCCACAGGTTCGGGCTGACTTCGAGGTTGTCGCGGCTGCCACCATGCAGTGCGGCCATGCGCTGCTGGCCGACAGAATCGAAACGCGCCAGAGAAGCCTGGGCGCGGGAAATGGTTTCGTCGTCCAGATGCGAGATCAATTTATCGGCAGCTTGCCAGGCTTCGGCGTTGGTCTCGCGGACGATCACATGTAGACGAATACCGAAGCGCACCGTGCGACCAAGCTTCGCCGCTTTGGCCCGCACTTGCTCGATCTTTTCGGCCACGGCGGCTGGCGGCTCTCCCCAGGTCAGGACCATTTCCACTTGCTCTGCCGCGAGGTCTTGCGCCGCTTCCGACGAGCCACCGAAGTACAGCGGCGGACGCGGTTGCTGGATCGGCGGATAGAGCAATTTCGCCCCTTTCACGCTGATGTGCTGACCGTCGTAATCGACGGTTTCGCCTTCCAGCACACGACGCCAGATACGGGTGAATTCCACCGAGGCTTGATAGCGCTCTTCGTGACTGAGAAACAATCCGTCGCCGGCCAATTCGTCCGGATCACCACCCGTCACCAGATTGAACAACGCACGACCGCCGGACAGACGATCCAGGGTCGCCGCCTGACGCGCGGCCACCGTCGGGGAAATGATCCCGGGGCGCAGGGCGACAAGGAATTTCAAACGCTGGGTCACCGGGATCAGCGACGCGGCCACCAGCCACGAGTCTTCACAGGAGCGCCCGGTTGGAATCAGCACGCCGCCGAAGCCCAGTCGATCCACCGCTTGCGCGACTTGTTGCAAGTAACCGTGGTCTACGGCGCGAGCGCCTTCGGCGGTGCCAAGGTAATGGCCGTCGCCGTGGGTAGGCAGGAACCAGAAGATATTGAGGCTCATGGAGTGGTCTCCTTAAAAGAATCGAATTACTGCGCTTTGGCAACAGCTGCCGGTGGCGTCCAGATCACGTCTTTGATACTCAACGGCTTCGGAATCAGCTTGAGCTGGTAGAAGCTGTCGGCGATTTTCTGTTGCGCCGCGACCACTTCAGGCGTGAGGAACAGCGCGCCATAGCCCTGGCGTTTCACCGAGGTCAGGGTGATGTCTGCCGGCAGACCGAGCAGTGGCGAAACCTGTTGGGTCACGTCTTCGGGATTGGCCTTGGACCACTCACCGACCGCGCGCACTTCTTCGACGAGGGTCTTGATCACTTCAGGGTTTTTCTGCGCGTAAGGTTTGGTCGCGAGGTAGAACTGATGGTTGTCGACGATGCCCTGGCCATCGCGCAGGGTGTGCGCTTGCAGTTGTTTCTCGGCGGCGGCCTGGTACGGGTCCCAGATGACCCAGGCGTCGACGCTGCCACGCTCAAAGGCTGCGCGGGCATCGGCCGGCGGCAGGAACACAGTCTGGATGTCGGTGTACTTGAGGCCGGCGTCTTCCAGCGCACGCACCAACAGGTAGTGGACGTTGGAGCCTTTGTTGAGCACGACTTTCTTGCCCTTGAGGTCTTTCACCGATTTGATCGGCGAGTCCTTCGGCACCAGGATCGCTTCGCTGTGTGGCGCCGGTGGTTCGTAGGCGACGTAGAGCAGATCGGCGCCGGCAGCCTGGGCGAATACAGGCGGGGTTTCACCGGTCACACCGAAATCGATGGAGCCGACGTTCAGGCCTTCGAGCAGTTGCGGGCCACCAGGGAATTCAGTCCATTGCACGTCCACGCCTTGGGCGGCGAGGCGTTTTTCCAGGGTGCCTTTAGCTTTGAGCAGCACCAGCGTGCCGTACTTTTGATAACCGATTCGCAACGTCTCGGCTTGAGCTTGAGTAATGGCGCCGAAGGACACAGCCGCAACAAACAGAGCGACCAGACCACGACGCAAAATGACAGTGCGCATAGCGCTCTCCTTTTTGCAGTTGGGTTTTGGCTGCACCTGCTTGGCCGTTGGCGGCTGAGTAAGGTGAGTGGATCAATTTCGGGTGAGGCTCAAATGCTCCAGCGAGCACTCAATAAACGTTCATTCAACAGATTCGGATCGAGCGGCTTTGGCCGCCTCGCCATGGCGCTGAAAAACAGTTCCAGCGACTCACTCAATCGTTGCTCCAGCTCCGGCGCCAATTGCGCCTGGGCGCTGCCTTCGCCGTAAGCGATCTGGCTGTCTACAGCAAAAATTCCGTGAAGCATTTCCTGGGCTTTCAGCGCCGACAGCACGGGCTTGAGCGCGTAATCCACCGCCAGCATGTGGGCGATGCTGCCGCCGGTAGCCATCGGCAATACGACCTTGTGGGCCAGGGCGCGCTCGGGAAGCAGGTCCAGCACGGTTTTCAGTGCGCCCGAGAACGACGCTTTGTAAACCGGCGTGGCGATCAGCAAGCCGTCGGCGTTTTCAATCTGTTGCAGCAGGTCGATGACCTTGGGGCTGTCAAAGCGTGCGTGCAGCAAGTCTTCCGCCGGGAAATCCCGAATCTGGTAACTCACCACTTCCACCCCTTGCTCCTGCAACCAGCGCTGGGAGCGTTCCAGCAGCACCCCGGATCGGGAGCGTTGGCTGGGACTGCCACCGAGTGAGACAACCAGCATTCAGAGGATTCCTTGAACGGTGTTGGCGATTCGCGGTTTGCGATCTCGCTGTGATGGGAGTGACCTTAACAGGTGTTTTTTATATCCATAAATCATATTTATTCATTTGGTTATGCGTTATGGAGATATGCAAATCAGCGATTTCCAGGCACAAAAAAAGGCCGTCGAAACGGCCTGAAATCCCCTGCTGTATGAATCTGCATTCGGTAGCGCTTATCACACCGCCTTCGCGAGCAGGCTCGCTCCCACAGGTAAATCGCGATCCAATGTGGGAGCGAGCCTGCTCGCGAAGAGGATTCAAGCCGCGCTGAAAATGGTTACCTGTTCGGCTGCGGCGTCAAACGCAAATACGGTTTTACCGCGCGATAACCCTTGGGAAAACGCTGCCTGATTTCATCTTCATCCTTGAGCGACGGCACGATCACCACTTCATCACCGTCCTGCCAGTTGGCCGGGGTCGCCACCTTGTAGTTATCGGTCAGTTGCAGTGAATCAATCACTCGCAGGATTTCGTGGAAGTTGCGACCGGTACTCGCCGGGTACGTGATGGTCAGCCGAATCTTTTTCTTCGGGTCGATCACGAACAGCGAGCGCACGGTCAGGGTGTCGTTGGCGTTGGGATGGATCAGGTCGTACAGGTCCGACACCTTGCGGTCGGCATCTGCGAGGATCGGGAAGTTGACGAGGGTGTTCTGGGTCTCGTTGATGTCCTCGATCCACCGGTGATGCGAGTCCACCGGGTCAACCGACAGGGCGATGGCCTTGACCCCGCGCTGGGCAAATTCGTCCTTGAGCCGGGCGGTGAACCCCAGTTCGGTGGTGCACACAGGGGTGAAGTCCGCCGGATGGGAAAACAGCACGCCCCAGCTATCGCCCAGCCATTCGTGGAAACGGAGGGTGCCGGCGCTGGAATCCTGTTCAAAGTCGGGGGCGATATCGCCAAGTCTGAGGCTCATGGTGCTGCTCCTGGTGAGTGCTTGTTGAGCTCGACTTTGCCTGCATCCACGAATAATTAAAAAGAATAAATATCGATTTATTTAGATCATAAAGAAATATTAAAGATCTGTTCACTGGACGTGAACAGGCGAGGCGCCCAACATCGCCCCCAAGGTTCGAGAAGGCCTTGAGTGCTGCAAAAGAGGGGAATTTCGAGGCGGGTTTACGGGGGTGACCCCGCCTCGAAACGCAAAAGCCCCGCCCGGCGAGATGCCGGGCGGGGCTTTTTTTGTCTCGGTTACCCGAGCGCTATTACAACAGCGGGATCGAGTAGCTGAGGATCAGGCGGTTTTCGTCCTGGGAGCGAGTGCCCGGCAGGTCGGTGCGCCACATAGCATTTTTCCAGGCAACACCAAGGTTCTTCAGCGGGCCGTCCTGAAGGACGTAGGCAACGCTCAAGTCGCGTTCCCACTCGGAAGCGCCATTGGCCAACTCTTTACCTGCACCGTTGACGGTGTCGATGTTGTCACCGCGCAGGTAAACCATACCGGCGGTCAGGCCTGGTACACCAACCTTGGCAAAGTCGAACGAGTAGCGTGCTTGCCAGGTTTTCTCGCCGGCACGGCCAAACTTCTGGATTTGCGAATCGGTGATGGTGTAGTTCGACGAACCATCACCCTGGTTCAGCCAAGGGAAGTCGCTGCTGCCGTTGCTGACCTGGTAACCGCCACCGAAGGTATGACCGGCAACCGTATACAGGAACAGGCCGCTGTACAGGTTGTTGTCGACCTTGCCTTTACCGTTTGGCGCGTTGTAGTTGCCAGTGGTGTAGTACAGCGGGTCGTGACCGTTGGCACCATCGTCAGAGCTGTTGAAGTAACGGAAATCCGACTTCAACACGCCCGGGCCGATTGCCCAGTTGTGAACCAGACCCAGGAAGTGTTGCTTGTAGAACTCTTCCAGGTTGCCGTAGTAGTACTGGGCCGTCAGGTCCTTGGTGATTTTGTAGTCACCACCGGCGTAGATGAACTTGTTGCTGTCGCGGAACTTGGTTCCACGAGAGTTCGCGCCCGAAATGGACATCTGCTCGTTGTTGCTGGAGTTACGGCCTTTAACGGCTTCGATCTGACCACCGACCAGCGACAGGTCCTTGATCTCGGCGGAAGTGATCTGGCCACCCTGCCAGGTTTGCGGCAGCAGACGACCATCGTTGGTCACGATGACCGGGTTTTTCGGCTGCAGGGTGCCCAGTTTCAGTTCAGTCTGGGAAACCTTGGCCTTGGCGGTCAGGCCCAGGCTGGAGAAGTCATCAACCGCTTCGCCGTTGGACTTGCTCGGGAACACAGTGCCACCGTAAGAGGTAGCAGTAGCGCCGTTGGTGCCGCCGCCCGAATCCAGCTTGACGCCCAATAGGCCGATCGCATCGATACCGAAGCCGACGGTGCCTTGGGTGTAACCGGAGATGAAACGCAGATCGAAGCCTTGGCCCCACTCTTCGTTTTTGTTCGGACCGGTACCGTCACGGTTATCGGTGTTGATGTAGAAATTACGCAGCCCCAGGGTTGCCTTGCTGTCTTCGATAAAACCAGCGGCGCCTGCTTGCTGCGCCAAAACCCCAACGGCCACAGCGATGGCCAAGGTGGACTTGTTCATTGTTTCGCTCCTCATTACTAATGCTTATGGTCTTGGTCCTGGGTCGAATGCCCTGGATCCTAAGACGCGCAATTTTTGCCGAGCCCTTCTAGGCCGGTCGTTTTGGCCGTGCAGGATACAGCTACATAAAGCCAAAAAGAATTGTGCGTTACTTTTTAATGCAATTTAGGTATATGCCTGCGCAGCACAGATCCGAGGTATCGGCATGAAAGCCAATTCCTTGACCTGTTCTACTAACGGGGGGTTGCTCAACTAGTGCCGGCGTCGAGACCAAGGCCGGGCGGGGCCTACTTTAGGTGCTGGAGAAAAAAACCAAAAAGAATAAAAAATGCGCACGACAGCATTTATTGGAATAAACAGGCAAAAAAAAGCCTCGCCAATTGGCGAGGCCTTTTCTGACGACTTGTTACAGGAAGCTGTAGGTGTAGTTGAAGATCAGACGAGTCTGGTCCTGATCAACAAGGCTGGTGCCATCGCCACGATAAGTACCGTGACGCAGCGTTGTACCAAACCCTTTAAGTGCGCCCGTTTGAATCACGTAATCGATACGTGCGTCGGTCTCATGCTCGCTCAGGTCTTTACCAACACCGTTGGTAGCCTTGATGTCTTGACCACTCAGGTAAGAAATCGAAGCTTTCAGGCCGGGTACGCCCAGCGAGGCGAAATCGTAGGAGTACTGGCCGTACGTGGTGTTTTCACCGGCACGGATAAAGCTGCCAACTGTGGCATCGGTAAACGAGTAGAAGCTGGCGCCGCCGGCGCCTTCGTTGCGACCGTTGCCATCGAGGACGCTACCCTGGTTCAGGAACACAAAGCCGCCGTCATCGCTGACGCGCTGGTGCCCGAGCAGGAATGCGCTGCCACCCAGGGTATAGGTGAAGGTTGCGCTCCAGGTTTGGTTATCAACCTCGCCCAGGGTCTTGGCGTAGCCACCGTTGTTGTTGAACCGATAGCCAGCATCACCGTTCTTGCCGTCGGAGCTACTGTCGAAATAACGCAGATCGGTCTTGAACGACTGGTTCGAGGCAATCGGGTAAACGTGCACCAGACCGAGGAAGTTCTGCTTGTAGTAGTCTTCCAGGTTCGCGTAGTAGTACTGCAGCATCAGGTCTTTGGTGACCTTCCAGTCAGCGCCGGCGTAACGGAATTTGTTGCTTTCCTGAGTACCGCCATTCACTGCCAGGCCAGTGCTGTTGGAGGAGGCGCGACCGGTTGCGTGCTCCAGTTGGCCCAGGTTGAAGGTCACATTGTCGATTTCCTTCGAGGTGATGGTGCCACCTTCGAAGGTCTGCGGCAGCACTCGGCTGTCGTTCGCGATCAGGATCGGCATGTTTGGCTGAAGAGCGCCACCCAAGTGGGCCTCGGTCTTCGAGAAGCGTGCCTTGACGTTGCCCGCCAGACGACTCCATTCACTCTCTGCCGATCCATCGGAATCGCTAGGAGAGAAGGAGTTGTTGTCCGGGTGATGGCCCTTGCCGCCGTCCAGATGGATACCCACCAGTGCCTGGGCGTCGATACCAAAACCTACGGTACCTTGGGTGAAACCGGACAGGTAATCGAACTTCAGACCCTCAGCTGCCTCGCGCTGACGGTTAGCAGGCGTCGCGGCGCCTTCACGGGCATCGGCGTCAAAATAGTAAGTACGCGAACTGACGGAAGCCTTGCTGTCTTCCAGGAAACCAGCGGCGCCTGCCTGCTGCGCCAAAACCCCTACGGCCACGGCCAAAGCCAAGTTTGACTTGTTCATTGTGAAGCTCCTCTCGATTCTAATTCTTGTGTTCCTGGCCCCAAGTCGATGCTCGGAATCCTAAGATGCGCGATTAGCGCCAGAGCGTGACCCACAAGTCAATCGTAACTATGTGTGTCTACGACCATGGTCTAATCCCCCGTTTTTTGGTCCATGCAGGTCATGAGTTCGTCATAAACCTGAAAAGAACTAGCTCTTTCTTTTCTCATACCCTTTAGGAATTACGCTCCGCGTCGCTCCCTGTCCCCAGAATAGAGCCCCCAGCTCATAAGCTAATTCCTAAATAGTATTTATTAGCGGTTTTTTAGATCGTTTAGCGTTTGAAGCAATTCGGAAACAAAACCTTACCGAAAGGCCATGTCATGACGACCAAACGCGCACTATCCGGCTCAATTGTTACAGTTTGTGTATCGCTGTTAGTTTCTCTCTCCGCTCAGGCGGCCAACCTGACCGTGGGTTATCAAACCGGCATCGACCCCAGCAAAGTCCCCCAGGCAGACGGTCTGTACGAAAAAACCATCGGCGAGAAAATCGACTGGCGTCGCTTCAACAGCGGCCCGGAAGTGGTGACTGCCATCGCGTCGGGTGACGTACAAATCGGCAACCTCGGCTCAAGTCCCTTGGCCGCGGCCGCTTCGCGCAACTTGCCGATTGTTGCGTTCATCGTGTCGGCGCAGATCAATGCGGCGGAAGCCCTGGTGGTGCGCAACGGCAGCGGCATCGATAAACCGGAAGATCTGATCGGCAAGACCATCGCCACCCCGTTCGTTTCAACCTCTCACTACAGCTTGCTCGGCGCACTGAAGCACTGGGGCCTGGACGCCTCGAAAGTCAAAGTGGTGAATCTGCAACCGGCGGAAATTGCTGCGGCATGGAAGCGCGGGGATATTGATGGCGCATTTGTCTGGTCGCCGGCGCTGGGGGAAATTCGCAAGACCGGCAAGACGTTGACCGATGCGGCGCAGGTCGGCCAGTGGGGGGCGCCGACCTTCGAGGTCTGGGTCGCGCGCAAGGATTACGCAGAGAAACACCCAGAGGTTGTGGCCAAGTTTGCCAAGGTCACACTCGACTCGTTCGCCGACTACGCCGCGCATAAAGACAGCTGGACCGCCGATTCGGTGCCGGTACAGAAAATCGCCAAACTGACCGGAGCCAATGCTGCCGATGTACCGGAGTTGTTGGCCGGTTCTGCATTCCCGGATGCCAAGGCCCAGCAGACCACCGCGCTACTGGAGGGCGGCACGGCGAAGGCGATTGGCGAGACGGCGAAGTTCTTGAAAGAGCAAGGGAAGGTAGAGACGGTGCTGCCGGATTATTCGGCGTATGTCAGTGCGAAGTTTGTGGCTGAGTAATTGCCAGGGGCTGCTGCGCAGCCCATCGCGAGCAGGCTCGCTCCCACACTGGATCTGCATTCACTGGATATCTGCTGTGGGAGCGAGCCTGCTCGCGAAGGGCGCGCTGCGGTTATAAGGTCTTTTCGAAGATCTTCGAATTACGCTGATAGTTGTACAGCGAAGCCCGTGCCGACGGCAGGCGTTCAACGCTGCTCGGCACAAACCCGCGTTCGCGGAACCAGTGGGCGGTGCGGGTCGTCAGCACGAACAGGGTTTTCAACCCCTGGGCCCGAGCACGGGTTTCAATGCGCTCCAGCAGTTCATCACCGCGACCGCCATGACGGTATTCCGGGTTCACCGCCAGGCACGCCAACTCCCCGGCGTCCGAATCGGCAATCTGATACAACGCCGCACAGGCGATGATCATGCCTTCGCGTTCAACCACGCTGAACTGCTCGATCTCGCGCTCCAGCACTTCGCGGGAACGACGCACCAGAATCCCCTGCTCTTCCAGCGGGCTGATCAGGTCCAGCAAACCACCGACGTCTTCAATCGCGGCTTCACGCACCACTTCGAATTGTTCCTGCGCCACCAGCGTACCGCCACCGTCACGGGTGAACAGTTCGGTCAGCAGGGCACCGTCTTCGGCGTAGCTGACGATATGACTGCGCGCCACACCGCCGCGGCACGCCTCAGCTGCTGCATCCAACAATTCAGCCTGATAGTTGCTGCCCAGCCGCTGTAGATGCGCCGGCACTTGTTGCGGACGCAGTTCGCGCACCAGACGACCGTTTTCATCGATCAGGCCCAGGTCGGCGCCGAACAGCAGCAATTTGTCCGCGCCCAGGTCGATGGCCGCGCGAGTGGCGACGTCTTCGCAGGCAAGGTTGAAGATCTCACCGGTCGGCGAGTAACCCAACGGCGACAGCAATACGATGGAGCGCTCGTCCAGCAGGCGGTTGATGCCTTTGCGGTCGACCCGGCGCACTTCGCCGGTGTGGTGATAATCCACGCCTTCCAGCACCCCGATCGGCCGCGCCGTGACCAGGTTGCCGCTGGCCACCCGCAGGCGCGAGCCCTGCATCGGCGACGAGGCCATGTCCATGGACAGACGCGCTTCGATGGCGATGCGCAGTTGACCGACGGCATCGATCACACACTCCAGCGTCGCGGCATCGGTGATGCGCATGCCGTGGTGGTAATGCGGGGTCAGGCCGCGCGCAGCCAGGCGCGTTTCAATTTGCGGGCGGGAACCGTGAACCAGCACCAGCCGCACGCCCAGGCTGTGCAACAGCACCAGGTCGTGGACGATATTGCCGAAATTCGGATGTTCCACACCATCGCCGGGGAGCATGACGACAAAGGTGCAATCGCGGTGGGCATTGATGTAAGGCGAAGCGTGACGAAGCCAATTAACGTATTCGGGCATGAACCTGGGCCTGTAATAAATAGCAGCCAAAAAATGGGCGAAACTGAAAACGCACAGCGGGCTGATGGTTATCGTCGGAACAGGCTTGGCGACACGCGCGCTCTCCTCATGAATACGGGTTGGGACACTGGCAATTTATACGGTGAGTCAGCCAAAACACAAAACCCTGTGGGAGCAGGCTCGCTCCCACATTTTTGATGTCGCTCAACTGGCCGGTGTCAGGCAGTAATGTTGAATCAGTTGACGTAATAGATGCACCGTAGGCTGCAAACGTGACATTTCGAGGTATTCCCCCGGCTGGTGGGCGCAGGCGATATCGCCCGGGCCGAGCACCAGTGTCTCGCAGCCAAGTTGCTGAAGATAAGGCGCTTCGGTGCCGAACGCCACTGCTTCGGCGTCATGACCGGTCAGCTTTTGCGCAACCCGTACCAATTCCGAGTCTTCGGCCTGTTCGAAGGGCGGCACCTCAGGGAACAGTGGCGCGTAATCGATCTTCACCTGATGGCGCTCGGCAACCGGTTTGAGCCGCTGCAGAATCTCCGCGCGCAAGGCCTTGGGGTCCATGCCCGGCAAGGGACGCAGGTCGAACTCCAGCGAGCATTGGCCGCAGATGCGGTTAGGGTTGTCGCCGCCATGAATGCAGCCGAAGTTCATGGTCGGCGTCGGCACGCCAAACTGCGGATTGCGGAATTCGCGCTGCCACAACAGGCGCAGGCCCCGCAGTTCGCCGATGGCGTCGTGCATCGCTTCAAGAGCGCTGTGGCCCAGGCGTGGGTCCGAGGAGTGGCCGCTCTGACCGAGAATGTCGATGCGCTCCATCATGATGCCTTTGTGCATGCGGATCGGCTTCAACCCGGTCGGCTCGCCGATGACCGCCGCGCGGCCCAATGCACGCCCGGCCTTGGCCAGGGCGCGAGCACCGGACATCGAGCTTTCTTCATCGCACGTAGCGAGGATCAGCAGCGGTTGCTTGAACGGCTGATCGAGCAGCGGGATCACCGCTTCGATGGCCAGGGCGAAAAAGCCCTTCATGTCGCAACTGCCCAGGCCCACCCAACGACCATCGACCTCGGTGAGCTTCAGCGGATCGGTCTGCCACAACGCGCCATCGAACGGCACCGTGTCACTGTGGCCGGCCAGCACCAGGCCACCGGGGCCGGAACCAAAACTGGCGAGCAGGTTGAACTTGCCGGGGCTGACCTGCTGGATATCACAGGCAAAACCCAGATCACCCAGCCACGTCGCCAGCAAATCGATCACCGGGCGATTGGTCTGATCCAGGCTCGGTTGGGTGCAGCTGACCGACGGCGCAGCGATCAGTGCAGCGAACTGATCTTTCATGGACGGCAAAGGCATCGCTGACTCCAACTCCCGAATTGAAGTCCATCATAGAACCATCTGGCGACAGGAATAAACCGTCGCGGCGCGTAGGACTTGCGAGTCCTGTACACTGCACGACCTTGGCAGCCACACATTCCCCCGGCTGCGCTCCCGATCCTGGATTTTCCGGCCATGCAGAAAGAAACCGAAATCAAGCTCCGCGTCAGCCGCGAAACCCTCGCCGCCCTGCGCGAGCACCCGCTCCTGAAAAAACGCAACAAAAGTGGCTGGGAACGCCGTGAGTTGATGAATCAGTACTTCGACACGCCTGAGCGCGACCTGGCCCGTGCCAAGGTTGCCCTGCGCCTGCGCCGCGATGGCGAAGAAGTGATCCAGACGCTGAAGACCCGCGGCCACAGTGTTGCCGGCCTGTCCGAGCGTAACGAATACGACTGGAACCTGCCCAAAGCCAAGCTCGACGTGAAGAAACTCGACGGCGAATGCTGGCCTGAAGAGCTGGCTGAACTGGACAAGAAAACCCTGAAGCCGATCTTCACCACCGATTTCGTTCGCGAACGCGCTGAAATCGCCTGGGGCCGTGGCAAGACCAAAGTGGTCATCGAAGCCGCGCTGGACCTGGGCCACGTGATCGTCGGCAAGCAGAAAGAAGAAATCTGCGAGCTGGAACTGGAATTGCGCGAAGGCGAGCCGGCCGCCCTGCTGGAACTGGCCGCCGAACTGGCCGCGACCCTGGCCCTGATGCCTTGCGACATCAGCAAGGCTGAGCGCGGCTATCGCCTGTACGACGCCAACAGCTATTCGTTGAGCCTGCCGGCGCCGCAAATCACCGCCGAAACCCCGCTGGACGACGCGTTCGCCGCGCTGAGCTGGCACTTGCTGGGCAGCAGCCAGCGTCTGGCCGAGCAGTATCGCTTCAACGGCCACTGGCGCCTGTTGCTGGACTGGGTTGAAAACCTCGCTGAATTGCGTGCTTTGCTCAGCAGCCTGGGCCAGGCCGCACCACGTCAGTCGACGCACGACCTGCGCCTTGCGCTGGATGCGTTGCTGGAAGACTGGCGTCCGCTGGTGCAGGCCGGTATTGAGGACGAGGACGTGCGCAAAGCCGCACCGGAACAATTCCTCGAAGAACTGGAAGACCCGCGCTGGGGCCTGTTCTCGCTGAACACTTCGCGTTGGTTGCTGGCCCGCACCTGGGCGGCTGATCGCAACGTCCGCGGTAATCGTCAGGGCGCTGCGCAACTGGGTAGCTGGTTGCCGCGTTTGCTCGGTGAAGAAGC
The DNA here is from genome assembly GCF_059415465.1 of Pseudomonas sp. GW821-FHT10C09. NCBI lineage: Bacteria > Pseudomonadati > Pseudomonadota > Gammaproteobacteria > Pseudomonadales > Pseudomonadaceae > Pseudomonas > Pseudomonas sp. GW821-FHT10C09. The sequence continues at coordinate 51,592 of NZ_JBWKNG010000014.1, forward strand.
AACCTCCCTACAACTGCAGCGTTATCAGCAACAGCCGGAAGATCTGGCCGAGCAACTGCCGCGCATCGAACGCATCCAGGCCTGGCTGCACCATGCCCGTGGCGTGCTGGACATCCCGGAAATGGATCGCCTGTACGGTGAGCTGAAACAGCTGGCGCAACTGGCCAACGAACCGATCACCGATGAATCGCTGGATGCGCGTAAGCAGCAGGCGATTGCGGTGTATCAGAATCGCGCCTGGAAAATGCTGCTGCGTATGTAAAACCGCCTTCGCGAGCAGGCTCGCTCCCACAATGGAATGCATTCCAAATGTGGGAGCGAGCCTGCTCGCGAAGGGGCCAGCACATTCACCGCAAAACTTCAGACCGGCAAACTCGTCGTCGACTTGATCTCCGACAACGCCACAATCGAGTTCACTTCCTGTATCCCCGGCACCATCGATAGCTTCTCGAAAAAAAACCGCTCATACGCCTCAATGTCCGCCGTGACAATCCGCAGCAAAAAATCCACCGACCCCATCAGCACATAACACTCCAGCACCTCGGGAAAGCCGCGAATCGCCTCGGTAAACTCAGTGAAGTTCGACCGCCCGTGCGCATTGAGTTTGATCTCGGCAAAGATCTGCGTGTTCAGGCCGATTTTCTTGCGGTCGAGCAACGTCACCTGCCCACGAATGATCCCCTCTTCCTTCATCCGCTGAATCCGCCGCCAGCACGGCGACTGCGACAGTCCCACCTGTTCGGCGATCTGTGCGCTGGAGAGCGAAGCGTCCTCTTGCAGCAACGCGAGAATCTTGCGGTCGTAGCCATCGAGTTCGCTTTGCATAGAAAAACCTTAAATCACTTAGCCATTGAATTACACGATTCGATAAATCGCCAATAAGCCCAATCATAGATAAGAAATGCCCGGCAACGAATGTAAAAATTCCTCCAGTGAATTTGGAGTCCGACCATGCCGCATCTAGAAGCCGTCCACACCCCGTCCACCCGCGTCGATGTCTGGAACGCCAACAACGCCCATTGCCGCGTTCATTACCAACTGCTGGCCGAGGCCGAACCGGACCTGCTGTGCCGGGCGCTCAATCTGTTCGCCTTGCAGTTCTTGACGCCGCAACAGGTCAACGTGCAGCGCCAGGAGGATTTGCTGTCGATCGACATCGTCATGGACGGTCTCAGTTGGCACCGCGCCCAAGTGATTGCAGAAAAATTACGCAACATGATCAGCGTCTGCTCGGTCGAGCTGCAAACCGCTGAGGCCGCGTGGGATCAACCGGCCCAGGCGGCAGGCTGAAAAACCCCGACATGGCTTCGTCGGGTAGTGGCCCAACGGTCGACGGCTGCGCGACTATCCTTTGCGGACTGTTGTTCATGAGGAGCCCGCATGTCCGTTCAACTTGCCATTCAGGACCGCTGGCTGGATCTCAATGATTTGCTGCGCGAACTGGTCGCCCAAGGTTTCATCAGCCAGGACTCGGCCGAGCACGCGCTCAATGCACGCCGCCGCCACGCCGCCAATGGCCAGATGCACCCGCTGGAGTTCATCGCCAGCCAACACCTCGACGATCTCAGCCGTCCCGGCAAACACCTGGACCTGGAAAGCCTGACCCTGTGGCTGTCGCAGCAGGCCGGCCAGCCTTACCTGCGCATTGATCCGCTAAAGATCAACGTAGCGGCCATCACGCCGCTGATGTCCTACGCCTTTGCCCAGCGCCACAAGATTCTCGCGGTGTCGATCGACCGCGACGCGGTGACGGTGGCCAGCGCCCAGCCCTACGTCAGCGGCTGGGAAGCCGACCTGACCCACGTGTTGAAGCTGCCGATCAAACGGGTCGTGGCCAACCCGGTGGACATCCAGCGCTTGAGCGTCGAGTTTTTCCGTCTGGCCAAATCGGTCAGCGGCGCGACCACTGCCGATCAGCAAACCAGCACGCTGGGCAACTTCGAGCAACTGCTCAACCTCGGCGCCAGCGACCAGGAGCCGGACGCCAATGACGCGCACATCGTCAACATCGTCGACTGGCTGTTTCAGTACGCGTTCCAGCAGCGCGCCAGCGATATCCACATCGAACCCCGGCGCGAGCAAGGCACAGTGCGTTTTCGCATCGACGGCGTGTTGCACAACGTCTATCAATTCCCGCCGCAAGTGACCATGGCCATCGTCAGCCGCCTGAAAAGCCTCGGGCGGATGAACGTCGCGGAGAAGCGCAAACCCCAGGACGGCCGGGTGAAAACCAAGACCCCGGACGGCGGTGAAGTCGAACTGCGGCTGTCGACATTGCCAACGGCATTTGGCGAAAAAATGGTCATGCGGATTTTCGACCCGGAAGTGCTGCTCAAGGATTTCGATCAGTTGGGCTTCTCCGCCGAAGACCTGCGCCGCTGGCAGGACATGACCCGCCAGCCCAACGGCATCATTCTGGTCACCGGGCCGACCGGTTCCGGCAAGACCACCACGCTGTACACCACGCTGAAGAAACTGGCGACACCGGAGGTCAACCTCTGCACCATCGAAGACCCGATTGAAATGGTCGAGCCCGCGTTCAACCAGATGCAGGTCCAGCACAACATCGACCTGACCTTCGCCGCCGGCGTGCGCGCGCTGATGCGACAAGACCCGGACATCATCATGATCGGCGAAATTCGCGACCTCGAAACCGCCGAGATGGCGATTCAGGCGGCGCTCACCGGCCACTTGGTGCTCTCGACGCTGCACACCAACGACGCGCCGAGCGCGATCAGTCGCCTGCTGGAACTCGGCGTACCGCATTACCTGATCAAAGCCACTGTATTGGGCGTCATGGCCCAGCGTCTGGTGCGCACCTTGTGCCCACATTGCAAGGCGCCGCTGACGCTGGGCGAAGATGATTGGCAAACCCTGACCAAACCCTGGCAAGCCCCGCTGCCGAGCAACGCGCAGCGCGCCATCGGCTGCCTGGAGTGTCGCGACACCGGCTATCACGGCCGCGCCGGGGTCTACGAGATCATGCAGCTCACGGACGGCGTCAAAGCGTTGATCAACCCGGACACCGACCTGCTGGCAATCCGGCGTCAGGCATTCAAGGAAGGCATGCGCAGCTTGCGGCTGTCGGGCGCACAGAAAGTGGCGGCGGGTTTGACCACGATTGAAGAGGTGCTGCGCGTGACGCCGCAGAGCGAGCAAAAGTAGGCGCGGGTGTATGGAACTGGATGGGGGGATGGCTATCCAAGGCCGTGTAGTTAACCCAGTGGAGTCACCCATCATGCGTTTCAAACTTGCTTTCGCCACCGTCGCGCTGCTGTCCCTTCCAGTCGGTTCCGCGATGGCCGATAGCTTTTGGACTAACGTCCTTTCGTCAGGCGCGACCACCGGCTCGACTTACCTGACGTTCAAGGATCACAAACTGATCGTCGCCGCCCAGGACGATGCCAGCAGCTTCGTCGCCAGTGACGGCGGGATTCGCGGCCCTTACCTGGAAGCGGCGATGCAGAAAGTCCGCGCCGACAACCCGGGCCTGCAAGTGACGGACATGGAACTGGCGAATGCGATTCTGGCGAAGAACGCCGTCGCTTCGAAGTAAGTCCATCGATACAAAAATGCCGCTCACTGAGCGGCATTTTTTTGCCCGAACACAATTCCCTCCTGTGGGATTTGTGTTTCGGTAGTTCAGCGGTAGTCATCCACCGGTACGCACGCGCAGAACAGATTCCGGTCGCCATAGACGTTGTCCACCCGATTCACCACCGGCCAGTATTTGTGCTGTCGGGTGTGCGCATCCGGCGTCACCGCTTGCTCGATGCTGTAAGACCGCTCCCACACCCCGGTGATGTCCGCCAAGGTGTGCGGCGAACGCTTCAGCGGGTTGTCCTCGGCCGGCCAATTACCATTTTCTACCTCGCTGATTTCCGCACGGATGCTCAGCATCGCCCCGATAAACCGGTCCAGCTCTGCCTTCGATTCACTTTCGGTCGGCTCGACCATCAACGTCCCCGGCACGGGAAACGACATAGTGGGCGCATGGAAACCGTAATCCATCAGGCGCTTGGCCACGTCTTCTTCACTGATGCCGGTCAGCGCCTTCAGTGGCCGCAGATCCAGAATGCATTCGTGCGCCACTCGCTCGTTGCGCCCGGTGTAGAGCACCGGGAACGCACCGGATAAATGCTGCGCCAAGTAATTCGCGGCGAGGATCGCCACTTCGCTGGCGTCCGCCAGTTGCGGCCCCATCATCGCGATGTACATCCAGCTGATCGGCAAAATGCTCGCACTGCCCCAAGGCGCCGCGCTCACCGCGCCGTTCTGCGGCAATGGCCCGTCGATGGGCACCACCGGGTGATTGGCCACGAACGGCGCCAGGTGCGCCCGCACACCAATCGGCCCCATGCCCGGCCCGCCGCCGCCATGGGGAATACAGAAAGTCTTGTGCAGGTTCATGTGCGAGACGTCAGCGCCAATATCCGCCGGGCGAGCGAGGCCGACTTGCGCGTTGAGGTTGGCGCCATCCATGTACACCTGACCGCCGTGGCTGTGGATAACTTCACAGATTTCGCTGATGCCTTCCTCGTAGACACCATGGGTCGATGGATACGTCGCCATCAGGCAAGCGAGCTTGTCCCCTGCCTCCGAGGCTTTTTTCTTGAGGTCATCCAGATCGACGTTGCCGGCTTCGTCGCACTCGACAATCACCACGCGCATCCCGGCCATTTGCGCCGAGGCCGGGTTGGTGCCGTGGGCCGAGGACGGAATCAGGCAGATGTCCCGCGCCCCTTGATGACGGCTCTCGTGGTATTTACGGATCGCCAGCAACCCGGCGTATTCGCCCTGGGCGCCGGAGTTGGGTTGCATGCAAATCGCATCGAAACCGGTGATCGCGCAGAGCCAGCGCTCCAGCTCTTCGATCATCAGCGAATACCCCACGGCCTGCTCCTTCGGCACGAATGGGTGCAGGTTGGCGAACTGCGGCCAGGTGATGGGGATCATCTCGCTGGTGGCATTGAGCTTCATGGTGCAGGAACCCAACGGGATCATCGACTGATTGAGGGCGAGGTCCTTGTTCTCCAGTTGCTTGAGATAGCGCAGCATCTCGGTTTCGCTGTGGTGCGCATTGAACACCGGGTGGCGCAAGTAAGGCGAGGCGCGCAGCAATCCGTCAGGAATGCCGGACGCCAGCGTTTCAGCGTCCAGATCGTCGACGTTCAGACCATGATCGGCGCCAAGGAACACGTCGAACAACTTGGCGACGGTGGTTTCGTCCGAGGTTTCATCGAGGCTCAACCCCAACCGTCCACGCCCCAGAATGCGCAAATTGATCTGCGCGGCTTGAGCGCTTTCGATGATCGCGGTCTGGGTGCCGCCAACGTCCAGGGTCAGGGTGTCGAAGAAGTGCTGGTTGAGGCGGCTAACGCCATGTCGCTCAAGGCCGGCAGCGAGGATGCAGGTCAAGCGATGCACACGCTGGGCAATGCGTTTGAGCCCTTCAGGCCCGTGGTAGACCGCGTAGAAACTGGCGATGTTGGCCAGCAACACTTGAGCGGTGCAAATGTTCGAGTTGGCCTTCTCCCGGCGGATGTGTTGCTCGCGGGTTTGCAGGGCCATGCGCAACGCAACATTGCCGCGAGCATCCTTGGACACGCCGATGATCCGCCCGGGAATCGCCCGTTTGTACTCATCGCGGCTGGCAAAAAACGCCGCGTGCGGCCCGCCGTAGCCCATCGGCACACCAAAACGCTGGGATGAGCCAAACACCACATCGGCGCCCAACTCTCCCGGTGGGGTCAGTAGCAGCAAACTCATCAAATCAGTGGCAACACACGCCAGGGCTTGCTGCGCATGGAGGTGATCGATCAACGGCCGCAGATCGCGGATCTCGCCGTGGGTGTCGGGGTATTGCAGCAGGGCGCCGAACACCTGGTGCTGTTTCAAGTTATCCACAGTGTCGATGATCAGTTCGAAGCCAAAGCCTTCGGCGCGGGTCTGCACCACCGAAATGGTCTGCGGATGGCAGTTCTGGTCGACGAAGAACAGATTGCTTTTGGACTTGGCGACTCGCTTGGCCAGCGCCATGGCTTCCGCGGCGGCAGTGGCTTCATCCAGCAAGGACGCGTTGGCCAGTTCCAGGCCGGTGAGGTCGATGGTCAGTTGCTGGAAATTCAGCAGCGCTTCGAGCCGGCCTTGGGCAATCTCTGGCTGATAAGGCGTGTACGCGGTGTACCAACCGGGGTTTTCCAGAACGTTACGCACAATCACGGTCGGCGTGAGGGTGCCGTGGTAGCCCATGCCGATCAGGCTGGTCCAGACCTGGTTTTGCTCGGCGTAGCCGCGCAGCTTGGCCAGCGCGGCTTGTTCATCGAGGGCGGGCGGCAGGTCGAGCGGGCGGTTCAGACGGATACCCGGCGGTACCGTCTGCTCGATCAGTTCGACCCGGCTGCCGAGGCCGAGGCTGTCGAGCATCGCCTGCTGCTCGGCGGCATCGGGCCCGAGGTGGCGGCGCAGAAAGGCATTGGGGTCGCGTAACTGGCTCAGGGACGGCAACTGGGACATGACGGGCTCTCTCTTGACTGGCGCTCGGCGTCGATGCAACACGGTCAAACCAGCATAGCAGTCGATATCCGGGCGGATGGCTTGGCGCCGACGACCATTGCGGACATCATGCTCGGCATCTGCCTAATGTCCGCTGATCAGGTGCCTGAATTTATGAGCCAACAGCCTTTCCTGCCGTTCTCCAAACCCACCATCGATGAAGCGACGATTGCCGCAGTTGGCGACGTGTTGCGCTCGGGCTGGATTACCAGCGGCCCCAAGGTCCAGGCCTTTGAACAACAACTCTCGGATTTTTTTGGCGGGCGCCCGGTGCTCACCTTCAATTCCGGCACCTGCACCATGGAAATCGCCCTGCGCATTGCCGGGGTCGGACCGGGCGATGAAGTAATCACCACGCCGATTTCCTGGGTGGCCACCGCCAACGTCATTCTGGAAGTCGGCGCCACCCCGGTGTTTGCCGACATCGACCCGGTCACCCGCAACATCGACCTGGCGCAACTCGAAGCGGCCATCACCCCACGCACCAAAGCGATCCTGCCGGTGTATCTCGCCGGACTGCCGGTGGACATGACGCGCCTTTACGCACTGGCGAAGCAGTACAACCTGCGGGTACTGGAAGACGCGGCCCAGGCGCTGGGCTCCAGCTGGAACGGCCAGCGCATCGGCTCGACCGGTGATTTCGTGTCCTTCAGTTTCCAGGCGAACAAGAACGTCACCTCGTCAGAGGGCGGATGCCTGGTGTTGAACAATGATGAGGAAGTGCGACTGGCGCAGAAGTACCGTTTGCAGGGCGTGACCCGTAGTGGCTTCGATGGTTTGGATGTCGATGTGCTGGGCGGCAAGTTCAACATGACCGACGTCGCGGCGGCCATCGGCCTTGGGCAATTTGCTCATATCGAAGCCATCACAGCCGATCGCCGTGAACTGGCCAGGCACTATTTCGCGTATTTTGGTGAGGATTTCGAGGCGCAGTACGGGGCTCAACTGCCTCCGGCGGATTTCGAAAACAGCAACTGGCATTTATTCCAGCTGGTGTTGCCGGAGCGCGGGGATGGCCTGCCGGCACGGGCGACCTTCATGGAGCAGATGCAGGCGTTGGGCGTCGGTATCGGCTATCACTATCCGCCGATTCACTTGCTGAGCCTTTACCGCGAACGCGGGTTCAAGGAGGGCATGTTCCCGATCGCCGAGCGGGTCGGCCGCCTGATTGTCTCGTTGCCGATGTTCACGGCGATGAGCAAAGCGGATGTCGAGCGGTCAGTCGCAGCGGTGAAGTCCGTACTAAATCCATAGAACCTGTGGGAGCGAGCCTGCTCGCGAAGTAAGAGTGTCAGTTGGCATAACTGTTTGCTGACACACCGCTTTCGCGAGCAGACTCGCTCCCACAGGGATTTCGCAGGGCGTGGATTACTCGCCGATCGCAGCCTTGTAGCCAGCCGCGTCGAGCAGTTTTTCCAGGTCAGCGGTGTTGCTTGGCTTGAGCTTGAAGATCCACGCGCCGTACGGGTCGGTGTTGAGCAATTCCGGGTTGGCACTCAGTTCTTCGTTGATGGCAATCACTTCACCGGCAACCGGGGAGTAGATGTCGGAAGCGGCTTTAACCGACTCCACCACACCGGATTGATCACCGGCGGCGAAGACTTTGCCCACTTCGGTCAGCTCAACGAACACCACATCACCCAGCGCTTCCTGCGCGTGATCGCTAATGCCCACGGTGACGGTGCCGTCGGCTTCCAGGCGGGCCCATTCGTGACTTTCGGCAAAACGCAGGTCGGCAGGAATATCGCTCATGTTCTGTGTCCTCAAGAAAAATGTCAGCGGTTGTAGTCCGCCAAAAAAGGTTAGATCAAGGTTTTGCCATGGCGTACGAAGGTCGGCTTGACCACTCGGACCGGGTACCACTTGCCACGGATTTCCACTTCTGCGCGGTCGGCAGTTGCCATCGGCACGCGCGCCAGTGCTATCGACTTGCTAAGCGTAGGAGAGAAACTACCACTGGTGATCTCCCCTTCGCCAACATTGGCGATGCGGACCACTTGATGAGCGCGCAAAACACCGCGTTCCTCAAGGACCAGCCCCACCAGTTTGTGCTGTACGCCACCGGCCCGTTCGGCTTCCAGGGCGGTGCGCCCGATGAACTGGCGAGAGACCGGTTCCCAGGCAATGCTCCAGGCCATATTGGACGCCAGTGGCGATACATCTTGATGAATGTCCTGACCGTACAGGTTCATGCCGGCTTCGACCCGCAAGGTATCCCGCGCACCCAGGCCGATAGGGGAAATGCCCGCGCCGACCAGATCGTTGAAAAAACCCGGGGCTTGATCGGCCGGTAGAACGATTTCCAATCCATCTTCGCCGGTGTACCCGGTACGGGCGATGAACCAGTCACCTTCCGGCTGGCCTTCGAATGGCTTGAGCAGCTGGATCAGATTGCCGCGAGCCTGGGAGACCAGTTCGCAGATTTTCTGACGGGCATGCGGGCCTTGTATCGCCAGCATCGCCAGCTCTGCACGCTCGTTGAGCTGCACATCGAAACCATCGAGGTGAGCCTGCATCCAGGCGAGGTCTTGATTGCGGGTGGAGGCGTTGACCACCAGGCGATAACCGTCGTCGAGGCGATAGACGATCATGTCGTCGACGATGCCGCCGCGCTCATTGAGCATGGTGCTGTACAAGGCACGGCCGGGGCTGTGCAGGCGTTCGACATCATTGGCCAGCAAGTGCTGGAGCCAGGCCTTGGCCTGGGAGCCGCTGACATCGATCACGGTCATGTGGGATACATCGAAAACCCCGCAATCGCGGCGCACCTGATGGTGTTCCTCGACCTGCGAGCCGTAATGCAGAGGCATATCCCAACCGCCAAAATCGACCATCTTCGCGCCGAGGGCGAGATGAAGGTCATACAGAGGCGTACGCTGTCCCATGGGTTTCTCCTTCCGGGCGTGGCGAAGGTGCGGACAGGTGCTGCACGGGGTGAAAACCTTGAAGTAGAAGGCTTTCAGCCGATTTCAGCTACCGGGTCTGTCAGACGGACCGCACCGAATGCCGCGCATTGTAGCCGCAAGGTGTAGGACTGGCACCTAGCTGTTTCGATGCGCCGAACGTCGAATCAATCCGATGACCGGTAACAGGCCGACCAAAACCAGCGTCAGTGCCGGCAAAGACGCCCTCGCCCACTCCCCTTCGCTGGTCATTTCAAAGATCCGCACGGCCAGCGTGTCCCAGCCAAACGGGCGCATCAGCAGGGTGGCGGGCATTTCCTTGAGCACATCGACGAACACCAGCAACGCGGCGCTCAACGTGCCCGGCAACAACAACGGCAGATACACCTTGAAAAACAGTCGTGGCCCACTGACGCCAAGGCTACGTGCTGCTTCGGGCAAAGATGGCCGTATACGCGCCAGGCTGCTTTCCAGTGGTCCATATGCCACCGCGATGAAACGCACCAGATAGGCGAGCAATAACGCCGACAGGCTGCCCAGAAGCAAGGGCTTGCCAGCGCCGCCGAGCCAGCCGGACAGCGGGATGACCAGCTCGCGATCGAGGTAACTGAAGGCCAGCATGATCGACACCGCTAACACCGAACCCGGCAAGGCGTAGCCGAGGTTGGCCAGGCCGATGCCGGAACGGATCGTTCGAGTCGGTGCCAGGCGTCGCGCGAACGCCAGCACCAAGGCAACGCTGACCGTGATCAATGCCGCCATGCCGCCCAGGTACAAGGTGTGAAGAATCAGGCCGGTGTAACGCTCATCCAGATCGAAGCGCCCGCGCTGCCAGAACCACACCAGCAGTTGCAGCATCGGGATGACGAACGCACAGGCGAATACCAAACCGCACCAGCTCATTGCCGCCAGCGCCTTGAAACCCCGCAAGTGATACAACGCCTTGACCCGCGGCCGTTCGTTGCTCGCCCGGTTGGCCCCGCGAGCACGACGCTCGCCGTACAGCACGACCATCACCACCAGCAGCAACAGGCTGGCCAGTTGGGCGGCGGTGGACAGGCTGAAGAATCCGTACCAGGTTTTGTAAATCGCGGTGGTGAACGTGTCGAAGTTGAACACCGACACTGCACCGAAATCCGCCAGGGTTTCCATCAGCGCCAGTGCCACCCCCGCACCAATGGCCGGACGCGCCATCGGCAAGGCCACTCGCCAGAACGCCTGCCACGGCGATTGACCGAGCACCCGGGCGGCTTCCATCAAGCCTTTGCCCTGAGCGAGGAACGCCGTGCGGGCCAGCAGATAGACGTAGGGATAGAAAACCAGCACCAGCACGACAATGACCCCACCGGTGGAGCGCACGCGCGGCAACCTCAGGCCGGTGCCAAACCACTCGCGCATCAGGGTTTGCACGGGGCCGGCGAAATCCAGCAGGCCGACGAAGACAAACGCCAGCACGTAGGCCGGAATCGCAAACGGCAGCATCAGCGCCCAGTCCAGCCAGCGCCGGCCGGGAAACTCACAGAGGCTGGTGAGCCACGCGAGGCTGACGCCCAGCAGCGTGACGCCGACCCCGACGCCAACTATCAGAGTCAGGGTGTTGCCCAACAGGCGCGGCATCTGGGTGTCCCAGAGGTGGGACCAGATCTGTTGATCGATGGTTTGCCAGGACAGCAGTAGAACACTGAGGGGCAACAAGACCAGCGCAGCGATGGCGAAGACCAGGGGATACCAGCGGCGTTGGGCGGGGTGGGCCAAGGGGGTTCTCTAGAAAGTGTTGGGCTAACTCAAACCTGCAGTCAGCTCCATTGTGTGGCGAGGGAGCTTGCTCCCGCTCGGGTGCGAAGCAGCCGCATAGGGTATCAGGCCGTTAGGGCTGCTTCGCAGCCCAGCGGGAGCAAGCTCCCTCGCCACAGGTACGTCACTCGCCACAAAGGCAGTGTCAGTTCCAGCCAGCGCGATCCATCATGCGGATTGCTTCGGCCTGACGCTTGCCCGCCACTTCCACCGGCAGGGTATCGGCCACGAACTTGCCCCAGGCTGCCACTTCTTCCGAAGGCGCTACCGCCGGGTTGGCCGGGAATTCCTGGTTCACGTCGGCGAAAATCTTCTGCGCCTCAGGAGTGGTCATCCACTCGACCAGTGCCTTGGCCGCTTCCGGGTGTGGCGCGTGTTTGGTCAGGCCAATACCCGACAGGTTGACGTGCACACCGCGGTCAGCCTGGTTCGGCCAGAACAGCTTTACGCCCAGATCAGGCTTCTGCTTGTGCAGGCGACCGTAGTAGTAGGTGTTGACGATACCGACATCACATTGGCCCGCGTTGATCGCTTCCAGCACCGCAACGTCATCCGAGAATACGTCGGTGGACAGGTTGCTCACCCAGCCCTTGAGGATCTTCTCGGTTTTTTCGGCGCCGTGGACTTCGATCATGGTGGCGGTCAGGGACTGGTTGTAGACCTTCTTCGCCGTGCGCAGGCACAGGCGCCCTTCCCAGTTCTTGTCGGCCAGTGCTTCGTAAGTGGTCAGCTCGCCCGGCTTCACCCGAGCCGTGGAGTAAGCGATGGTCCGCGCCCGCAGGCTCAGGCCGGTCCAGGCGTGGGAGGCCGCGCGGTATTGCAGCGGAATGTTGGTATCGATCACTTTGGAGGTGAACGGCTGCAGGATGCCCATTTGCTCGGCCTGCCAGAGGTTACCGGCATCGACCGTCAACAGCAGGTCGGCGGTAGCGTTCTCGCCCTCGGCCTTGATGCGCTGCATCAGCGGCGCTTCCTTGTCGGTGATGAACTTCACCTTCACCCCGGTCTTGGCGGTGTAGGCGTCGAAGACCGGTTTGATCAGCTCGTCGATACGCGAGGAGTAAACCACCACCTCGTCAGCGGCCTGGGCGGCGGTGCTGCCAATCAGGGACAGGGCGAGTGCGGTCAGTAGACGCTTCGGCAACATGGGGAGCGATCTCTCGATAGAAAAAGTGAGGCCAAATGATAAGGACTCACATTTAGCATCTCAATCGATCAGTTCGCGGAGGAGTTACCAGATGTTGCATCGACTGAGATATGCGGTGAATGTTCCGGCCTCTTCGCGAGCAGGCTCGCTCCCACAGGGGTTTTGTGAACACTGAAAATTCCCTGTGGGAGCGAGCCTGCTCGCGAAGGGGCCATCAGCCGCAACGAAAATGTCAGGCCTTGGCCAGCGCCGGCAAATCCCCGGTGAGCCCAAGCGCCTCACGCACAAACAACGCCTTGGCCTCGGGCATCTTCTCAACCATCTTCAACCCGGCATTGCGCAACCAGCGCACTGGCAACGGGTCGGCCTGGAACAACCGCTCAAACCCTTCCATCGCCGCCATCAGCGCCAGGTTGTGAGGCATGCGTCGGCGCTCGTAACGGCTCAGCACTTTGACATCCGCCAGGCGCTCACCCCGCTCAAACGCTTGCAGCAGTACTTCGGCCAACACGGCAGCATCCAGGAAACCAAGGTTCACACCCTGCCCGGCCAGCGGGTGAATGGTGTGCGCCGCGTCGCCGATCAATGCCAGGCCTTCGGCCACATAACGCTTGGCGTGACGCTGACGCAGCGGCACGCACAAACGCGGGTCGGCGCTGAGCACGGTGCCGAGTCGCCCTTCAAAGGCACGTTCCAGCTCGCGGCAAAAGCCGTCGTCGTCCAGCGCCATCAGGCGTTCGGCTTCACTCGGCGTGGTCGACCAGACGATCGAACACCAATCCTGCTGCCCATCACGCTCCAGCGGCAAAAACGCCAGCGGACCGTTGTCGGTGAAACGCTGCCAGGCCGTCATTTGATGCGCCTTGGAGCTACGCACACTGGTGACAATCGCGTGGTGCAGGTAGTCCCACTCGCGCGTCGCCATCCCGGTCAAACGCCGAACGGCCGAGTTGGCGCCGTCAGCCGCAATCACCAACGGTGCGCGCAAGGTGCGGCCGTCCGCCAGGGTCAGCAGCCAGTCATCGCCCGAGCGGCGCATCTGCTCCAGACGCGCATTGGCCAGCATCCCGAGGTCGCAGTCGTGCAAACGGTCGAGCAAGGCGTCCTGAACCACACGGTTTTCGACGATGTGCCCAAGCACATCGGCATGCACGCTGGCGGCCGAGAAATGAATCTGCCCGGTGCCGCTGCCGTCCCATACGTGCATGTCGGTGTAAGGGCTGCTGCGTCGCTTGGCGATGCCGTCCCACACGCCCAGGCGTTCGAGAATGCGCTGGCTGGCCGTCGACAAGGCGCTCACTCGCGGTTCGAACGGCGCTTGGCCATCGAAGGGTTTGACGCTCAGGGGGCTGCCGTCCAGCAACAGGACTTCCAGCCCGCTGTCCTGCAACGCCAGCGCCAAGGCGCTGCCGACCATTCCGGCCCCGACAATCAGCAGATCTGCGCGCATGTCCATGCTTAAGCCTGTCTCGCTTGCGGCTTGAGCCGCACGTAAAGGGTTTTTTCGACCCGTGCCACCAAGGTGCCGGCGCCGTCGTGAATATCGACCTGCAACTTCGGCAGGTATTTTTCGCCATCGGCCGTTTGCCGGCGGATCTCGTCGAGCAAGGTCTCGTCGATGCGGAATTTGGCAAACACCGGGCCTTTGCCCGGCGAAATGAAATCGATGTCGGCGGCTTTGTCCCAGACGATGTAACGATGCCCGAGGTTTTCCATCAGCATCAGCATGTAGAACGGATCGACCATCGAATACAGGCTGCCACCAAACTGGGTGCCCACGTAATTGCGGTTGTACCAGCCCAGGCCCATGGACACCGTGATGTCGCGGAAGTCATCACTGATGTGCCGCACCCGAACCCCGGCGCCCATGTACGGCGGGTAAAAGGACATAAACCAACGCATCACCCGCGCTTTGCCGAACCTGTTCGTCAGCCACTTAAGCATCGGGGCGTGTACCCAGACCCATGGCCTGCCGGGCGAACCAGCGCTTGGCCGGCGGCAACAGATCGAGACCGAGCAGGCCGAGATTGCGACCCAGCGACACCAGCGGCTGGGTGCTGCCGAACAACCGGGTGACCTGATCGGAGAAGCCCACGGTCAGGTTTTGATCCAGACGCTGGCGCTCGCGGTAAGCCTGCAAGGTGGCAAAGTCGCCCGGCCCGTTCTCGCTGGCCAACAAGGCCTCGGCCAACGCTTGCGCATCGCGCAGCGACAGGTTGAAACCCTGGCCGGCAATCGGGTGCAGGCTGTGGGCCGCGTTGCCGAGGATCGCCAGATGCGGACGCACCTGCTCTTCGGCTTCGATCAGCGTCAGCGGGTAAAGATGCCGCGCGCCGACCTGTTTCAACGTGCCGAGGCGATAGCCGAACACACTCTGCAATTCGCTGAGGAAACTCTTTTCATCCAGTGCAGCCAGCCGTTGCGCGTCCATGCCCAGACGGGTCCAGACCAAGGCGCAGCGGTTTTCCGGCAGCGGCAACAACGCCATCGGGCCGTCGTCGGTGAATCGCTCGAACGCCATGCCGTTATGCGCTTCGCTCGGGGTAATGTTGGCGATCAGCGCGCTCTGGTTATACGGACGCGTCTTGATGCCGATTCCCAGTTGCTCGCGCAGGCCCGAACGGCCGCCGTCAGCGAGCACCGCGAGGTCACATTCCAGGGTGGTTTCGTCATTGAGGGTCAGGCGGTAGCCATCGGTCAGCGGCTCCATGCGCGTGACTTCTGCCGGGCAACGCCAGGCGACCACGTCCTTGTCCAGACCTTGCCAGAGGCATTGGCCGAGCCAGGCGTTTTCCACCACATAACCCAGCGCCGGAACACCTTCTTCCATCGCCGATAAACGCGCGGTGGAAAAACGTCCACGGTCAGAGACATGAATCTGCTTGATCGGCTCGGCGCGGCGGGAGATTTCCTGCCACACGCCCAACCGTTGATAAATCTGCTTGGCGCCGTAGGACAGCGCCGAAGAGCGCGCGTCGTAGCTCGGCTGATAGGTATCGCCGGGAGCGAAGGGCTCGATCAGGACGATCTTCCAGCCGCGCGCTTTAGCCCCGGCCTGCAACGCCAATGCAAGACTGGCGCCGACCAGGCCGCCACCGATGATTGCCAGATTGACCCGGCTCATGCTGCTTGTGTCCGCGCTTGCGCCATCAGGGCCTCGATGTCGGCGACCGTTTTCGGCACGCCTTTGGTCAATATTTCACAACCGGTCTTGGTCACCACCACGTCGTCCTCGATGCGCACGCCGATGCCGCGCCATTTCTTCGCCACGTTCTGGTTGTCCGGGGAAATGTAGATCCCCGGCTCCACCGTCAGCGCCATGCCGACTTCCAGCACTCGCCATTCGCCGCCGACCTTGTATTCGCCGACGTCATGCACATCCATCCCCAGCCAGTGGCCGGCACGGTGCATGTAAAACGCTTTGTAGGCTTCGCTGGCGATCAGTTCGTCGACGTCACCCTGCAACAGGCCGAGCTTCACCAGCCCGGTGGTAATCACCCGGACCGTGGCTTCGTGCGCCTGATTCCAGTGTTTGTTCGGGGCGATTTCGGCGAAGGCGGCTTCTTGCGAGGCCAGCACCAACTCGTAGATCGCTTTCTGTTCCGGTGAATACTTGCCGTTGACCGGCCAGGTGCGGGTGATGTCGCTGGCGTAGCAGTCGATCTCGCAACCGGCGTCGATCAGCACCAGGTCACCGTCCTTGAGCACCGCATCATTCTGCTGGTAATGCAGGATGCAGCTGTTGCGCCCGGCGGCGACGATTGAACCGTAGGCCGGCATTTTCGCTCCGCCCTTGCGGAACTCGTAATCAAGCTCGGCTTCGAGACTGAACTCGTGCAGCCCGGCGCGGCTGGCCTGCATCGCGCGGATATGCGCCTGGGCGGAAATCCGTGCGGCTTCGCGCATCACCTTCACTTCTGCCGCCGATTTATACAGGCGCATGTCGTGAAGCAGATGATCCAGCGCAACAAATTCGTTCGGCGGCTGGGCACCGAGGTGCGCTTTGGAGCGGATCACGTTGATCCAGTCCATCAGGTGCCGGTCGAATTCGGGGTTGCTGCCCATGGCCGAATACACCCGGTCGCGCCCTTCAATGAGGCCCGGCAGGATGTCGTCGATGTCGGTGATGGGGAAAGCGTCGTCGGCGCCAAAGTCACGGATCGCGCCTTCCTGGCCGGCGCGCAAACCGTCCCACAACTCGCGTTCGGCGTTGCGCTCACGGCAGAACAGGATGTATTCGCCGTGGGCACGCCCCGGCATCAACACGAGGACCGCTTGCGGCTCGGGAAAGCCGCTCAGGTACTGGAAATCACTGTCCTGGCGATAGACGTGCTCGACGTCGCGGTTGCGGATGGCGACCGCGGCGGCGGGCAGGATCGCGATGCTGTTGGGTTCCATCTGCGCCATCAAGGCCTTGCGGCGACGGCTGTATTCCGGTTTCGGGATATGAATCATGGGCAGATGGCTTTTCCTGGCACGCGATTAATGCAACGACGGTTTGGCGGCTGGCGGCACGTCCGCTTTTTTGGTTTCGGAGAACAGCAGCAGCGGTGCGACGCGCAGGTATTCCATGACTTCCATGTAATCGCTTTCGCCGTCTTCGGACTCTTCCAGGGCGTCTTGCACCTGAGAAATGGCCGCCAGGTCCTGCAATACTTCGGTGGCTTCAGTGCTGAGCGTGCTGCTGTCCCGGCAGTTCAAGCCGAAACCGCTGAGGAAGCCCTGGCACCACTCACCCAGTGCGACGGCACGGTCAACCAAGGGCGCGTCATCGGTCGGCAGCAGCAGAACAACGGTCACGTCGTCGCCGGTCAGCTCGCCCTTGACCATCTCCTGCAAGCCGATCAAGGCGTTGCGGACATTGTCCTGCGGTTCGCTTTCCAGCAGTTCGGCGGCATCGATCAACCACTCTTCGGCATTGAAACCGGCACCGGCGCAACTGCGGCCGAGCAACAGGCCATGCAGTTCGGCAGGCGAGACGTTATGACCGCTGGAGGTCAGCAGTGTGGCGAAGGCTTGGTACGGGGAATTCTGAATGGTCATGGGCAGCTAGGCGCCAGACGGCGCTATGTCTAGAATGAAGGCCTTGTATCCTACATCGACAGACTCGCCAAGACTATTAAAGGCTGTCCGCCAGCTACCCCCATCAAGCACACATTCAGTGGACACAATGGAAGACACCGACCTGCAAGCGCTGATGGCCAGACTCGAACTGCTAATTAGTCGAGTCGAGCAACTAAAGAGCCAAAACGGACTCTTACTAGCTCAGGAAAAGACCTGGCGCGAGGAACGCGCGCACCTCATTGAAAAAAACGAAATCGCCCGGCGTAAGGTTGAATCGATGATTTCGCGCCTCAAGGCCCTGGAGCAAGACTCATGAGTTCAAGCAATAGCGTTACCGTGCAGATCCTCGATAAAGAATATTCGATCATCTGCCCCCAGGAAGAACGCAGCAATCTGGTGAGTGCCGCCCGCTACCTGGACGGCAAGATGCGCGAAATCCGCAGCAGCGGCAAAGTCATCGGCGCCGACCGCATCGCCGTCATGGCCGCGCTGAACATCACGCATGACCTGCTGCACAAGGAAGAACGCCCGGATGTACAGGCCAGCGGCTCGACTCGTGAACAGGTGCGCGACCTGCTGGACCGCGTCGATCTGGTGCTCGCTACCGATCCGGACGTCACCAAGGGCTGAAACACGAAACCGCTTGGGGTATACTCGCATCACTCCCTGGGGTGCTTGCCAGTTGACCACGTCCCTGAGCCGATTCGCACTACCCTGGAGGCTGCACGTTGGGCTGGTGTGCATGTCCGCTAGACGGAAAGCCTTAAAGCCTACTGCATCTTCCACCTTGAACTTTCGGGTTCAAGGGCTAAGTCAGCAGCGGTTCATCCGGGGAGCCTGATTCCAGTCCGATGGCGGTTTAATTACCGGCATCGGCTTTTTTACGGGTACGCTTTACGTATTCGTCCTGTCGAAGCCTGAATTCATGACCGAACCTGCGCTGCTGCCCCGCCCGCAACTTCGACGCATGCTGCGCAAGGCCCGCCGCGCACTGACTCCCAGTCAACAGCGCCAGGCTGCTCGCGGGCTGTACAAGCAATTGGCTCAACAGCCGTTGTTTCGACGCGCCAGACACATCTCCCTGTACCTGCCGACCGACGGTGAAATCGACCCGCGCGTTCTGCTGCGTGCCGCCCAACGCCGCGGTAAGGCGACGTATCTGCCGGTGCTCAGTGCCTGGCCGCGCACCAAAATGGTGTTCCAGCGCATTCGCCCCGGCGAAAAACTCAAACCCAACCGCTTTCGAATTCTCGAACCCCTGCACAACCTCGCCCGACAACGCAAAGTCTGGGCGCTGGATCTGATTCTGTTGCCGCTGGTGGGTTTTGACGATGTCGGCGGGCGCCTGGGCATGGGCGGCGGCTTCTACGATCGAAGCCTCGCGTACCTGGCGCGCCGCAAAACCTGGCGCAAGCCGACGCTGCTGGGGCTGGCCCATGAATGTCAGAAAGTCGAACGATTGGCTCAGGCGAGTTGGGATGTGCCGTTGCAAGGAACGGTGACAGACAAGGCGTGGTATTTCGCAGGCTAGACGCCACTGCGATCAGCGGCGTCCAAAAGACCGGTTTAGCGCTTGAACGCCGATGGCTGCTGTTGCTGCTGCGCGATTTCGATCGGCGCGTCGGTCTTGTTATTCCACAGGCTTTGGGCATAACCGGTGGTTACGACGCCGAGGCCGAACAAGATAACCAAAATCCATAGTAAATCCGGTTTGCGTTTCATCGATTGCCCCCCAAAGGCACATCAACACGATGACAGCAGCGGTTCCGTTTCGGGTGTAGGCCGTGCAGCAGCGTCAAGCTTAGAAGGCCGGCATTTTGCGACAACGTGAACTGACACGCAAACGCTGGCGTCAACCGACTGTCGGTTTGTCATAAAATTGCCCGACAACCTGTCCACACACCTCGCAAGGAGCAAAATCCATGGCCTATTGGCTGATGAAATCCGAGCCCGACGAACTCTCGATCAAAGGTCTGGAGAAGCTGGGCCGAGCGCGCTGGGACGGGGTTCGCAACTATCAGGCGCGTAACTTTTTGCGCGCCATGGCGGTCGGTGATGCGTTTTTCTTCTATCACTCCAGCTGCCCCGAGCCGGGAATTGCCGGAATCGGAAAAATTGTCGAAGCGGCGTATCCGGACCCGACAGCGCTGGAGCCGGAGAGTCATTACTACGATCCCAAGGCCACGCCTGAGAAAAACGCCTGGAGTGCGATTGATGTCGAGCATGTCGAGACGTTTGCCAGGGTGTTGAAGCTGGATTATTTGAAGCAGCAGACGGCGTTGGCCGAGATGCCACTGGTGCAAAAGGGGTCGAGATTGTCGGTGATGCCGGTGACGGCTGAGCAATGGGCGGCGGTGATTGCGCTAAAGCCTTGAGACATTTTGCGGCTGCAAGAATGCTTTCGCGAGCAGGCTCGCTCCCACAAGGGCTCTTCAGTGAATGCAGATCCAGTGTGGGAGCGAGCCCGCTCGCGAAGAGGCCAGCCCGGACAGCGAATGACTTATTGAATGATCAGGTTGTTAAACAACAAATCCTCAACCACCGGCTTGCCGGTCTCGTCGTTCATCACTTGCTGCGTCTGCTTCAAAGCTTCCTGGCGCAGCTTCTCCTTGGCTTCAACGTTGCTCATCGTCTCGGTCGTCTGCTGGGCAAACAACGCCACCAGTTGATTACGGATCAACGGCTCGTTGGCCTTCACCGCTTTGGTGGCGTCATCACCGGTCACGCGCAAGGCCACATCAGCCTTGTAGACCTTGAGCTTCGGCGTACCGTCCAGCCCGTAGTTGCCCACGAACGGTGGGCTCAGGGTGATGTAATTGACCTTCGGAGCTTCACCTTCTTTGGCTTCTTCGGCCATCGCTGCCACAGGCAGAGACAGGGCCAGCAACAACATGATCCACGCTTTCACAATTCGCTCCTTATCCGGTTTGCGGCCTAGCATAACGACCCGCAGCTCAAGCACAAGCTTATGGCTGACTATCAGGGTCGGGCATGCTCGTTGACCCATCGACTCACACACCTACACTTATCGGCCATTACTCCCAAAGGAATAGCCCTGATGAAAGCCGTGCTGTGCAAAGCCTTCGGCCCTGCCGAATCGCTGGTGCTGGAAGACGTCGCCAGTCCTGTCGCGAAGAAGAACGAAATCCTGCTGGACGTGCACGCCGCCGGGGTGAATTTCCCGGACACGCTGATCATCGAGGGCAAATACCAGTTCAAGCCGCCCTTCCCGTTTTCGCCGGGCGGTGAAGCGGCCGGCGTGGTCAGCGCGGTGGGCGAAAAGATCAGCCACCTCAAGGTCGGTGATCGCGTCATGGCCCTGACCGGCTGGGGCAGCTTTGCCGAACAGGTCGCCGTGCCGGGCTACAACGTGCTGCCGATTCCACCCTCGATGGACTTCAACACCGCCGCCGCTTTTAGCATGACCTACGGCACGTCGATGCACGCCCTCAAGCAGCGGGCAAACCTGCAACCCGGCGAAACCCTGCTGGTGCTGGGCGCTTCCGGCGGTGTGGGCCTCGCGGCCGTGGAAATCGGCAAAGCCATGGGCGCCCGCGTGATTGCCGCCGCCAGCAGCGCCGAAAAACTTGCCGTGGCCAAGGCGGCCGGCGCCGATGAGCTGATCAACTACAGCGAAACCAGCCTCAAGGACGAGATCAAGCGCCTGACCGATGGCCAGGGCGCCGACGTGATCTACGACCCGGTCGGCGGCGACCTGTTTGACCAGGCCGTGCGCGCCATCGCCTGGAACGGCCGCCTGCTGGTGGTCGGTTTCGCCAGCGGCCGCATTCCGGAATTCCCGGTCAACCTCGCGCTGCTCAAAGGCGCGGCCGTGGTTGGTGTGTTCTGGGGTTCGTTTGCCCAGCGCCAGCCGCAAGACAACGCGGCGAACTTCCAGCAACTGTTTGGCTGGTTTGCCGAGGGCAAGTTGAAGCCGCTGGTGTCGCAGGTGTATCCGCTAAACAACGCGGCGCAAGCGATCAACGATCTCGGCCAGCGCAAGGCGGTCGGGAAAGTCGTGGTTCAGGTTCGCTGAGCCGGAAAATGCGGTCTGGATTGTCCAGACCGCATTTTTATTGGCCGGGACTAAAACAACTTCCGAACCTCCTCCGGCAGCAGACTCACATACCTGCGCACTGGACTTGCCCGGCATTCCCTGACGATTCTAAATGCCTTTCCTGCAAAACGCCGCGACGTCCCATTCCAACGCAGGACATTTCCCAAAGCCTCGTCCTACCCCGGACTGAAATGCGTCGTTAAAGCGTGCCAAAGACGTTTCCCACAACGCCCTTCACTTATACCTGTGCGACATGTTCATAAAGGAACACTCGATTGCCCACATTTCCGCTGTTTTGCTAATGCGAACCGGTGCTATTTTCGGTAACGAAACTGTAACATTCGCATCCGCAGTCAAAACAAGAAATCTGGAGCTCTTGAATGTTTGCTTTCTTTCGCCCTGCCGCACATCAGGCTCCATTGCCTGACGAAAAAATCGATGACACGTACAAACGCCTCCGCTGGCAGATCTTCGCCGGGATATTCATTGGCTATGCGGGTTACTACCTGCTGCGCAAGAACTTCACCCTGGCGTTCCCGGACCTGATTGCCCAAGGCTACACAAAGGGTCAACTGGGCGTGGCCATGTCGGCGATTGCGATCGCCTACGGCCTGTCCAAGTTTCTGATGGGCATCGTGTCCGACCGCTCCAACCCGCGTTACTTCCTGCCCTTTGGCCTGGTGGTCTCCGCGGGGGTCATGTTCGTGTTCGGTTTCGCACCTTGGGCAACGTCCAGCGTGACCATGATGTTCATCCTGTTGTTCATCAACGGCTGGGCCCAAGGCATGGGCTGGCCGCCAAGTGGCCGGACCATGGTGCACTGGTGGTCGCAGAAAGAACGCGGTCAGGTGGTGTCGGTGTGGAACACGGCGCATAACGTGGGCGGCGGTTTGATCGGCCCGTTGGCGATTCTCGGCATGGGCTGGTTCAACGACTGGCACAGCAAGTTCTATGTACCCGCTGCCGTGGCGCTGCTGGTCGCCGTGTTCGCCTTCATTGTGATGCGCGATACACCGCAATCGACCGGCCTGCCGCCAATCGAGAAATACAAAAACGATTACCCGGACGGCTACGACGCCAGCCACGAAGAAGAATTCAGCGCCAAGGACATCTTCGTCAAATACGTGCTGCGCAACAAAATGCTCTGGTTCATCGCCCTGGCCAACGTCTTCGTCTACCTGCTGCGCTACGGCATCCTCGACTGGGCGCCGACCTACCTCAAAGAGGTCAAGCACTTCGACTTCGACAAGACCTCGTGGGCTTACTTCCTGTACGAGTGGGCCGGTATTCCGGGCACGCTGCTGTGCGGCTGGATGTCGGACAAGATCTTCCGCGGCAACCGTGGCCTGACCGGCATGGTGTTCATGGCGTTGGTGACCGTGGCGACAATCGTGTACTGGCTGAACCCGCCGGGTAACCCGATGATCGACATGATCTCGCTGTTCGCCATCGGCTTCCTGATCTACGGCCCGGTGATGCTGGTCGGCTTGCAAGCGCTGGAACTGGTGCCGAAGAAAGCCGCCGGGACTGCCGCGGGCTTTACCGGTCTGTTCGGTTATCTGGGTGGTTCAGTCGCGGCCAGTGCCCTGATGGGTTACACCGTGGACTATTTTGGCTGGGATGGCGGTTTCATTCTGCTGGTCGTTGCCTGCCTGCTGGCGATGGCGTTCCTGGCGCCCACGCTGGGCCACAAGAACGTCGCCAGTCAGACCCGCGAAGCGATCGCCTGATCGGATTGTGATTTGCAGCGCTTGAGCCGCGCCTCCAGATTCCGGTCTGGCATGGCGTGGCTACGCAGGGCGTGAGCGGTCTGCTCGACATAATCGCGAGTGGTACCGTAGCGCCCGCAAGCGTTTTCAAACACATGGCTCAGCACATGATCCGGCAAGTTGCCGGCATAGCTGGGCAGGTGCCGCTCCAGTACAAATCCCAACGCCTGAACCTGGCTTCCGTCTTCAAGACGGCAGTTGAGCCAGTGTGGGCGATAGGACGGGAATGGCATTTCGCGCTGCCAGAGTGCGTAAAGCGAGGCTTCAAGTTGTTCTTCGGGCAAGCGATACGCGAAGCCGCTGCAAGAACCGCCACGATCCAGACCAAACACCAGGCCAGGCACTTCGGGTGTGCCGCGATGTTCGTGGGACCACAGGTACAAACCGCGATGGTAACCATGCACCCGGCCGCGCACGCGTTCTACTGCGGCGCATTCAGGACGCCAGATCAGCGAACCGTAAGCGAACAACCAGACTGGCCCGCCCTTGTGGCGCGCCATGGTCGACTGCATGGAGCAGAGTAATTGTTCGTGCGTGAGCTGCGGCCCCAGATCGAGCTGCGGAGGGTAAGCCAGATTCAAAAAAGCAGATTCAACGGCATTCATGGCAATGGAGTTTCGGCCCTGCGAGTATTGCAAAATGTAAGCAACTTAATCGTTATAGAACATATAGCAGTAATGGTGAAACGAAAAGTGCTAAAGGACCTAGGTCCAACAAACAACAGAAGGGTTCAGGAACTGTTCATATACCCTAATGTAATCTTGGCAATATTCTAAATACCGGAATGAAATATACATAAGCCTTAGGCCCGATCAGGATCGAACCCGCATACAAGACTTTTCCTACGTCTTCTTCTGATTTTTCGCCTGCTCGCCCCATTGGGAGTCGCGTATAACAGCGACCCTCAGGCGCATGCCAACGGCTATCACAAGAGATTGAATGATGAAAACCCCCTGGATGTTCGGGCTACTGCCAATGCTCTTGGCACCGCTTGCACTGGCTGCCGAGACACCCGCCAAAGACACCGGCTCCTGGTATCTGCAAACCAGTGTCTACACCAAACACTATTCGCCCGACCCTGAGCACAATAATAATCAGGACCTGATTGGCCTTGAACGTGACGATGCGTCAGGCTGGTTGTTTGGCGGCGCCACTTTTCGCAACTCGTTCAGCCAGCGGTCTTATTACGCCTATGCGGGCAAACGTTATGAGAGCGCCAACTATCCGGTGTATATAAAACTTACCGGTGGTCTTCTGGAGGGCTACAGCGGCAAGTATCAGGACAAGATCCCGTTGAATCACTTCGGGGTTGCGCCGGTGATTATCCCCTCACTCGGCGCGCATTACGGACCGCTGGCGGCCGAGCTGGTACTGCTCGGCTTCAATGCCGCCATGGTGACGACTGGCGTGCGCTTCTGACACGCCACAATGGCCTAGGATCTTGGCGCGTAAGCGAAAACATCCGCACGCATCTGATGCGCATCCATTCCCGCTTCGACCAACGCATCCAATGTGCCGTAGACCATGGCCGGTGAGCCGCTGGCGTAGACATGCAGGGCTTTCAGGTCCGGGAAATCCTCACACACCGCCTCATGCAGCATCCCGCACCGCCCCTGCCAACCGCACTGATCACTGACGACCTTGTGCAGGAACAGATTTGGCAGCTTCAGCCATTCATCCCAATGCTCGATCTGGTAAAAGTCTTCAGGGCGACGCACGCCCCAATACAGGTGCACCGGGTGCTTGAAGCCGGTGGCGCGGCAGTGTTCGATCAGGCTGTGGATCTGGCCCATGCCCGTGCCAGCGGCGATCAGCACTAACGGGCCGTCCGGCAATTCCGCCAGATGGGTATCGCCGAAGGGCAGCTCGACTCGCACCATGGGATTTCGTTGCAGCTGCTCGATCAGGCTTAGCGCACTGCTTTCGCGCGCCAATACATGAATTTCCAGATCCCGCCCGCCATGAGGAGCCGACGCGAGGGAGAACGCGGATTTTTCGCCACTCTCACGTTCGATCATCAAATACTGGCCCGCGTGATAACGCGGTGGCTTGCCGGCCGGCGTGCGCAGGCGCACGCGCCAGGTATCGCCGCCGACGTCCCTGCATTCAATGACCTGACACGACACGCTGCGCACCGGCAGTTCTCCCAGCGCGAGCACGCCATCCCACAGCAAAATGCAGTCTTCCAGCGGCTCTGCTATGCAAGTGTAGAACTCGCCGTGGTCGTGCACATTGCCGGCTTGTTCGACCCGCCCTTCCACCAGCAACGCCGCGCACACGTGGCAATTGCCGTTGCGGCAGCTTTGCGGGCATTCATAGCCCAGGCGCCGCGCGCCATCGAGAATCCGCTCGCCGGGCAGAATATCCAGCACTGCTCCGGAGGGCTGCAAGGTTACACGCATCAATCTATTCCTAACTGATTCCAGATGGCATCGATCCGTTGGGTCACGGCGTCGTCCTTGACGATCACCCGGCCCCACTCGCGAGTGGTTTCGCCCGGCCATTTATGCGTGGCATCCAGGCCCATTTTCGAGCCCAGGCCCGAGACCGGCGAGGCGAAGTCGAGGTAGTCGATCGGCGTGTTGTCGATCATCACCGTGTCGCGCTTGGGGTCCATGCGCGTGGTGATGGCCCAGATCACGTCGTTCCAGTCCCGCGCGTTGATATCGTCGTCAGTGACGATAACGAACTTGGTGTACATGAACTGTCGCAAAAACGACCAGACACCGAGCATTACCCGCTTGGCGTGCCCAGGATACGACTTCTTCATGGTCACGATGGCCATGCGATACGAGCAGCCTTCGGGCGGCAGATAGAAATCGGTGATCTCCGGGAACTGCTTCTGCAGGATCGGCACGAACACTTCGTTCAGCGCCACGCCGAGAATCGCTGGCTCATCCGGTGGACGGCCGGTGTAGGTGCTGTGGTAGATCGGCTTGATCCGGTGGGTGATGCGCTCGACGGTGAACACCGGGAAGCTGTCGACTTCGTTGTAATAACCGGTGTGGTCGCCGTACGGGCCTTCATCAGCCATTTCACCCGGATGGATCACGCCTTCGAGGATGATCTCGGCAGTGGCCGGGACTTGCAGGTCGTTGCCGCGGCACTTCACCAGCTCGGTGCGATTGCCGCGCAGCAGACCGGCGAACGCGTATTCGGAGAGGCTGTCCGGCACCGGCGTCACGGCACCGAGGATGGTCGCCGGGTCAGCGCCCAACGCCACGGAGACCGGGAACGGCTGGCCGGGATGCTTTTCGCACCATTCGCGGTAATCCAGCGCGCCGCCACGGTGGCTCAACCAGCGCATGATGACCTTGTTGCGCCCAATCACTTGCTGACGGTAGATACCGAGGTTCTGGCGGTCCTTGTTCGGACCTTTGGTGACGGTCAGGCCCCAGGTAATCAGCGGGCCGACGTCGCCGGGCCAGCAGGTTTGCACGGGGAGCATCGCCAGATCGACGTCGTCGCCTTCGATAACCACTTCCTGGCACACCGCGTCTTTGACGACTTTCGGCGCCATGGCGATGATCTTGCGGAAGATCGGCAACTTCGACCAGGCGTCTTTCAAGCCCTTCGGTGGCTCGGGTTCCTTGAGGAAGGCCAGCAACTTGCCGATTTCGCGCAACTCGCTGACCGCCTCGGCGCCCATGCCCATGGCGACCCGCTCGGGGGTGCCGAACAGGTTGCCGAGCACCGGAATGTCGTAGCCGGTAGGGTTTTCGAACAGCAGCGCCGGGCCTTTGGCCCGCAGTGTGCGATCACAGACTTCGGTCATCTCCAGCACTGGAGAGACGGGGATCTGGATGCGTTTCAACTCTCCGCGCTGCTCAAGCTGCTGCACGAAATCCCGAAGGTCCTTGAATTTCATTGACGATGGCACCCCTAAAATAGGCGTACATCCTACCTGCTCTGCCGTCCGCTGGCAGCTTATCGCTGATTACCTGACCGCATTTTGGTTGCCATTGCCGAGTGTTGACCGGGCTTGCAGGTGCCTGAACAACGGCTCAAGTGCCGGCGCGATGAACCGTGCCCCGACCTCGGACAAGTGATTGTCGTCGGTGTACAGCGAATGACCGTCGAGTTCGGCGCGGCAAAGACCTTCGTCATCGCACAGCAGCGGCGCGGGGTCGACCACGGTTACGCCGGGATTGGCGGCCGCTATTTGCGCGAACAACTGGCTGATGAAGGCCTGACGCTTGAAGTGCTCCGCCACCGGCAATCCAACATCATCGGTTGGCCGATGCAACATCGCCAAGCGGCTGAGGCGGTAAGGCGGGCTGAACTGTTGCAGCGGCGCCTCTTTGACCAGCCAGACGCGATGCCCGTCATTGCGCAGCTGCCGGACAGTCGCCGTTAACCCTTCGGCCAGGCGTTGTTCGGCGATCGCCCGGTCATAACGGCCCTGGGAGTCGCGCAGCACATACCCGAGGTCTCCTTTCACATCGCCATAGAGGTACAGGCTCCAGCGTGCGACCAGCACCACATCGCCCACCGATTGCGGCTTCATGGCCTGCTCGACCCGGCGGTTGAAGCGGGCACACTGCGAATGGTGCTCCAGCCCTGCGACCGGAATGCAGCCCGGGGAACTGGCGAGTATCACGCTGACGCCGTGTTTTTGCGCGCCATCGTCGAAAACCGGAATCAGCGCCGTGGCATGACTGTCGCCCCAGACCAGCGCCTTTGATGCGGTAGGTGTGGGCGTCCCGTAATGACAAAAGAGCTTGTCGTCAGGGGTTTTGTCATTGGCCAGGCAACGCATCAGTTCCGCACGCCACTCTTTCCCTTTGGCGTACTGCAAGGCCTGCTCAGGCAGGCGCGCGGGCAAACCATCGGTCCAGCGCAACGTCTGGCCGGCCAGCCCCAGCACCAGCACACCACAGGCCGCCGCGAGCAGAATCTGCCGACGCTCCGCCAACAATCGCCGCTCGCGCAATGGCGTCTCGACGAATCGCCACGACAGATAACCCAGCACCAGGCTGAGCAGAATCAACCCCGAAATATCAAACGGGCCTGGCTCATCGACGCTGGCATAGCTGGCAAAGACGAACACCGGCCAGTGCCACAAGTACCAGGAATAGGAAATCAGCCCGAGCCCGACCAACAAACGGCTGGCGAGCAAGCCACCGACCAGTGTTTGCCGATGGCCGTTGGCCCAGATCAGCGCCACCACGCCCAGCGTCGGCAGCAATGCGGCGGCGCCGGGGAATGGCGTGCTTTTGTCATAGCAGAACACGGCCAGCAGAATCAAAGCAGAGCCGGCCAGGCTCACCACTTGCGCCCCCGTAGAGGTCAGGCGCCAGCCAGTTCTTGGCGCAACCGCCAGCATGGCGCCGGCCAACAGCTCCCAGGCGCGCATCGGCAACAGGAAAAAGGCTTTCTCGGGATGATGCGCCACGGCCCAGACGCTGAGCCCGAATGACACCAACAACACGCCGAACAACGCCAGTCGCCAATGCTTGAGGCGACTCGACAGCACCGTCAGCAACAGCGGGAAGACAATATAGAACTGCTCTTCAACCGCCAGCGACCACGTGTGCAACAACGGTTTGAGATCGGAAGCAGCATCAAAATAGCCGTCCTGACGCATAAACAGGATGTTGGAAACGAACATCACCTGGTAACGCACCGAGCGGCCCAGTTCTTCGTAATCCTTGGGCGCCATCAGAAACCAGCCCACCGCCAGCACCGCGAGAATCATCACGAACAGCGCCGGCAGGATCCGCCGCGCACGACGCGCCCAGAAATCCACAAAGCTGAAGCGCCCGGCCTGGCGCTGATTCCAGATGATCGAGGTGATCAGGTAGCCGGAAATCACGAAGAAGATATCAACACCGACGAAGCCGCCGGTGAAGCCAGGAACACCAAAATGGAACAACACCACCGCAATCACCGCGATTGCGCGTAAGCCGTCGATATCCCTTCGATAAGCAAGAGTGCTCATAAACAAAAAATGCCGTTCAGATTTGAGTTTTGGGTCCGTCGACCCTTTCGATTCTGTACAGACCAATCC
Source organism: Pseudomonas sp. GW821-FHT10C09 (assembly GCF_059415465.1). Taxonomy (NCBI): domain Bacteria; kingdom Pseudomonadati; phylum Pseudomonadota; class Gammaproteobacteria; order Pseudomonadales; family Pseudomonadaceae; genus Pseudomonas; species Pseudomonas sp. GW821-FHT10C09. The sequence continues at coordinate 80,891 of NZ_JBWKNG010000014.1, forward strand.
CAGCCGCAAACCTCCCTTTTTTCTGCAAAAAAAATGGCGCCCCGAAGGACGCCATTTTCAGCGGCTGAAAAACCGTCTTACTTACGCTTCATCGACAAGAAGAACTCGTCGTTGGTCTTGGTCGTTTTCAGCTTGTCGACCAGGAACTCGATGGCAGCGATTTCGTCCATCGGGTGCAGCAGCTTGCGCAGGATCCACATGCGTTGCAACTCGTCGTCGGCGGTCAGCAACTCTTCGCGGCGGGTGCCGGAACGGTTGATGTTGATGGCCGGGAAGACGCGTTTTTCAGCGATACGGCGATCCAGAGGCAGTTCCATGTTGCCGGTGCCTTTGAATTCTTCGTAGATCACTTCGTCCATCTTCGAGCCGGTTTCAACCAGCGCGGTGGCGATGATGGTCAGCGAACCGCCTTCCTCGATGTTCCGCGCGGCGCCGAAGAAACGTTTCGGTTTCTCCAGGGCGTGGGCATCGACACCACCGGTGAGCACTTTGCCGGAGCTCGGGATCACGGTGTTGTAGGCGCGAGCCAGACGGGTGATGGAGTCGAGCAGGATCACCACGTCTTTCTTGTGTTCGACCAGGCGCTTGGCCTTCTCGATCACCATTTCGGCAACCTGCACGTGGCGGGTTGGCGGCTCATCGAACGTCGAGGCAACCACTTCGCCGCGCACGGTGCGCTGCATTTCGGTCACTTCTTCCGGACGTTCGTCGATCAGCAGCACGATCAGATGAACTTCAGGGTTGTTACGGGCGATGTTCGCTGCAATGTTCTGCAGCATGATGGTTTTACCGGCTTTCGGCGGTGCAACGATCAGACCGCGCTGGCCTTTGCCGATCGGGGCGCACAGGTCGATGACACGACCGGTCAAGTCTTCGGTGGAACCGTTGCCGGCTTCCATCTTCATGCGCACAGTCGGGAACAGCGGGGTCAGGTTCTCGAAGAGAATCTTGTTTTTCGCGTTCTCGGGACGATCGTAGTTGATCGTGTCGACCTTGAGCAGCGCGAAATAACGCTCGCCTTCCTTTGGAGGGCGGATCTTGCCAACGATGGTGTCACCGGTGCGCAAGTTGAAACGGCGGATCTGGCTCGGCGAGACGTAGATATCGTCCGGGCCGGCGAGATAGGAAGCGTCAGCGGAGCGCAGGAAGCCGAAGCCGTCCTGGAGAATCTCCAGCACGCCATCACCGGAGATTTCCTCGCCGCTTTTAGCGTGCTTTTTGAGCAGGGAGAAAATCACGTCCTGCTTGCGCGAACGGGCCATATTTTCTATGCCCATCTGTTCGGCCAATTCGAGCAGTTCGGTAATCGGCTTTTGCTTGAGTTCAGTCAGATTCATATAGGAATGACGTAATCATTTATGGAGGGGGGAAATTAAGCTTTTGGCTTAATGAGGCCGCGCCGCAGAGAAGGCGACAGGATCGCGTACTTATTCGAAAAGGAGTGCGTCGGCGACGGCTAGCAGGGGGCAATGGAGAAACCAGTGCGGGGCCGAATGTACCACCTGAGTTTCGGAGCGTCTAGCCCTGAATAACGAAAAGGCCCCGCAATGTGCGGGGCCTTTTTGATCACGCTTTGATCGACGCTTAGATGTTGGCGTCGAGGAAGGCAGCCAGTTGCGACTTGGACAGTGCGCCGACCTTGGTCGCTTCAACGTTGCCGTTCTTGAACAGCATCAGGGTCGGGATACCACGCACGCCATGCTTGGCCGGGGTTTCCTGGTTTTCGTCGATGTTCAGCTTGGCAACGGTCAGCTTGCCTTTGTAGGTTTCAGCAATCTCGTCCAGAACAGGAGCGATCATTTTGCATGGGCCGCACCATTCAGCCCAGTAGTCGACCAGTACAGCGCCTTCGGCCTTGAGGACGTCGACGTCGAAGCTAGCGTCGGTGACGTGTTTAATAAGATCGCTGCTCATGGAAGTCTCCAGGTTGTAAGCAAAAAAACGTGGCCCATCATAGCCGCCCTTCCTTCGTTCAGGAAGGTGCAGATGATTGAGTCTCGCTATGGTGGTCCATGAGTTTGGGTATAGCTCAAGACAGGGAGGGCCGGGACCGGAGGCAGCAGATTTCGGTACGCAATGCGACATTTGGCGCGGTCACTGGCATTACTGTGCTGGATCAACGCTTTGAACACTGCGCGTTGGCGCCAGCCTTTGATCGTGGCACGATGTCGAGGTTATCGACCGAGACCCCCTGACCATGCCGCAATCCCAAGCCAAGAATCTGTCCCTGATCGCCGCAATCGACCTGGGCTCCAACAGCTTTCACATGGTCGTGGCCAAGGCCCAGAACGGCGAAATCCGTATTCTCGAGCGTCTCGGGGAGAAGGTCCAGCTGGCCGCCGGCATCGACGAAGAGCGCCATCTCAACGAAGAATCCATGCAACGCGGGCTCGACTGCCTCAAGCGTTTTGCCCAACTGATCAACGGCATGCCCCCGGGCGCCGTGCGCATCGTCGGCACCAACGCCCTGCGCGAGGCCCGTAACCGCGCCGAATTCATCCGCCGCGCCGAAGACATCCTCGGGCACCCGGTGGAAGTCATCTCCGGCCGTGAAGAAGCGCGCCTGATCTACCTCGGCGTGTCCCACACCCTCGCCGACACTCCGGGCAAACGTCTGGTGGCCGACATCGGCGGTGGCAGTACCGAATTCATCATCGGCCAGCGCTTCGAGCCGCTGCTGCGCGAAAGCCTGCAAATGGGCTGCGTCAGCTACACCCAGCGCTATTTCAAGGACGGCAAGATCACCCCGGCCCGTTACGCCCAGGCGTACACCGCGGCGCGGCTGGAGATCATGAGCATCGAGCACGCCCTGCACCGCCTGACCTGGGATGAAGCCATCGGCTCCTCGGGCACCATCCGCGCCATCGGCCTGGCACTGAAGGCCGGCGGCCACGGCACGGGCGAGGTGAATGCCGAAGGCCTGGCCTGGCTCAAACGCAAACTGATCAAGCTCGGCGATGTCGATAAAATCGACTTCGACGGCATCAAGCCTGACCGCCGGGCGATTTTCCCGGCGGGTCTGGCGATCCTCGAGGCTATTTTCGACGCCCTCGAACTCCAGCGCATGGACCACTGCGAAGGTGCCCTGCGTGAAGGCGTGCTCTACGACCTGTTGGGTCGCCATCATCACGAAGACGTCCGTGAGCGCACGCTCAGTTCGTTGATGGAGCGGTATCACGTCGATCAGGAACAAGCGGTGCGGGTCGAGCGCAAGGCGTTGCACGCCTTCGATCAAGTGGCCAAGGATTGGGACCTGGATGACGGTGTCTGGCGCGAACTGCTCGGCTGGGCCGCCAAGGTCCACGAAGTGGGCCTGGACATCGCTCACTATCAGTACCACAAGCATGGCGCCTACCTGATCGAACACTCGGACCTGGCCGGGTTCTCCCGCGAGGACCAGCAAATGCTGGCGCTGTTGGTGCGTGGTCACCGACGCAACATTCCCAAGGACAAATTCGCCGAGTTCGGCGATGACGGCATCAAGCTGATTCGCCTGTGCGTGCTGCTGCGTTTTGCGATCCTGTTCCATCACATCCGCGGCACTCAGCAAATGCCTCAGGTGGAACTGCACGCCAATGGCAACAGCCTGGAGGTGGTGTTCCCGGACCAATGGCTGGACGACAACCAACTGACCCAGGCCGACTTCGCCATCGAAGCGGAATGGCTCACCCGTGTCGACATTGTCCTGAACGCCCGCTGAAACTGAAAAAGGCCTTCTTCGGAAGGCCTTTTTTATGCTCGCGATTCAGCAAGCGACACAATCCCCTGTGGGTTAACGAACGGTCAGGATCGGGCTGCCCAAACGCTCCAGCAACGTCGCCTGCGCACTGCGCGGGTTCTGGTTGCCGGTCGGTGTGTTGCGGATGTAACGACCGTCCGACTGCAGGCTCCAGCTGTGGGTGTTGTCGGTGAGGTACAGCTCCAGCTCCTTCTTGACCCGCACAATCAGCTTGCGACCTTCCACCGGGAAGCAAGTCTCGACGCGCTTGTCGAGGTTGCGCTCCATCCAGTCGGCACTGGAGAGGAACATCTGTTCGTCGCCGCCATTGAGGAAGTAGAAGACCCGGGTGTGCTCCAGGAAGCGGCCGATGATCGAGCGCACGTGGATGTTGTGCGAAACCCCGGCGATGCCCGGACGCAGGCAGCACATGCCGCGTACGACGAGGTCGATACGCACGCCCGACTGGCTGGCCTTGTACAGCGCGCGGATGATCTTCGGATCGGTCAGCGAGTTGAACTTGGCGATGATGTGCGCCGGTTTGCCGTCGAGAGCGAACTGAGTCTCCCGGGCAATCATGTCGAGCATGCCCTTCTTCAGCGTGAACGGCGCATGCAGCAGCTTCTTCATGCGCAGGGTTTTACCCATGCCGATCAACTGGCTGAACAGTTTGCCGACGTCCTCGCACAAAGCGTCGTCGGAGGTCAGCAGGCTGTAGTCGGTGTAGAGGCGCGCGTTGCCGGCGTGATAGTTGCCCGTGCCCAAGTGCGCGTAACGAACGATTTCGCCCGCCTCGCGACGCAGGATCAGCATCATCTTGGCGTGGGTCTTGAAACCGACCACGCCGTAAATCACCACCGCACCGGCCGCTTGCAGACGGCTGGCCAGTTGCAGGTTGGACTCTTCGTCGAAGCGTGCGCGCAATTCGATGACCGCCGTGACCTCTTTGCCGTTACGCGCGGCATCCACCAGCGCATCGACGATTTCCGAGTTGGCACCCGAACGGTACAGGGTCTGGCGGACGGCCAGAACGTGCGGGTCCTTGGCGGCCTGACGCAGCAGGTCGACCACCGGGGTAAACGACTCGAACGGGTGCAGCAGCAGGATGTCCTGCTTGCTGATCACGCTGAAGATGTTTTCGCTGTTTTGCAGCAGCTTCGGGATCTGCGGCGTGAACGGCAGGTATTGCAGCTCGCGCTGGCTGTCCAGGCCGGTGATGCTGAACAGACGCGTCAGGTTCACCGGACCGTTGACTTGATACAGCTCGGACTCGCTCAGGTTGAATTGCTTGAGCAGGTAGTCCGACAGGTGTTTCGGGCAGGTATCCGCCACTTCCAGACGCACCGCGTCACCGTAGCGACGGGAGAACAACTCGCCGCGCAATGCGCGGGCCAGGTCTTCCACATCTTCGGAGTCCAGCGCCAGGTCGGCGTTTCGGGTCAGGCGGAACTGGTAGCAGCCCTTGACCTTCATGCCCTGGAACAGGTCATCGGCGTGAGCGTGGATCATCGACGACAGGAACACATAGTTGTCGCCGGCGCCGCCGACCTCTTCCGGCACCTTGATCACGCGCGGCAGCAGACGCGGCGCCGGGATGATCGCCAGACCGGAATCGCGACCGAAGGCGTCGATGCCTTCGAGTTCGACGATGAAGTTCAGGCTCTTGTTCACCAGCAACGGGAACGGGTGCGTCGGGTCGAGGCCGATCGGGGTGATGATCGGCGCGATCTCGTCGCGGAAATAACGGCGCACCCAGGTCTTGAGCTTGGTGGTCCAGTAACGACGGCGGATGAAGCGGACCTGATGTTTTTCCAGTTCCGGCAACAGGATGTCGTTGAGGATCGCGTATTGGCGGTCAACGTGACCGTGCACCAGTTCGCTGATGCGGGCCAGGGCCTGATGCGGCTGCAGACCGTCGGCGCCGGCTTGTTCACGGGCGAAGGTGATCTGCTTCTTCAGGCCGGCCACACGAATTTCGAAGAACTCGTCCAGGTTGCTGGAGAAGATCAGCAGAAATTTCAGCCGTTCCAGCAAAGGGTAGGACTCATCCAGCGCCTGTTCCAGCACGCGAATGTTGAATTGCAGTTGCGAGAGCTCGCGGTGGATGTACAGGCTGCTGTCATCCAGACCGGGAATGGCAATCGCCGGCGCCGCGGCTGCGGCAGCGGTTTCGGCCACCACCGCGGGCGGAGCAGGCTCCAGCTCCGGTGGGGTTTCGGCGATTTGCTCGACCAGGGGTTGAGCCTCTTTTACGGCAACTTCAGTGAGTCCTTCGGTATTCATGGAATGTTCCTGGGAGGGCTATTTTTGCTCTCGTAACAGTTGAGCGGCGCGGACGGCAAAGTAAGTCAGGATGCCATCGGCGCCTGCACGTTTAAAAGCGGTCAGGGATTCGAGAATCACCCCTTCGCTCAACCAGCCATTCTGGATCGCCGCCATGTGCATGGCGTATTCGCCGCTGACTTGATAAACAAACGTCGGCACTTTGAATTCTTCTTTGACCCGGTAAAGGATGTCCAGGTACGGCATGCCTGGCTTGACCATGACCATGTCCGCGCCTTCTGACAAGTCCGCCGCCACTTCGTGCAGGGCTTCGTTGCTGTTGGCCGGGTCCATCTGATAGCTGGCCTTGTTGGCCTTGCCCAGGTTCAGCGCCGAACCCACCGCATCGCGGAACGGGCCATAGTAGGCGCTGGCGTATTTTGCCGAATAGGCCATGATCCGCACGTTGACGTGATCAGCCAGCTCGAGGGCTTCGCGGATCGCCTGGATGCGGCCGTCCATCATGTCCGAGGGAGCCACCACTTGGGCGCCGGCTTCGGCGTGGGACAGGGCCTGGCGGACCAGTGCATCGACGGTAATGTCGTTCTGCACGTAGCCTTCTTCGTCGATGATGCCGTCCTGACCGTGGGTGGTAAACGGGTCAAGGGCAACGTCGGTGATCACTCCAAGTTCCGGAAACTGCGCACGCAGGGCGCGAGTGGCGCGCTGGGCGATACCGTTCGGGTTCCAGGCCTCGGCGGCGTCCAGTGTCTTGAGCTCCGGCGGCGTGACCGGGAACAGCGCCAGCGCCGGAATCCCCAGTTCGACCCATTTGGCCGCTTCTTCCAGCAACAGGTCGATGGTCAGGCGTTCGACACCCGGCATCGAGGCCACCGCTTCGCGACGGTTTTCACCGTCCAGGACGAACACCGGCAGGATCAGGTCATCGACGGTCAGAACGTTTTCACGGACCAGTCGACGCGAAAAATCATCACGACGGTTACGGCGCAGGCGGGTTGCGGGGAACAGACGGTTGGCGGGGGTAAAGCTCACGGCAGACTCCTGAGCCCGCGCTTACGGGCGAGCGTGACAGTTATAAGCGGCCATTATGACGAACGTATTACAGTTATGTGCACCCCTGTGACAGGTAGCCGCATTCCATTGTCGTTGTAGGAAATGTTCACGTCGAGACACATTTGGACACTTTCATGAATGTGCACGAAGGGTTAGGCTGCGCGTTCATTTCGCCAGCACCCAGACAATGCTCCAACAATTTCTGCATGACTTCGGCTACTTTGCCCTGTTTCTCGGCACGTTCTTCGAAGGCGAAACCATTCTTGTGCTCGCCGGCTTCCTCGCGTTCCGCGGATACATGGACATCAACCTGGTGGTGGTCGTGGCGTTCTTCGGCAGTTATGCCGGTGACCAGCTGTGGTACTTCCTGGGGCGCAAGCACGGGCGCAAATTGCTGGCCCGCAAGCCGCGCTGGCAGATGATGGGCGATCGGGCGCTGGAACATATCCGCAAGCACCCGGACATCTGGGTGCTGAGCTTCCGCTTTGTCTACGGTTTGCGCACGGTGATGCCGGTGGCCATCGGCCTGTCAGGTTATCCGCCGGGACGTTATCTGCTGCTCAACGGCATTGGTGCGGCGATCTGGGCGGCAGCCCTGGCGGCGGCGGCTTACCACTTTGGCGCCGTGCTGGAAGGCATGCTCGGCAGCGTCAAGAAGTACGAGCTGTGGGTGCTCGGCGCGTTGCTGGTACTGGGCCTGGGCCTGTGGCTACGTCGGCGTTTCAAGAATGCCCGTCTGGCGAAGAAAATCTACGCCGACGAGCAAGCCCTGAAAGCCGCCAGGGCTCACGCCGAAGTGCCTAAGACGCCAAGCGAGTGAAGCGGTTTCTGCAACAGTAGAGACCGATAGCGCTAAGCAGACTGTAACTGAGCAGGCCGATCCAGCCCACTGTGCTGGCCGGCCACAGCCCGACCACTGGCGCCAGCCATACCAACGGCACGTTCGATGCCAATCGCAGCAGCTCCAGTTTCAACGCCCACGGGCGATTCTCCAGGGCCACGCCCAACGTAAACAACCCTAGCGCCACCGCACTCCAGCCGAGTACCAATGCGGCGGTTGGCAAGCTGCGCTCCAGATTCATCAAGTAGCTGCCCAACGCGATGTAGGCGCAGAACTGTAGCGCCACATACAGTTGCTGACGGCCGTCCAGCGGCACCTCGAATTTGCGGAACAGGTTCAAGTCGGGCTTGTTCATCGGGTACCTGGCCGCCACATCCGCCGGACGCCAACCGGTGCGCATGAACCAGATCCGCAGTTTGTCCCACGTGCGCTCGGCCCGCCGCGCGTCATCCCACAGTTGCACATAAAACTGCACGTTGGCCCACAGCGGATTCCAGCTCGCCAACGGCGTGGTCACACCGAAAATCACCGGCTCGTTGTCGTCTTCTTCCTGGAATGAGCCAAACAGACGGTCCCAAATAATGAACACCCCGCCGTAGTTGCGATCCATGTAGAGAGCGTTCTGCGCATGGTGGGCCCGATGATTGGACGGCGACACGAAGAACCATTCGAACCAGCCAAGCTTGGGAATGTGCCTGGTATGGACCCAGAACTGATACAGCAGATTCAGCGCCGCGACGCTGACGAACACCAGCAGTGGCACGCCGAGCACCGCCATCGGCAGGTAGAAAATCCAGCCCAGCAGGAAGCCGGTACTGGTCTGGCGCAACGCCGTGGAGAGGTTGTACTCCTCGCTCTGGTGATGCACCGAGTGCGCGGCCCAGAGGATATTGCGTTCGTGGCCCATGCGGTGCAGCCAGTAGTAGCAGAAGTCGTAGAGGACAAAGGCCAACACCCAGACCCAGACGCTCTCGGTCGACAGCTCGTACAGCGCCACATGCTCAAGGGCAAACCCATAGGTGAGCAGCCCGATACCCTTGGTCAACAGGCCCGTGGTGGTCGACAGCACACCGGTGCTCATGCTGTTGATCGCATCGGCCACGCGATAATGACTGACCCCGCGCCAACGATCGGCCAGCAGTTCGACAGCGATCAGCACAATGAAAAACGGCACCGCATACAGAATGAAGTCCATGACGCGCCCTGATCGGAATCTTGAGGACAGATGCTAGGTGTAGCCGCCCATTTACCCTATGGCAACGAGCGACAAATTAGTGGACATTTAACGCCATGAATCTGGAGAACAACCCATGAGCAAAAAAATTGCAGTGATCCTTTCCGGCTGTGGCGTGTACGACGGCGCCGAGATCCACGAAAGCGTGATTACCCTGCTGAGACTGGACCAGCGTGGCGCTCAGGTGCAGTGCTTTGCGCCGAACATTGCGCAATTGCATGTAATCAATCACCTGACCGGAGAGGAAATGCCCGAGTCGCGCAACGTACTGGTGGAATCGGCGCGGATCGCCCGGGGCAATATCAAGGACATTCGCGACGCCGACGTCGACGATTTTGATGCGTTGATCGTTCCCGGCGGATTTGGCTCGGCCAAGAACCTGTCGAACTTTGCGATTGAAGGTGCGGGTTGCACGGTACAACCGGATGTCCTGGCGCTAACCGAAGCATTCGCTGAAGCGGGCAAACCGGTCGGTTTGATGTGCATCTCGCCCGCGCTGGCGGCGAAGATCTATGGCCCGGGGGTTAACTGCACCATCGGCAACGACGCCGAGACCGCGGCAGCCATGAACAAAATGGGTGCGACGCATACTGATTGCGCGGTGACCGAAATCGTCGAGGACCGGGCGCGCAAACTGGTGAGTACACCGGCGTATATGCTGGCGCAGAGCATCAGCGAAGCCGCGTCCGGCATCAACAAAATGGTCGACCGCGTCCTCGAGCTGACCCACGAAGACGACGCCTGACCCGATCTAACTGTGGGAGCGAGCCTGCTCGCGAAGACGGACTGCCAATCAACATTATCGTTGGATGTGCTGACCCCTTCGCGAGCAGGCTCGCTCCCACAGGGTTCACTGTCTGGTTCATTGTTTACGGGTCAGCCGGGTGAGTATCCGGTCCAGCGCATTGGCAAACGCCTGCTTCTCGCGATCACCAAACGGTGCCGGCCCGCCGCCCATCTGCCCCTGTTCACGCAGATCGGTGAACAGGTTGCGTACCGCCAGCCGATCCCCCATGTTCTGCGCATCGAACTCCTTGCCTCGCGGGTCCAGCGCGGCCACGCCCTTCTTCACCAGGCGATCCGCCAACGGCACGTCGCTGCAAATCACCAGCTCACCCGGCACCGCGTGTTCCACCAGGTAGTCATCGGCGGCGTCCGGGCCACTCGGCACCACGATCAACTTCACCAGCGCCAGCCCCGGCTTGATCTGCGGCTGCCCCGCCACCAGCACCACTTCGTACTGGCGCTTGAGGGCGAATTTCACCACCAGATCCTTGGCCGCCCGCGGGCAGGCGTCAGCGTCGATCCAGACTCGCATCATGTTTTCCTCTTCCAAAAAAAATCGCGAGCAAGCTCGCTCCCACAAGGTTAACCCTAAACCTGTGGGAGCGTGGCTTGCCCGCGATCATGAGCGCAGCGAATGCCGTTAAGAGGCAGTCACCCGCTGCTTCTCCGCCATCCGACTGCGGCTATACAGCACAACGATCGCAATGATCGCCAGCGCCTGAGCACTCAACGAATACGCATCCGCATGAATGCCCAGCCAGTCAAAATCAAAGAACGGCACCGGCCGGGTGCCGAAAATGCCCGCTTCCTGCAACGCCTTCACGCCATGCCCGGCGAACACCACCGACAACGCGCACAGCAGGCCAGCGTTGATGCTGAAGAACAACGACAGCGGCAATTTCGCCGACCCGCGCAAGATCACCCACGCCAGACCCACCAACAGCACCAGCGCCGTCGCGCCGCCGGCCAACACCGCGTTGTGCCCGGCAGGCCCGGCCTGCAGCCACAGGGTTTCGTAGAACAGAATCACTTCGAACAACTCGCGATACACCGAGAAGAACGCCAGGATCGCAAAGCCGAAACGCCCGCCGCCGCCCACCAGGCTGCTCTTGATGTAATCCTGCCACGCCGCCGCATGGCGACGGTCGTGCATCCATACGCCGAGCCAGAGCACCATGACTGCGGCAAACAGCGCCGTCGCGCCTTCCAGCAATTCGCGCTGCGAGCCGCTGACATCGATCACGTACGCCGCCAGCGCCCAGGTCCCCAGGCCGGCCAACAATGCCAGGCCCCAGCCGACGTTGACGCTGCGCACAGCCGATTGCTGGCCGGTGTTGCGCAGGAAGGCGAGGATCGCCGCCAGCACCAGAATCGCCTCCAGGCCTTCACGCAGCAAAATCAGCAAACCGGAGATGTAGCTCAAGGTCCAGCTCAGGCCATCGCTGCCCAGCAGGTCGGCGGATTCCTTCAGCTTGGCCTTGGCCGTGTCCAGACGCTGCTGGGCCTGAGCCACCGGCAAACCGTCCTGCAACGACTGACGGTAAGCCATCAACGACTTTTCAGTGTCTTTGCGCACGTTGGCGTCGACGTTGTCGAGGGAGCTTTCGACCAGCTCGAAACCTTCCAGATACGCCGCCACAGACAGGTCATAGGCTTGATCGTGATCGCCGGCACGGTAGGCGGCGATGCTCTTGTCCAGCGTCGCCGCGGTGTAATCGAGCAACTGCGCCGGGCCGCGCTTGACCTGCGGCGGTTGCGCCCGCTGCGCACGGAACGTCGCAGCGGCTTGTGGGCCCTCAGCGGCCTGCACTTCGGCCGGGGTCTGACGCCCGAGGTCGGCGATGTTGTAGGTCTTGTCGGATTTTGCAGCCGCCGGATCGGCGCTGAAGCTGGCGATGTAGGTCGCCAGGTCCCAGCGCTGACGATCATCCAGCTGATCGGCGAAGGCCGGCATGTCGGTGCCTTCAACCCCCAGGCCCAGCGTGCTGTAGAGCGCGTAGAGGCTCAGGTGATCCAGGCGTGTCGCATCACGCAGATTGGACGGTGGCGGCGTTAGCCCCACGCCCGCCGGGCCATCACCGGCCCCAGCATCACCGTGGCATACCGAACAGTGTTGGGCATACAGCGGCGCACCGCGGGTCGGGTCCGGCGTAATGATCGGTGCCTGGCTGACTTCATAAGTCACGGCCAGTTTCGCACCCAGCTGCCGGGCCTGACGAGAGACGTCCGCGCCGTCCTGACGGGCAGCGATGGCACTGCGCAGCGAACCGACGCCCTGCTCCAGACCCGCCTTCTCCTGCTTGGCCGGCATCGCCGCGATCAGGCCCTGCAACGTCTTGATGGATTCCAGCTGCCCGCGGTACTCGGACTCATCAATCACCTTGCCCGCTTGCACGGTTTGCGGGTAGTCCGCGCTGATGAAGTCGAGCAAATGCAGCGCTTGCGGTGCGCCTTCCAAGGTGTCGGCCAGCAGATTGAAACTGCACAAGGCAAACAGCGGAAACACCAGCCAGGCCAGTAAACGGGACGGGGCAGTCATGAATGAATCTCAATTGGTAATACGAAGTAACACATTGTTCCCTCCCAATCACTTTCACTCAAGCTTTGTCTGCAAGAAGAGATCAGAGGAAGGGGAACAAAGTGCCATCATTCTCCTCTATAGTTTGCCGCCTCTTGGCGGCTTATCTTCAAGGAAGACACACAGCACATGGCCACCCGCCTGCGCTTCATATTTGTACTCGGTGCCTGCTTGCTACTGAGTGGTTGCCCTACCATGCGGGACTACAACGCGGAGCTGAGCGAGACCCTCGACTATTTCAAAGCCGGCCAGGTCGACTCCGCCGTTGCTGTACTGGACCGAAACAATCCCATTGCCCCGGGCGACCTGCTCTATAACTTTGAGAAGGGCGAACTGCTGCGGCTCACTGGCGATATGACCGGTAGTTACGCCAGTTGGGATTACGCCGACCGGCTGATTGAGGGGTGGGAAAACTCGCCACTGTTCGGCACCTTCAAAGCCTTCACCGAGTTCAACAGTTACGGCGCCAATGACAAAGTGCGTTTGTACGATGGCTACGACTTCGAGAAGGTCGCCCTGACCACGCAAATGGCCCTGACAAGCCTGTCCAGTGCCGACGTCGAACTCGCTCGGGTGATGATCAAGAAAACCCACGAGCGCGAGGCAACCATTGCCGAAAAGCGCGACTTGCAATATCTGGCACTGGAGAACCAGGCCCAGGAACAAGGCGCGGCCCTGAAATACCAGAACCTTCAGGGCTACCCGGTGGCGACCCTTGATGCGCCCGAAGTGATTGCCCTGAAAAACAGCTACCAAAGTGCGTTCAGTCATTACCTGGCAGGTTTCGTCTATGAAACGCTGAACGAAAAAGACCTCGCCGCGCCGGGGTATCGCAAGGCCATTGAGTTGCGCCCCAACACACCGCTGCTGGAGCAGGCGCTGCGCAATCTCGACAAATCGCCGCTCAAGGCCGGCGAAAGCGATGTCTTGCTGATCGTGCAAACCGGCCTGGCACCTGCACGCAACTCGGTGCGCGTGCCGATTTCGGTGGATGTCGAGGGCGAAACCTACATCACCAACATGTCGTTCCCGATCCTTGTCTCCGATACCTCTACGCCACCGGTGGACTTCGTCATCGTGGACGGCAAAAAACACAAGCTGACCTTTCTCAACAGCTATGGCGACATGTCGCGGCGCACCTTGCGTGACGACATGCCGGGCATCATCCAGCGCACGCTCCACCGCGCCCGGTCCAATGTCGAGTACCTGGCCTATCTGAAAAAACACAAACCCGAGAAAATTGAGGAGACGCTCCTGCAGCAAACTCAACGCGAGGATGCGGACACACGAGGCTGGCGCACGCTACCGGACAGGACGCTGGTCGCTCGCCTGCGACTCAAGAAAGGCGAGCATCAACTGACCCTGCCCAATGCCCCGGAACAAGCTCCGGTCAGGTTCAGGATCGACCAGCCCCATCAAGCCTTCAGCCTGCGCGCAGTGACTAACCGGATTTTCGCCGCCGATGTTGCTCTGGAGCTCAACCCCCCTTACGCACCGCAGGCTGTCACCAGCCGCGCTCAACCCTGAACGGAGATCTTCATGGGATTGAAATGCATCGCCATTGTCGCGCTGGCCCTGTTGGCCGGTTGCGCCACCCCACCGCCACCGGAACCGGGCAGTGCTGCCAGCAAAGTCCTGGCCACGGGACCGATCGAGGACCTGGCTATCGGCCCGATGCGCATGGCCCGGGAAAACGGTTTCCTGACCGTCAGCACGCAGCTGAGCAACGCCGACACCCGTAACAAAACGCTCTACTACCGCTATCTGTGGCTCGGACCGGAAGGTTTTCCAGTGGCCGAAGCCGAGTCCTGGAAAAGCCTGACCCTGTATGCCGAGCAGACGAGTTTCCTGCCGGCGATCGCTCCCGTGCCACAAGCCGTGGATTTCCGTCTGGAGATCAATACACCGTGAACCGTCCACACGAGAACCTGCCCATGTTTGTACGCTTGTCGTTCCTTGCCTTGAGCGTCCTGCTGATCGGCGGCTGCGCGGCCAATAAGTCGCCGGTGCTGGGCAGCGGCAACATCAGTTACGGCGACCCGAAAGCCGTGGAACTGGTGACCAACGAATTCGGCTCCACCGACCTGCAGATGATCGCTGAAAGCATGACCCGCTCGCTCGCCCAGTCCGGGGTCCTGAAAGGTCGGCCGGTGGTTCAGGTGTACGACGTGCGGAACAAGACCAGCGAGTACATCGACACGCGCGACATCACCACGTCGATCAAGACCCAACTGATGCGCTCCGGCACCGCACGCTTTGCCAGTGATAACACCGACATGCAGAGCCAGGTCGATCAACTCAAGCTGCAAAACCAGAGCGGCCTGTACAAGAAAAGTACGGTGGACAAAACCGGCAACATGATCGCCGCCCGTTATCGCCTGGAAGGCTCGATCAGCTCGATCATCAAGCGCAGCAACGATTACAAGGACGTCTTCTACAAATTCAGCCTGCAATTGATCGATGTCGAAAGCGGGCTGGCCGAGTGGATGGACGAGAAAGAAATCCGCAAGACCACGGAGCGCTAAGCAATGCGTGCATGGATTGGCATCATGGCCCTGACTTGCGCCCTGGGCGTTCAGGCCGCCCCGAAAATCGCTGTCACCGACATCGCCTACGAGGCCAGCGTGGATCAATACGTCCACGTGATTTCGTCCCGTGACGATCATCAGCAGGACTATTACGGCGCCAGCGGCTCGTCCAGTTATGACGAGTACACGACGCAGAACAGTTATCTGGAACAGACCGAAATCCGTCGGTTCAGCGGTGATATCAAAGGTCAGATGCTCAAGACCGGCATGTTCCAGCTGATTCAGGGGACGCCCTACACCGCCAACGCAAAACGCGATGTGTATGACGTGATCAAACGCATCAAGGCCGGTGATTTCGAAGGTGCTGACTACGTGCTGTTTGGCACGCTGTCAGACATCGACTTCACCCAGGACATGAACGAACTGGCCAACACCGACAGCTATTCGGCGGTGCTGGCGCTGACCCTGGTGGCAGACTTCAGCCTGATCAACACCAAGACCTACGAGATCACCTCGGCCTTCACCGCGATGGGTGAGGCTCAAGACACCAAACTGGTGAATGATCGGGACATCCACGTCTCGCTGAACCGACCCCGGGTGGTGCGCGAAGTGTCCAGGTCTCTGGGTGAGGATGTGGCGCGGCAATTGAGCGAGCAGCTCGGGGATGGCAGTTATCAGCCGTCGGGGCAACCCGAGCCGCGCAACGACCTGCCAGCGGATACCGCGCCGGTCATTCTGCGCTGACGCCTGAAATGAAAAAGGCGACCGTTAAAGGTCGCCTTTTTTGTGCCTGACAGCGTTTACACCGCGGCTTTACGCAGCGTCGCCATAAATGCCGCTGCGCCAATAAACAGCCCGGCAAACGTGCGGTTCATGCGTTTTTGCTGCTGGGGTGTGCGCAATAGGCGCAGCACCTTGGACGCCAGCCCGGTGTAACCGGCCATGACGATCAGGTCGACGCAGATCATGGTCACGCCGATGATCAGGTACTGGGCCAGCAACGGTGCATGCGGATCAATGAACTGCGGCAACACCGCGAGCATGAACACCAGCGCCTTGGGGTTGCTGATGTTGACCAGGAAACCACGGAACACCAACGCCATCGGCTTGCCGATCTGACGCACAGCCGCGTCATCGCTCATGTCGCTGGGCAACGCGCGCCATTGCTTGATGGCGAGGTACACCAGGTACGCCACGCCGAACCATTTGATCGCATAGAAGGCGGACGCTGAAGCGGTGAGGATCGCGCCCACGCCAGCGCCGACAATCGCGATCTGCACCGCCAGGCCCAATTGCAGGCCCAGGGCATTCCAGTAACCGCGCCAGAAACCGTATTGCAGACCGCTGGACATCGACGCAATGGCGCCGGCACCAGGCGACAGACTGATCACCCAGCAGGCGGCAAAAAACGCCAGCCATGTTTGAAGCTCCATTGCACACCTCGACTCAGACTCGTGACAGACGTCTAAGCTAATGCGGCTTTGGGCGGATGACTATCGATTTTTTGCCGGATGTTGCGGCTGCCGACCAGCCTTTGCAGCCCATTTTGTGAACGACCAAAAAATAGTGTGGGAGCGAGCCTGCTCGCGAAGGCGGCATGTCAGGCAACAGAAGCCTTACTTTTCAAACCCGCTCGAAGGGAATACATCACTCCCCCGCCAGCGCCGAACCGAGCGCTGGAAGAACAGGCTGTTAGGCACCTGCACCATCGCACTGCCAGTCCCGAGTTCTTCCGCTTCGATCAACGTGGTGTACAGCAGATTGATCGCCACCACCCGGCCTTTGACGCCAGGCTTATCGGTGGTGTCCACCAACTCGACCACGTCGCCGAGGCGAAACGGGCCGACGGTGAAAATCAGGATCGCGCACAGCAGGTTGGAAAGCACACTCCACATGGCGAAGAACGCCACCGCCGCCACCGCGACGAAACCGGACAACGCGGTCCAGAGTACGGTGGCTGACACGCCAAGGCGTTCCAGCACGAAAATCAGCGCGCTGCCCATGATCAGCCAGCGCAGCCCGCCCCGCAGCGGCATCAGCAACTGCGGCGGAAACGGATAGCGCTCGCCCAGCCGGGTCAGGCCCTTCGCCACAAAGCGTTGGGTGAAGTAGCCGGCCAGCAGAATCAGCAGAATCTGCACGACCAGCCAGAGGGGCTCGATCCACACCGCCGGCAACGGCAGCTTGAACGCCTCCATCAAGACAGTGCCTCCAGCTCCGCCTGCATGCTTTCCAGCAGTTCCAGCGCTTCCATCCAGGATTCTTCCAGCTCTGCTTCACGCACCTTCAGCTTGGCCTGTTCAGCCAGCAGATCGCGCAGATCATTCTTGCGCGCCGGTTCGTAGATATCGCTGTCGCCAAGGCTGGCATCAATCTTCGCCAGCTTCTCGTGCAGCTTGCCCAGCTCGGCTTCCAGCTTGTCAGCCTCACGCTTGTGCGGCGCCAGTTGCTGACGCAACGCAGCAGCGGCCTGGCGCTGGGCCTTCTTGTCGGTTTTGTCCGGATTGACCGGCGTGGTGTTGACCGGCGCATTGCGCTGGCGATAGTCGACCAGCCAACGGGCGTAGTCTTCCAGGTCGCCGTCGAATTCCTCGACCTTGCCGTCCGCCACCAGATAGAAATTATCGGTCGTGCTTTTAAGCAAATGACGATCGTGGGAAACCACCAGAACCGCACCACTGAACTCCTGTAGCGCCATGGTCAATGCCAGGCGCATTTCCAGGTCCAGGTGGTTGGTCGGTTCGTCGAGCAGCAGCAGGTTCGGCCGATCCCAGGCGATCAACGCCAGGGCCAGACGGGCCTTTTCGCCGCCGGAGAAGTTCAGCACCGGCTCATCGATGCGCGCACCACGGAAGTCGAAACCACCGAGGAAGTCGCGCAGGGTCTGCTCACGCTCGGTCGGGGCCAGACGCTGCAAGTGCAGCAACGGGCTGGCCTTGGCGTCGAGAGAGTCCAACTGATGCTGGGCGAAGTAACCCACGACGGTGTTTTCGCCACGGGTCAGGCGACCGGACAACGGTTCGAGCTCACCGGCGAGGTTCTTGATCAGGGTCGATTTACCAGCGCCGTTCGGGCCGAGCAAACCGATGCGCGCGCCAGGGGTCAGTTGCAGCTTGACCTTTTCCAGCACGGCTTTGTCGCCATAACCCAAACGGGCATCGGACAGGTCGATCAGCGGACTGGAGATTTTCTGCGATTCACGGAAGACGAAATCGAACGGCGAATCGACGTGGGCGGCGGACAGTTCTTCCATCCGCTCCAGCGCCTTGATCCGGCTCTGGGCCTGACGGGCCTTGGTGGCCTGGGCCTTGAAGCGGGCGATGTAGCTTTCCATGTGCGCACGTTGCGCCTGCTGCTTCTCGTAAGCCTGTTGTTGCTGGGCCAGACGTTCGGCGCGGGCGCGTTCGAAAGCGCTATAGCCACCGCGGTACAGCGTGATCTTGCGTTGATCGACGTGAGCCACGTGATCGACCACGGCATCGAGGAAATCCCGGTCGTGGGAAATCAGCAACAACGTGCCGGGGTAACTTTTCAGCCACTCTTCGAGCCAGATGATGGCGTCGAGGTCCAAGTGGTTGGTGGGTTCGTCGAGTAGCAACAAGTCCGAAGGGCACATCAAAGCCTGCGCCAGATTCAGACGCATCCGCCAGCCACCAGAGAAATCTCCTACCGGACGATCCATCTGTTCGTTGGTGAACCCAAGGCCGGCCAACAGCTTTCTGGCACGGGCGTCGGCGGTGTAACCGTCGGCGCTGTCGAGTTCCGAGTGCAGGCGGGCCTGAGCGGCACCGTCATGGGCCGCTTCGGCTGCGGCGAGGTCGCGTTGCACCTCACGCAGGCGCAGGTCGCCATCGAGCACGTAGTCGACCGCCAGGCGTTCGAGCGTCTCGATTTCCTGGCGCATATGGGCGATGCGCCAGTCGGCCGGCAGGAAGCAGTCACCCGAGTCCGGGTGCAGTTCGCCCCGAATCAAGGCGAACAGGCTCGATTTGCCGGCGCCGTTGGCACCGATGAGGCCGGCTTTGTGGCCGGCGTGCAGGGTCAGCTCAGCGTCTTCTAGCAGACGTTGAGGGCCACGCTGTAAAGTCAGGTTCTGAAGTCGAATCATAATGGCGGCGGAGTCTACCAGCTTCGCTCGCAACTGGCGCGAGTAGCACTATGTCCTCTGACCTGTGGAGCTTTTCCCTGACGACTTACGCCCGTCCCGGCGTTGAACGCGCGTGCCTGCAGTTGCAGTCGGATGGCGTCAATGTGTGTTTGCTGCTCTGCGCAGCATGGCTGGGACAGCGTGGCGTCGCCTGCAATGAACAGCGAATCAAGCTACTGCGCACAGTGGCGGAGCCCTGGGATGGGGATGTCGTGCAACCGTTGCGCGCATTGCGCATGCGTTGGAAAGTCGTCGCGACTGAGGATGCCGAGCTGAAAAAGCTGCGTGAACGCGTGAAGGCACTGGAGCTAGAAGCCGAGCGGCATCTGTTGTTGCGGCTGGAGCGAACGGCGCAGAGCTGGCCGCAGGGTGAGGCGACCGATCTGACGGCCTGGTTGGAAGGTGTGGCGGCAGGCGCCGCCAACCTGGACCGCGACGCGCTGCATCAGCTGCGCGTCGCGGTAACCGGCACTTAGGAAGCGCTGGTTGGGGTGGTGCTGGCGCTCGACGGGGCGGCTGGCGTTGGCGCAGGCGTGGCTGTCGAGGTGGTAGCTGCGGGTGCAGCCGATGCTGCTGGCGCTGGAGTCACTGGCTTGGCAGCGGGCGCTGGGGTCGGCTTGGCAACGGCAGGTTTTGCAGCAGCTGGTTTGGCTGCTGGTTTTGCAGCGGCAGGTTTAGCTGCTGGTTTTGCAGCCGGTTTAGCAGCGGCAGGTTTAGCTGCTGGTTTAGCGGCGGCTGGCTTGGCAGCAGCAGGTTTCGCGGCAGCCGTTCTGGCAGCCGGTTTCGCGGCTGGTTTGGCTGCAGCTTTTACAGCAGGTTTAGCAGCGGGTTTAGCGGCGGCTTTTACAGCCGGTTTAGCAGCCGGTTTGGCAGCAGCTTTTACAGCCGGTTTCGCGGCAGGCTTGGCAGCAGCGGTACGCGCAGCAGCTGGCTTGGCAGCAGGTTTTGCAGCAGCCGTTTTGGCGGCAGGTTTGGCAGCCGGTTTAGCGGCTGTGGTTTTTGCTGCAGCAGGTTTGGCAGCAGGCGATTTTGCAGCTGGCTTGGCAGCAGCGGTTCGCGCAGCAGCTGGCTTGGCGGCAGGTTTCGCAGCGGCAGTTTTAGCGGCCGGTTTGGCAGCGCTGGCAGCGGCTGGTTTTTTTGCAGCGGCAGGTTTTGCAGCAGCTTTAATCGGAGCCTTGGCAGCAGGCTTGGCCGGTGCTTTTGCAGCAGCCGGTTTGGCGGCGGTTTTCTTGGCAGGTGTAGCAGCAGGTTTGGCCGCACGCAGGGACAACGCCTTGCCGACAGCCTCTTGAACACGACCGACGCCCTGGGCCAGTTTCAGGCTTTCTTGAGCATCGCGCTTGAGTTGCAGAATGTAGGCACGGGTGTCGGACTGACGATCCTTGAGGGCATCGAGCACGTCTTCGAGTTGCTGCACGCCGTCCTTCGCCTTGGCTTGTGCCTTGGCTTTGCCGGCCGACGCAGCGTCCTGCAATTTGGTACGGGACTTGTGCAATTTTTCCTGCGCTTTTCCGCGCTGCTTTTCCAGTTTGGCGAGCAGTTTTTCTGCATCAGCCAAGGCTTGGGAACAAGCATTTTCCAGATGCTCGAGCAGGCTGCCCGAGAGTTGTTGGAGTAAGTGCAACGGGGTATTTACAGGCTTCTTGGTGGCCGACATGGTTTACCTCCTGGCTGACGTGGGTGCGGCTCATACTAGACCTCTGCTGCTACCGCCGCTAGGGCATGTTGACAGTATCGAAAGCGTTGCGTTGCAACGGATCGAAAAACTTCTGCGCTTGCGCAAAACCAGTTCACCTTTGTGCCCATTCTCACTGGCATAATCCACCGCATTCCAGGTCGGAGAGTGCCCATGTCGCGCTACCTTTTTTTATCGCTGTGCGTGTTTTTTTCAGTGGCTCAAGCCGACGAAAAAACCTCCGCAAATAACCCTCACGATCTTGCTTACAGCCTGGGCGCGAGCCTCGGTGAACGCCTGCGCCAGGAGGTCCCCGATCTGCAACTTCAGGCACTGCTGGAGGGTCTGCAACAAGCGTATCAAGGCAAGCCACTGGCGTTGAAGGACGAGCAGATCGAGCGAATCCTGGCCGAGCATGAAGCCCAGCTCGCCGAGCAGCCGGCGCTCCCGCAAAGCGAAGCCGCACTGGAAAAAGAGCAGCGCTTTCTCACCGAGGAAAAAGCCAAACCGGGTGTTCGCGAATTGGCGGATGGCGTGTTGCTGACGGAGCTGACTCCCGGCACCGGCGCCAAGGCCGGCCCTAATGGCAAGGTCCAGGTTTTGTATGTCGGGCGCCTGCCGGATGGCACGGTGTTCGATCAGAACAGTCAGCCGCAGTGGTTCAGTCTCGACAGCGTGATCAGCGGCTGGCGCAGCGCACTGCAAAATATGCCGGTCGGTGCGAAATGGCGCTTGGTGATTCCATCGTCTCAAGCCTATGGCGCGGACGGCGCCGGCGACCTGATCGCACCGTTCACCCCACTGGTATTTGAAGTCGAATTGCGCGGCGCTACCATCTGAATTACAGGCATAAAAAAACGGTGCGCAGTGCGCACCGTTTTTAGTTTGCCGGGAGGGATTCAGGCCTGAACCGAATCCTCTTCCTTGTGAGCGGTATGCAGCACTTCGATCAGGCAATCTTCCAGTTCGAAGCGTTCATGCAACAGGCCGCCCAACTCCTTGAATTTCTCCGCGACGCACTTGCCTGCATCACACAGGTCGTTGAACGCCAGCAGCTTCTCGGTGATGACATCGATGCGCGGGTAGATTGTCTCGGCCAGCTCCAGACCACGCGTGTCGCCAAATGCCTTGGCTTCACCGGTGAGCTGTTCGTAGATCTCGAAATGCCCCGCCGACACATAATCGACCAGCACGCCGCAGAATTCCTGCAACGGCTTGCGGTTCTCGCCTAGTGCCTCAGGCTTGGCGCCGAGAGCATCATAGGCCCGAACCAGTTCGTGACGCTCCTGCAACCAACGATCGATCAGCAGATGCACTCCACCCCAACGTTCCTGAGCATTCTGACAACTTTCGAGCATGGTGATCTCTCTTCCCTTGTGGGTCAGCTGCTCAATGCCTGCTCGCCTCTTGTTAAGTCAATGGGCGGTCAGGCAGAGCGTCATCGAGCAACATAATTCCAATGACACGTGCGGGCCAGATTATGCCCGCGCGACTGTGGCTTCAAGGTACGCAGGAGATAAAGTTCATACAAGTGTTTAATCGCCCATCTGCACCCGGTGCGACGACACGCCGCTGAGCGGTCGCTCACACGCGAGCCAAACGACGCGAAGCAATTGATAAACCCCCAGAATCGTCACCCCGATAAAGAACAGCAGGCTCCATTCCGGGATGCTCAGGTCGAACAGCGTCCAGGAAATCTCGGCACAATTAGCCTCCCCCTTGAACATCTCCGTGACCCGGCATAACCAAGGCATGTTCTCGTAGGTCACCTCCAGGCTGGACGAGCACGTCAAGAGCTGATGCATGGGATCACTTTGCAGCAGTATCTGCCGCCACGCCGTAATCATGCCCGCGAGACTGCAGAAGAATCCGAGCAACCAATACAGGAACGATCCAAAGCGCCCCGGACCCTGCACGGAGGCTGCCAGGCAGATACCCGTGAGTAGCGCCAGACAAGCCCGCTGCAAAACGCACAAGCCGCAAGGTTTGAGTCCGACCGCATATTCCAGGTAATAGGAAATGCCCAAGGCCAGGGAACCTGTAATGAAAACCATGAAAAACAAGGAGCGTGAGCAGGCCAAAGACATGGCTTTTCCGTACCAGTAGAGACAGGTGGTTACGGTAGAGGAAAGCGCGCAAGCCTTTCAAGGCAGGCCGGCACGGACACTTCACCAGAAGTGTAGGGAATTCCCGACAGCGTCGAGAGGAATCGGTGTAGTCCTCTGTAGGAGGATTCCGATCAGGGACTACAAGGCCAAACACGCGACGCGTTTCGAACCCAGAGAGCGCCGCCCCGCCCCTGTAGCCGCTGGCGAAGCCTGCGGCTACAGGACCAGCCTCAGGCGTAAACGGGCGCTGGCAGCGGTGCCGCCAGCAGACGCTCATCGAGCATGCCCAAGCCTTCCTGGAACAACTGATTGCTGCGTTCGGTGTCGCCCAGTTGCGCCAGCAACCGCGCCAGTTCCGCACAAGCTTCCGGGTTACGCTGAATCCGCAGACTGTTCTCCAGATAGTCTCGCGCCTTGCCCCACAAGCTGTTTTGCAGGCACAAGCGGCCCAGTGTCAGCAACAGGCTCGGGTCGGCTGGATGATCCTTGAGCCAGCCCTCGGCAGTCTGCAGTTGGCGCGCCGGATCGCTGCCGCGAACCAGTCCATACAGTCGCGCCAGATGACTGTCGTAATGGCGCTTGAGGGCCGTGCGCAGAACCTCCTCCGCCTCGACCTGCGCCCCCAGTTGTCGTAGCTGCTCGGCATAGGCCAGCACCAATTGCGGTTCCTGACGCTGAGCCGACGTGAGCTGTTGCCAAGCGCGAGTGAGCGATTGCAAACCGACCTTGCCATCTTCTTCCTGATGCGCCGCCAGCGACAGGTTTTCACCCCACGCACGGCGCTCCAGTTCGGCCAGTTCGGCGGGCGGCAGGACCTTATCCTTGCGCAGCTCGGGCAACAGGCGAATCACCGCCGACCAGTCGCCACGCTGCTGAAGCAGGCGCTGTAACTGGCGCAATGTCTGGGCGTTATGGGGATGACGCTCATGCATGGCTTGCAGGGTGGCCAAGGCGCCGTCGGTATCGCCACGGTCGGTCTGCAATTGGGCGTGATTCAAGGCAATCGCCAATTCGGCCTGTGGCTGGCGCTCGAGGGCACGCTCCAGCAAATTGTCGCTTTCTTCGTAATGACCCTGCTCGTTGGCGGCACGTGCCGCACCAAGGTAGTAGAGCAGTGGTTGGCGCTCAGCTTCGGCAGCGCGATGCAAATGACGCTGTGCACTCGCCCAGCGACCTTCCGCCAGATCCAGCTGACCGTGCTCGATCGCCACTTGCACCCGGCGACTGCGATTGCGCCGCGACCAGGGATTGACCACGCCACTGGAGGTCATCACCAGCTCGACCAGCACCTTGATGCCCCAGAACAGCAGCCACAACACTGCGACCAATGCGAGGGTCGCCCACAGGCTCGATTCGTAACGAAAGCTCTTATAGGCAATCAGCACGTAACCGGCATGCTCGGCAATCGCCAATCCCAGCGCGGCAGCAGCGGCGATCACCAGGAACACGATCACATAGAGGCGCTTCATGGCGTTGCCTCCTGAGCGGTACCTGCAGCAGGCTTGGCCATTGGCTTGATCGAGTCTTCAGCGTTGACATTACGCCGCTCCAGATACCCCTGCACCGCGCTCAACGTGCCGGTCAGATCCGGTGTCACGACCGTGACCCGTTGCTTGCTCAGCTCGCCAACCTGCTCCAGCATCACTTTGCTCTGGGGGTTGTCCTGGTTGAAGTTGCCGGTCAACACATCCCGAGCCTCCGCCAGCGCCTGGGTGTAAACCGCGGCCTGGCCATTGAGCGCGGCCCATTGCGCCTGCTCCAGCGCCAGGCTCAGGGCAAGCCGTACCTGGCTCAGGCTCTGCCCGGCCAACAGTGGACGGACATTTTTGTCAGCACTGAAGTCGATGCGAATGTAACGGGAGATCTGATCCCACCATTGCGCCCAACGACTGGCACCGTCGCCATCAGCGGTCAGGCCCAGCAGAGACTCGCCCCGGTCCTTGTACTCGGGTGCCAGCTCGGTGAGGTCGATCACTTGATCACGCAACGCGCCCAGTCGCAGGAACAACCCGGTACGATCCGGCTGTTCCGTACTGCGTAACGCCACCAGGGTTTTGGCCACTTGCTCGCGAGCGGCGAAGGAGCCCGGATCGTTCTGTTCACGGAGAATATCGTCGGCCCCCTGCACCAGCGCCTGCGCGCTGCTGATGTCCTGCAAGGCAGAGAGGCGCAGGCTGGCCAGACGCAACAAATGCTCGGCCTCGGCCAGGCGCCAGTCCTTGCGGCTGGCACCGAGGACGGTTTCCAGGCGCTGGTTAAGGCGTTGTTGATCACCCTGCAACTGCGTGACCAGACGGGCGCGCGCCTCCAGTTCATCAACGGCGGGTAACTGCTCCAGACGGGTGCTGATGCGCTGCTCATTGAGCTTGAGGCTTTGCGCCTGGTCGTTCAGCGCTTGCACCTGAGCCAGTTGCTGCTGGTTATTGGCTTGCAGGTGACGCACCTGCCAGACACCCCAGCCGCCCACGGCAACACCGGCAGCGCCGAGCAGCAGCGCGACGATTGCCAGCCCATTGCCTCGACGCTGCACGTCAGGGGGTGGCGTCGTTTCAACCGGAGTTTCAACCGGTGCATCAAGCACTGGCTGGACGTCATCTTTAGGCAAGGCAGTTTCGCTCACGTATCCATCCTTTGCATTAGAGAACGGGTTCGGGATGCTCCCGTAACGCCGTCAGCAAAGCCGCGGCACTGGCGCCGCGACAATCCACAACTGTTTGAGCCCCGGCGGCACGTGCCAGTTCGGCGACCCTTGGGCTTGGAACAAACAACGGCAACCGCGCCAATTGTGGCCAGGCAACGCCGGCCAGTTGATGCAGGTGCTCAAAACCTAGTCCACTGCTGACCACCAGCCCGTTCAAGCGTTCCGCTTCAATCCGGTCAGGCAGTGCCGCCAGCGGGTAATGAGGCAGGCCGCGACGGTACAACTCCAGATACTCGACACTAGCACCAAGCTCGCGCAAACGCTCTGCCAGGAGTTCGCGTCCACCTTCCCCGCGCACGATCAACACGCGCGGATCGGGCCGGTTGACAGCCTCGCGCAACCCGGGAAGTTCCAGCAAGGCTTCGCTGTCATCACCTTCGGCTGGAAAGCTCACGTCCAGCCCGCGGTCCTCAAGGATTTGCGCAGTGGCGGCGCCGACACTGAACCATTTCAACGCAGGAGGATGCGGCCAAACCTGGTCGACCAGATCAACAGCGATTCTGGCCGCGGGTTTACTGACCACGATCACCGCACAAAAGCGATCCAGTGCCTGAATCAGCCCGCGCATTGTGTCAGAGGCCGGGATCGGCTCGATTGCCAAAAGCGGCAAGCTGCTACTGAAAATCCCCGCTTGCGCCAAAACATCGCTCAACGCTGCGGATTCATCCGCAGGTCGCGTCAGCAGCAAGCGCCAGCCAGTCACTCGTGACCTGCCTCGCCATACACCGCTTTGAGGATATCGTCGGCGCCCTGGCTCAAAAGGTCCTCGGCGACTTGCACACCCAAGGTTTCGGCGTCAGCGCGGGGGGCACGGGCTTCGGCGCTGAGCAGCCGGCCGCCACTTGGATCACCGACCAGGCCTCGCAACCAGATCTGCTCGCCTTCCAGCACGGCGTAGCAGGCGATCGGCACTTGGCAGCCACCGTTCAAATGTTTGTTGAGGGCACGTTCGGCGGTCACGCGAGTGGCGGTGTCGAGATGGTGCAGCGGGGCCAACAAGGCATGAATTTCGCTGTCGGCGGTGCGGCATTCGATACCGACTGCGCCCTGGCCACCGGCCGGCAGGCTGTCGTCGACGCTGATGGCCGAGGTGATGCGGTCTTCGAAGCCCAGGCGAATGAGGCCAGCGGCGGCGAGGATGATGGCGTCGTACTCACCCGCATCAAGCTTGGCCAGACGCGTATTGACGTTGCCACGCAGGAAGCGGATCTGCAGGTCCGGGCGACGGGTCAGCAACTGGGCCTGACGGCGCAGGCTGGAGGTGCCGACGATGCTGCCTTGTGGCAACTCATCCAGGCTGGAGTAGGTGTTGGAGACGAACGCATCGCGTGGATCTTCACGCTCGCAGATGCAAAACAGGCCGAGCCCTTCCGGGAAGTCCATCGGCACGTCTTTCATCGAATGCACGGCGATGTCGGCTTCGTTTTCCAGCAGCGCGGTTTCCAGCTCTTTGACGAACAGGCCCTTGCCGCCGATTTTCGACAGCGGCGAGTCCAGCAGCTTGTCGCCGCGACTGACCATGGGCACCAGTGTCACGAGCAGACCGGGATGGGCCTCTTCCAGACGGGCTTTGACGTATTCGGCCTGCCATAGGGCCAGGGCACTTTTGCGTGTGGCGATGCGGATTTCGCGAGAGGACATGGATCAATCCGTACTGAATAGATACGGCGGATAATAACAGCTCAGCCAAATCCACTTTGACTTGTATCAGGTACTGCATGGCCTCCCTGGCCTGGTTGTCCGGCAAGCGGGTGTGAAGATCGCCCCGTGAACGGCGAATTAAAGCTGCTGCATCATCTTGCGCACGCCGGCCACATGGCGCCGGCTGACGATCAAAGCGTCGCCGTTCAAACCTTTGAGGAACAGCTGGAAATGCCCCAGAGGTGTGCGTTGCAGGCGTTCGATGCGCTCGCGGGCGACCAGGGCATTGCGGTGGATTCGCACGAATCGGTCGCCAAACTCATCCTCAAGGGCCTTGAGCGGTTCATCCAGCAACACTTCGCCGCTTTCATGGCGCAAGGTCACGTATTTGTGGTCGGCAATGAAGTAGACCACCTGATCCAGCGGGATCAGCTCGATACCCTTTCGGGTTCGTGCGCTGATGTGGCTGCGGGGGCCGCTGCCACTTTCGGCGGCGGGACGCGTCAGGGCAGCGAGCTGGAGACGATTGGGGCGCTCGGCTTTCTTTAATGCTTCGTGAAGCTGTTCAGTACGCACAGGTTTCACCACATAGCCTACGGCGCTGGCCTGTAAGGCTTCCACGGCAAATTCATCGGGTCCTGCACAAAACACCACAGCGGGCGGAGTTTCGCGTTCGCACAACCGCGCAGCCACTTGCAGGCCGTCAAGGCCTGGCATACGGATATCGAGTAGCACGATATCCGGCTTGTGGCTGTCGATCAGTGCCAACGCCTCTTCGCCGTTCGTGGCGCTGGGCTCCAGGACACTGTATCCCTCGAGTTCGCCGACCATTCGGCTCAGGCGCTCGCGGGCCAGGGGTTCGTCATCAACGATCAGGACATTCATATTGCGCTGGATTCCTGCGTGAGTCTCGCACAAGGATAGCGTAGACAGGTGAAGTGACGTCCGTCACCGCGATCCACGCTAAGACTAGCGCGAGGGCCAAAAAGTGCCGCGAGATCGGCGGCTAAATTTTCAACTGCCGCGTGATTGGAGGCTCTGGCCCGCGTTGGCGAGGGATCGCCGTAGGGTTTGCCGATACACAATATGAACACCCCCTCTTCTTATAGTCAGTGGTCGCACCAAAAAGTGCGCTGATCCTACTGTCCAACTGTAGACGGTTGCCGGGACGTTATTGCTCAATTGAAAAATATCGTTGCGCAATTTCCCAAAGGCTCACCTTGAGTATGGACCGCGCCATAAGAAAAAAACGTATCGACCAGTGTCAGCGACAGGATTGGCAACCCTGTTATTATCCGCGACAGCTTTCAACGTCACTTTTCTCCAGCCGATACGAGCGAATTCATGAGCACTGACAAGACCAATCAGTCCTGGGGCGGCCGCTTCAGTGAACCCGTCGACGCCTTCGTCGCCCGCTTCACCGCCTCCGTCACTTTCGACCAGCGCCTGTATCGCCACGACATCATGGGCTCGATCGCCCACGCCACCATGCTGGCCAAGGTCGGCGTGCTGACCGATGCCGAGCGCGACAGCATCATCGATGGCCTGAACACCATCCAGGGTGAAATCGAGGCCGGCCAGTTCGACTGGCGCATCGACCTCGAAGACGTGCACATGAACATCGAGGCGCGCCTGACCGATCGCATCGGCGTCACCGGCAAGAAGCTGCACACCGGCCGCAGCCGTAACGACCAGGTCGCCACCGATATCCGCCTGTGGCTGCGTGACGAGATCGACCTGATCCTCAGCGAAATCACCCGTCTGCAAAAAGGCTTGCTGGAGCAGGCCGAGCGCGAAGCCGGCAGCATCATGCCCGGCTTCACTCACTTGCAAACCGCACAGCCGGTGACCTTCGGGCACCACATGCTGGCCTGGTTCGAAATGCTCAGCCGCGACTACGAGCGCCTGGTCGACTGCCGCAAGCGCACCAACCGCATGCCGCTGGGCAGCGCTGCGCTGGCCGGCACCACCTACCCGATCGACCGTGAATTCACCGCGCAGTTGCTGGGTTTCGACGCCGTCGGCGGCAACTCGCTGGACAACGTGTCGGATCGTGACTTCGCCATCGAGTTCTGCTCGGCGGCGAGCATCGCGATGATGCACCTGTCGCGTTTCTCCGAAGAGCTGGTGCTGTGGACCAGCGCGCAATTCCAGTTCATCGATCTGCCGGACCGTTTCTGCACCGGCAGCTCGATCATGCCGCAGAAGAAAAACCCGGACGTGCCGGAACTGGTTCGCGGCAAATCCGGCCGCGTCTTCGGCGCACTGATGGGTTTGCTGACCTTGATGAAGGGCCAGCCGCTGGCCTACAACAAGGACAATCAGGAAGACAAAGAGCCGCTGTTCGACGCGGCTGACACCCTGCGCGACTCGCTGCGGGCCTTTGCCGACATGATCCCGGCGATCAAACCCAAGCACGCGATGATGCGCGAAGCGGCGCTGCGTGGCTTCTCTACCGCCACCGACCTGGCTGACTATCTGGTGCGCCGCGGCTTGCCGTTCCGCGACTGCCACGAAATCGTTGGCCATGCCGTGAAGTACGGCGTGGAAAGCGGCAAGGACCTGGCGGAAATGAGCCTGGAAGAGCTGCGCAAGTTCAGCGATCAGATCGATCAGGACGTATTTGCCGTGCTGACCCTGGAAGGTTCGGTGAATGCCCGTGACCATATCGGCGGCACTGCGCCGGCGCAGGTCAAGCAGGCAGTGGTTCGCGGCCAGGCGCTGCTCGCCAGCCGCTAATCGCTAAAAGCATCGCGAGCAGGCTCACTCCCACAGGGTCCGGTGTGTTCAACACTTTCCCCTGTGGGAGCGAGCCTGCTCGCGAAGGCTATCTTACAAACACCAAAAAACTACTTCTTGGACGCGATCATCGCCATAAACGCTGGCATCGCCGCTTCCTTGTCCACTGCAATCCGCTTTACATTCGGGTTCTCGCCCAGTCGCTCCAGCAATGCCTTGGCTTCTGGCATCTCGGCCAACAAATCCAGGCCAAACAACTTCTGCCCCACCGCAGCGGCCAACGGCACGCTGTACAGGAAATACAGATCGGCAATGCTCAGGCTGTCGCCCGCCACATAAGGGGCAAACTTGCCGTGCCGCGCGAGCGAGGCAAACCCCAGCAGCAACTCGGACCTGGTCCTCTCCTTGATCGCGTCCGGCACCGGCGAACCAAAAAACGCCTCGCCGTAGCACATGCGCCCCGGCAGCTCGATATACAGCTCGATTTCCTTGGCCAGCGCCAGCACCTGTGCGCGCTCGAAAGGATCGCTCGGCAACAGCGGCGTACCTTTCTGACTCTGTTCGATGTATTCGAGAATTACAGCGGTTTCGTTGATGAAACCTTGTTCGGTGCCCAGCACAGGGACCTTGCCGCGCGGGCTGATGGCCAGCGCTTCTGGGCTCGGGCCAGGGTAAAACAGCACTTCTTCGAACGGCAGTCCCTTCTCCAGCAGCGCCAGTTTCACCATGTTGTAGTAGTTGCTGACAGAAAATCCATAAAGCTTGAGCATCACAAAGCCTCCAGGCCGTGCGGGGTTGGCAGTCCTGTTTTATAGAACGCCCGTGCGATTCTTGCCAGCAGCATCACAGCGTTGAATGCAGGTAAACTGGCCGCCTTAACTTGAGGAGCCTGCCATGAGCGAGCCAACCGACATCGATAGCGACGAAGAAGAATTTACCGAAACCACCCTGATCGAAGCCATCGAAAACCAGATCGAAAGCGACAACCCGCCGGCTGCCAAGGCGACCTTCAACAAGTTGACGCTGGTCGGTTACGAGCGTGAAGAAATCCTCAATTTGATGGCACACGTGTTGGCGGTAGAAATCGACGCAATCCTCGAAGAAGACCGCGCGTTCAATACCGAATGGTACGAAACAGCGCTGCGCGCGCTGCCGGAATTGCCGCCGGAAAAGAAGTAAACCCGATTTGATGGACAGCAAGCTTCTGTGGCGAGGGAGCTTGCTCCCGCTCGGCTGCGGAGCAGTCGCAAAACTTTTGGGGCCGCTCCGCGCCCCAGCGGGAGCAAGCTCCCTCGCCACACAATCCGCTCCTACACAAATTGTCACCCATCAATCCTGCCTTCCCCCATACCCTGACTACACTGGTACGCACCCCGCTGCCGCACCAGCCGCCGGGGAATGCTTCCCGAGGTGAAAAAACCCTGATGCAGGCACTGGACATGCCGCACGAGTGGGCTCACCTTAGGGGCGCTGTCGTCCAATTCCTAGAAAGTCTGGAGTCCTTATGTCGCTTACCCCTGAGTTGGTTGCCGAACTGGAAGTCCTCGCACTCTTCAACCTGGACAGTTCCCAGGAAGGTCTGAAAATTCATCAGACCGCTGCCCCGAAACACATTGCCGCCGCCCAACGCCTTTTTGAAAAAGAACTGACCGACCAGCCCGATGGCGGTTACCTGACCAGCCTGGGTCGTGACGCCGCGCAAAATGTACAAACCGTGCTGACCATTCTGCGCGCCGAAGAAACAGCCTGAACAACACCGCTTCGCCCACGGAAACCCCTGTCACGGGATTTCCGCGGGCAAACCCGGCGCCTGCTGTCGCCCCGCGATAAAAATCTGACGTCAAAAATACAAATTCAGCTTAAAAGTGGCAGGCCCGAGGCGCTAAACTGCCCCTCATTCGCCGCCCCCACGTCCGAGCCTCGCGAGCCGGTTTGAGCTGACATGACCCGCACCCATGAAATCCGCCCCGATCTGGACGAGGGAATCGACCGCAAGGTTCTCAGCCAACTGCGCGCACGCTTTCTAAAACTCAATGAAGGCCGCATGGCCCGGGCCATGGAAGGGTTGTCGACCCGCCAGCAAACGGTGCTGACGCTGCTACCGCTGTTTTTCCACGTCAATCATCCGTTATTACCGGGGTATGTTTCCGGCGCTACGCCGGCCGGGCTGTCGAACTTCGAGCCAGATGCCAATGCCCTCGCTGAAGCCCAGCGCCTGACCCGCTCGTTCTCTTACAAGCCGCGACACGGCAGCAATCCGCCGCGACCGATCCACGGCCTGTTCCTGATGGGCAGCCTTGGCACGCTGGCTCAAGCCGATCAAAGCGACATGGACGTCTGGGTCTGCCACGCGCCGGACCTCAGCGAAAGCGAACTCGCCGAGCTGCGCAAAAAATGCCAACTGCTGGAGGTCTGGGCCGCCAGCCAGGGCGCCGAGGCGCATTTCTTCCTGATCGATCCGACGCGCTTCGTGCTCGGTGAGCGCGACACCCAGTTGAGTTCCGAAGACTGCGGCACCACCCAGCATTACCTGCTGCTGGATGAGTTCTATCGCACCGCCATCTGGCTGGCCGGTCGCACGCCGATCTGGTGGCTGGTGCCGGTCTACGAAGAGTCCGCCTACGACCGCTACACCCACACGCTGCTGTCCAAACGCTTCATCCGTGCCGACGAAAGTCTGGACCTGGGGCATCTGGCATTCATACCGCCGGGGGAGTTCATCGGTGCCGGGCTCTGGCAGTTGTTCAAGGGCATCGAGTCGCCCTACAAGTCCGTACTCAAGCTGCTGCTGACCGAGGTCTACGCCAGCGAACACCCCAAGGTTCATTGCCTGAGCCTGCGTTTCAAGCAAGCGGTGTTCGCCAATCAACTGGACCTCGACGAGCTGGACCCGTACATCGTGGTCTACCGGCGCATCGAGGAATACCTCAAGGCCCAGGGCGAACCGGAGCGGCTGGAACTGGTGCGCCGCGCGCTGTACCTGAAGGTCAATCGCAAACTGACCGGCAACATCCGCACCCAGAGCTGGCAGCGTTCATTGCTGGAGCGACTGGCCCAGGAATGGGGTTGGGACCAACGGCAACTGGCGCTGCTCGATAGCCGCAGCCAGTGGAAAGTCCGCCAGGTCAGCGCTGAACGTCGCGCCTTGGTCAACGAGCTGAATTACAGCTACCGCTTCCTGACCCAGTTCGCCCGCACTGAAGACACCGCCAGCCTGATCAACAAGCGCGACCTCAATGTGTTGGGTCGCCGACTGTATGCCGCCTTCGAGCGCAAGGCCGACAAGGTCGAATTCATCAACCCCGGCATCGCCCCGGACCTGGCCGAAGACACGCTGACGCTGGTGCAGGCGCCGAACAAGAAGGAACCGGGGCAAACCCAGTGGGGTTTGTACAACGGCAGCCTGACTGCTCAAGAGTGGGAGCATTTCGCGCCGATCAAGCGCAGCCGCCAATTGCTGGAACTCCTGACCTGGTGCCATCGCAACGGCGTGATCGACAGCAGCACGCGCCTCGCCCTGCACCCTGGCATTAGCGACCTGAGCGAATTCGAACTGTTCAACCTGCTCGGCAGCCTGCAACAGTGCATCGCCCTGCCCCTGACCACCGTGGCGGAAGAGCCCTTGCTGCGCGCCAGCGTACCGAGCGAGGTATTGATCCTGGTGAACGTTGGCGTCGACCCGCTCAAGCACCATCGCGACTTGAACATCCTGATGACCACAGAACGCACCGACTCGCTGAGCTATGCCGGGGTTCGCGAGAACCTCGTGCTGACGCTGGACCAGGTCACGCTCAACAGCTGGAACGAAGTGCTGGTCAGCCGCTATGACGGCCCTCACGCCCTGCTCGACTGCCTGCGCGCTTACCTCAACAACCTGCCGAGCGGGCCACAACAGCCCAAGCTGCGGGTTCGTTGTTTCTGCCATAACCGTGCGCAGTTCATTGCCCGCCGGGTAGAAGAGGTGATCGACACCGCACAGAACCTTCTGTTGAGCAACCTCAATCACCGCTACCTGATCCAGGTCCAGCAGCACTATCACGTGCTGGAACTGGTGCCGGGCCAAGTCAATCACGTCGCCATCGCCACCTTGCCGGCGTTGATCGATTACCTGGGTGAGGAGCTGACAGGCTACAGCCCGCTACACCTGGACCCGATGGCACTGGAAGACCACGACCTCGCGCTGATCCTGCCGATGGGCCAGCCCGAGTGCATTCAGGTGTTCTACAGAATCAACGAGGATCAGGCTGATCTCTACGTGCTGGATGAGCTCAATGCGCTGTGGCAACAACGCCTGCCCTATCACGACGAACAGAGCCTGTTGGTGCCGTTGCAACGCTTCCTGCAATCCATCCAGTACCGGCGCGATGCCTTGTTGCCGATGGATGCCGCTCAACCCGTGAGCATGGACACGTTGTACTACCAACTGCTGCCGTCCGGCCCCGGGCGGGCGCGTCGGGTCGAAGTGCGGCCAGCGCCGCAAACGCCGGTCAACAAACCTTTCTACGACGTGCAAGCCATCATCGGCAAAGCCGCGCCAGGCGAGGTGCAGGTGACGTTGTATTGCAATCAGCGAGAGTTTTCAGAGCTGGAACATGGCGACCAACTGTTCAGCGTGGTCGCGCAGGAGATTGTCGATCAGCGACGCGAAACCGAACGCTATCGCTGCTACATCACCGACCTGGACCTCTCGGGCCTGCTCGGTGACGGTCAGAGTTCCAGCAATCTGTATCTGCGTTACAAGGCTGACCTGGAGCGCTCGTTGAACGAGGCGCTCGAACAGGTCTGAAGGGGGTTATTCCGGAAAGTGGCCGCCCTCGGCCGGCTGCGATTCGACTTCCAGCAGGGTCAGTTTCAGTGTCTTGCCGCCCGGTGCCGGCCAGTCGATGTGCTGACCAACCTTGAGACCGAGCAGTGCGCTGCCGACCGGCGCCAGAATGGAAATCTTGCCTTCGTCGGCATTGGCGTCTTTAGGGTAGACCAACGTCAGGTGATAGTCCTTGCCGCTGCCTTCTTCGCGGCAATGCACACGGGAATTCATCGTCACGACATCGGCCGGCACTTCATCGTGGCCGA
This sequence comes from Pseudomonas sp. GW821-FHT10C09, assembly GCF_059415465.1. Classification (NCBI taxonomy): domain Bacteria; kingdom Pseudomonadati; phylum Pseudomonadota; class Gammaproteobacteria; order Pseudomonadales; family Pseudomonadaceae; genus Pseudomonas; species Pseudomonas sp. GW821-FHT10C09. The sequence goes on from NZ_JBWKNG010000014.1 coordinate 115,996, forward strand.
CCAGGGTATCGGCGCGATCCAGTTCGGTTTGCAGCGCGATAACGCCCGGCAGCGTGTCGTCCAGGCTGTCGATCAGGCGCTCCAGACGTTGCACGTCCAGACGAGTAAGGGTGATGGAAGGTGCGGTCATGATTGAGGCAGACTCCTTTCTTCTGCACAGAAAAAGCAAAACCCCGCCAGAAAAAGGCGGGGTTTTCACGAGCCTCGATGAGTTGAGGCGTTTCCGGACACTATCACAGCTCAATAAATATACAAGTCAGGTGCGACCATGGGCCTGTGTAGACCACTGTGGCGAGGGAGCTTGCTCCCGCTGGGGCGCGAAGCGGCCCTGAAAATCTTGCGGTCGCTTCGCAACCGAGCGGGAGCAAGCTCCCTCGCCACAAAAACCCTTATGCCAAGGATTTTCGCTGGACCGCTTGGGCGCAGATAACCCGCCTGCGCTCATCATCCGCCGAGCGCCATTCGCGGATGTCTTCGACATGGCGAAAACATCCCAGGCAAACCTTCTGTTCGTCCAGCCGGCACACACCACTGCACGGCGAAGGGACCGCCGGGCTGACATTACTGTAGAGCGGCTTGGGTGGGCGAACGACGGCGGGCTCGGTCACGATCTCACAGACCTTCGAAATCGAGTTCGACGTCAGCCTGCTGCTTGACGATGCGCTCGAGCATTTCGCCCAGCTGCTCTTCGCTCTTGTCGCACATCCAGCGCTCGCTCTCTTCGTCATAGTCGAAGTGGAAACCACCGGACACCGCCGCCAGCCACAGCTGACGCAGCGGTTCCTGACGACTGAAGATCAACTGGCTGCCGTTTTCGAACTTGACGGTGAGCACACCGGCCGAGCTCTCCAGATCGATATCCAGGTCACACTCGTCAAAAATATCCTCCAGCGTCTGCTGGGTGGCATCGACCAGATCGTGGAAACGGGCTTCGGTCAAACTCATTGCGGCAACCTCAAAAAGTGTCTGTTCACGCTCAAGCGCCGCAAGATACGGGCGAGCCCCGGTGATTGCAAAGGATAACGATCAAGCACCGATTTAGGTACATCAAACACTGTACCTGTGGGAGCGGGCTTGCCCGCGAAGAGGCCAGCACATTCAATATCTTTGTTGACTGAACCACCGCTTTCGCGGGCAAGCCCGCTCCCACAGGGATTGCGCCTGGCTGACCGGCATCGTGCCAAGCCCCGCCGGACGGGAGCCCCGTCGCATAGGCAAGCTGACGGGTGGCCGGTATACTCCGGCGCAATTAACGCATTTTCAAGGATTTCGCCATGAAGCGCCTGATCTCTTCCCTTGCTGCGCTCGTCGCGGTTGCCTGCCTTGTGTCGGCCTGTGGTCAAAAAGGCCCGCTGTATCTGCCAGACGAAGACCAGGACCCTGTCGAGCAGGCCAAGTCCTCGCAAAAACAGCCTGCCTCCAAAGCACACAAGCACGACGTCTACCAATAAGGGAACGCCATGGACGCTTTTAATTACCGTGGCGGGGAGCTGTTTGCCGAAGGTGTGGCCCTGTCGGCCATTGCCGAACGTTTCGGCACACCGACCTACGTCTACTCCCGCGCGCACATCGAAGCCCAGTACCTGGCTTACGCCGATGCGCTAGCCGGCATGCCGCACCTGGTCTGCTTCGCGGTCAAGGCCAACTCCAACCTCGGTGTACTGAATGTCCTGGCGCGTCTGGGCGCCGGTTTTGACATCGTCTCCCGTGGCGAGCTGGAACGTGTGCTGGCCGCTGGCGGCAGCGCCGACAAGATCGTCTTCTCCGGTGTCGGCAAGACCCGTGACGACATGCGTCGCGCCCTCGAAGTCGGCGTGCATTGCTTCAACGTCGAATCCACCGATGAGCTGGAACGCCTGCAAGTGGTCGCCGCCGAGCTGGGCGTTCGCGCACCGATCTCGCTGCGTGTGAACCCGGACGTTGATGCGGGCACGCACCCGTACATCTCCACCGGTCTCAAAGAGAACAAGTTCGGCATCGCCATTGCCGACGCCGAAGACGTGTACATCCGCGCCGCGCAACTGCAAAACCTGGAAATTGTCGGCGTCGATTGCCACATCGGCTCGCAGCTGACCACGCTGCCGCCCTTCATCGATGCCCTCGACCGCCTGCTGGGCCTGGTCGATCGCCTCGGCGATTGCGGCATCTACCTGCGTCACATCGATCTCGGTGGTGGTTTGGGCGTGCGTTATCGCGACGAGGAGCCGCCATTGGCTGGCGACTACATCAAGGCTGTGCGCGAGCGTCTCGACGGTCGTGACCTGGCGCTGGTGTTCGAGCCGGGCCGCTTCATCGTGGCCAACGCCGGTGTACTGCTGACCCAGGTCGAGTACCTCAAGCACACCGAACACAAAGACTTCGCCATCGTCGATGCGGCCATGAACGACTTGATCCGCCCGGCGCTGTATCAGGCCTGGATGGACGTCACTGCCGTGCGCCCACGCGATACCGCCGCGCGTGCCTACGACATCGTCGGCCCGATCTGCGAAACCGGCGACTTCCTGGCCAAGGATCGTCAGCTGGCCCTGGAAGAAGGCGACCTGCTGGCCGTGCATTCGGCTGGCGCCTACGGGTTTGTCATGAGTTCCAACTACAACACCCGCGGCCGCGCCGCTGAAGTGTTGGTGGACGGTGATCAGGCAGTTGAAGTGCGTCGCCGTGAGACGGTAGCCGAGTTGTTTGCTGGCGAAAGCCTGCTGCCGGAGTAACCCCATGCTGCTGCGTTTTACCAAAATGCACGGCCTGGGCAATGACTTCATGGTCCTCGACCTGGTCAGCCAGCACGCGCACATCCTGCCCAAGCACGCCAAGCAATGGGGCGACCGGCACACCGGCATCGGTTTCGACCAGTTGCTGATCGTCGAAGCGCCGAGCAACCCGGATGTGGATTTCCGTTATCGGATCTTCAACTCCGACGGCTCCGAAGTGGAACAGTGCGGCAACGGTGCGCGCTGTTTCGCCCGCTTCGTGCTCGACAAGCGCCTGACCGCAAAACGGCAGATTCGCGTCGAAACCAAAAGCGGCATCATCGAACTGGACGTGCGTAGCGACGGCCAGATCAGCGTCAACATGGGGGCACCGCGCCTGGTACCGGCGGACATTCCGTTTGTGGCCCCGGAGCAAGCGCTGAGCTATCCGGTCGACGTCGATGGCACGCCGGTCGAACTGGCCGCCGTGTCCATGGGCAACCCCCATGCCGTGGTGCGGGTCAGCGACATCAATAACGCACCGGTGCATGAACTGGGGCCGAAAATCGAACACCACCCGCGCTTTCCGGCGCGGGTCAATGTCGGTTTTCTCCAGGTCATCGACCGGAGCCGTGCACAGTTGCGCGTCTGGGAACGTGGCGCCGGGGAAACCCAGGCGTGCGGAACCGGTGCCTGCGCAGCCGCAGTGGCCGCGATCAGCCAGGGGTGGATGGATTCGCCGCTATTGATCGACCTGCCTGGCGGGCGCTTGTCCATTGAGTGGGCAGGCCCTGGCCAACCGGTCATGATGACCGGCCCGGCAGTCCGCGTATACGAAGGACAAGTGCGTCTTTGAGTGAGCGAAATCCATGACCGACAAGCCCCAGGTTCCCGCCCTGCAGCCCGACGAATCCCCTTCCGAAAGCCTTGAGGCGGCGGCGATTGCCGCGTACCTGGAGGCTCATCCGGATTTCTTCATCGAGCACGAAGAACTGCTCCCGGCCATGCGCATTCCGCACCGTCGCGGCGACACCATTTCACTGGTCGAACGGCAGATGACCATCCTGCGTGACCGTAACATCGAGCTGCGTCATCGCCTGTCGCACTTGATGGACGTGGCCCGCGACAACGACCGCCTCTTCGACAAGACCCGCCGCCTGATTCTCGCGCTGATGGACGCCACCAGCCTGGAAGACGTGGTGATCAGCGTCGAAGACAGCTTGCGCCAGGACTTCCAGGTGCCTTTTGTCAGCCTGATCCTGCTGGGTGACAACCCGATGCCGGTGGGTCGCTGGGTGACTCACGCCGAGGCGCAAACGGCCATCGGTGGCTTGCTCTCGGAAGACAAAAGCGTCAGCGGCAGCCTGCGTGAACACGAACTGGACTTCCTGTTCGGCGAAGAACAGCGCAAGCAAATCGGCTCCACCGCCGTCGTCGCGATCAGTCATCAAGGCATTCACGGTATCCTGGCCATCGCCAGCCGTGATCCGCAGCACTACAAAAGCTCGGTCGGCACCCTGTTCCTGAGCTACATCGCCGAAGTCATGGGCCGCGTGCTGCCACGGGTCAACAGCTCCCTGCGCTCGGTCCGCTGAGCATGGAACGGCAACTGGACGCTTACTGCGAACACCTGCGCAGTGAGCGACAGGTGTCGCCGCACACGCTGTACGCCTATCGCCGCGACCTCGATAAGGTGCTGGGCTTCTGCGTCAAACAGAACATCGGCAGCTGGGCCGCGCTGGACATCCAGCGCCTGCGCAGCCTGATCGCCCGCCTGCATTCACAGGGCCAATCGTCGCGCAGTCTCGCGAGACTGTTATCAGCGGTTCGCGGGCTCTACCACTATCTGAATCGCGAAGGCCTGTGCGACCACGACCCGGCCAATGGCCTGGCGCCGCCCAAAGGTGAGCGCCGCCTGCCGAAAACCCTCGACACCGACCGCGCGCTGCAACTGCTGGAAGGCGCGGTGGAGGATGATTTCCTGGCGCGGCGGGATCAGGCGATTCTGGAGTTGTTCTATTCCTCGGGATTGCGCCTTTCCGAGCTGACCGGGCTTAATCTGGATCAACTTGACCTGGCCGATGGCATGGTTCAAGTGCTGGGCAAGGGCAGCAAAACCCGTCTGTTGCCCGTCGGCAAGAAAGCACGCGAAGCGCTGGAGCTGTGGCTGCCGCTGCGGGCCATGACCAATCCAGCCGACGACGCCGTATTCGTCAGCCAGCAAGGCCGGCGCCTCGGGCCTCGGGCGATTCAGGTGCGGGTCAAGGCTGCCGGCGCGCGTGAGCTGGGACAAAACCTGCACCCGCACATGCTGCGACACTCCTTTGCCAGCCACCTGCTCGAGTCCTCGCAGGACCTGCGCGCGGTGCAGGAACTGCTCGGCCACTCGGACATCAAGACCACCCAGATCTACACCCACCTGGATTTCCAGCACCTGGCCACGGTTTACGACAGCGCCCATCCACGGGCCAAACGCATTAAAGGCGATGACTCATGACCATCCAATTGATCACCTTCGACCTCGACGACACCCTGTGGGACACCGCCCCGGTAATCCTCAGCGCCGAAGCCGTATTGCGTGAATGGCTGACCGAGCATGCGCCGAACCTTGGGGCGGTGCCGGTGGAGCATTTGTGGGCGATTCGCGAGCGGATCCTCAGCAGCGAACCGGGGCTCAAACATCGCATCAGCGCGTTGCGTCGCCGCGTGTTGTTCCATGCGCTGGAAGAGGCCGGTTACGACCATGACCAGGCCAACGATCTCGCCGACCAAAGCTTTGAAGTGTTTTTGCATGCGCGGCATCAGATCGACGTGTTCCCCGACGTCGAGCCGACCCTGGAAACACTGGCCAAGCACTACGCCCTCGGCGTGGTCACCAATGGCAACGCCGATGTGCGTCGGTTAGGGCTGGCGGATTACTTCAAGTTTGCGTTGTGCGCCGAAGATATCGGCATCGCCAAACCGGATGCGCGGTTGTTTCATGAGGCGTTGCAACGCGGTGGGGCAACGCCCGAGACGGCAGTGCACATTGGTGATCATCCGGGTGATGACATTGCCGGGGCACAGCAGGCAGGGTTGCGGGCGATCTGGTTTAACCCGCAAGGCAAAGCGTGGGAAGCCAATAAGGCACCGGACGCGGAGATTCGCAGCCTGATTGAATTGCCGGCGTTGTTGGCCCTGTGGAACTCCGTCTCGGGTTGACGCAAAAACTGTGGGAGCGAGCCTGCTCGCGAAAGCGCTGGGTCAGCCGACATGGATTTTGAATGTGAGGTCCTCTTCGCGAGCAGGCTCGCTCCCACAGGGGATCGTGTCGAGCTCAAGAGTTTTGTTTCACCCATGAAAAAGCCCGCAGCGACGGCGGGCTTTTTCAGCAAGCAAGGGCAGACGCTTAGATAGGCCGGCTGCCGTACTTGTTATCAGGCTTCTTGGGAGGATCGGCGACCACGTTGGCCTCCACTTCCTGCACCTTGCCGCCCTTGGCCAAAAACTCTTCCATGGCCCGCGCGAGAGCATCGCGTTCCTTGTTCTTGGCTTCGACACTCGGCAGCTCATCGACCGATACCGCTGCCTTGGCTTTGCCTTTGGCGGTCGGAACGGGCGTTTCACCACCGTCGTCTTCAGCGACGTCTTCGGCCGCTGCTTCCAGACCTTCTTCGGTTTCGTCGTCGTCGCCTACTTCGAGGTCGTCGTTTTCCAGATCATCGTCGCTCATGTTCTACCTCATGACTCTTGCGAAAAGCAGATTAGTTATAGCCCAGCTTTACCGTCTGTCGACAGCTGCCGGAAAAATTCAATAACCGCTGGTGACCAGCGGTTCATGCCTCTTCACCGTGCACGGTGGCGAGGACTTTACGGGCACCGCCAAAATCACGGTGCTCGCCCAGATAAACACCTTGCCAGGTCCCCAGCGCCAGTCGGCCTGCCGAGATCGGCAAACTGAGCTGACAGCCAAGCACGCTGGCCTTGAAGTGCGCCGGGAGGTCGTCCAGGCCTTCGTCGTTATGCTCATAGCCGTCTGTTCCTTGTGGGATCAGACGATTGAAAAATCGTTCGAAGTCGCGACGTACCGCCGGATCGGCGTTCTCGTTGATGGTCAACGACGCCGAGGTATGCTGTAGCCACAAATGCAACAGACCGACCCGACACGCCTTGAGTTCAGGCAAGCCGGCGAGTAACTCGTCCGTTACCAGATGAAAGCCCCGGGGCCGCGCCCGCAGGGTAATCAGAGTCTGTTGCCACATACAGTTCTCCGCACGTTCGGGGCGCATTCTAGCGCGCTCTGGGAAAAAACAAAGGCCCTAATATTCCTTCAATCATGTAAGCCATTGGCCGCAGAAAAACGCCCGTCGTAAACGCCCCTGAACGTGTACGAAAAAACCTTTCAGCAGTTCTATCACTGACAAACGCCAGACAAAAAAATGCCCGGCAAGCCGGGCAAGTTTTTTATGCGCGTCTTACAAGTTGTAGCCGCGTTCGTTATGGAGTGCCAGGTCGATGCCGACAGCCTCTTCTTCTTCCGTGATACGCAGGCCCATGACAGCGTCCAGGACCTTGAGAATGATGAAGGTGACGATCGCGGTGTAGATCACCGTGAAGCCCACGCCTTTGCACTGGATCCAGACTTGTGCGGCGATGTCGGTGACGGTGCCGAAGCCACCCAGGGACGGCGCAGCGAACACACCGGTCAGGATCGCGCCGAGGATACCGCCGATACCGTGTACACCGAAGGCGTCCAGGGAATCGTCATAACCAAGTTTGCGTTTCAAGGTGGTGGCGCAGAAGAAGCACACCACGCCCGCTGCCAGGCCGATCACCAGAGCGCCCATCGGGCCCACGGTGCCAGCGGCTGGCGTAATGGCGACCAGGCCGGCGACCACACCCGAAGCAATACCCAGTGCACTTGGTTTGCCGTGAGTCATCCACTCGGCGAACATCCAGCCCAGCGCAGCGGCGGCGGTTGCGATCTGGGTCACCAGCATCGCCATGCCGGCGGTGCCGTTGGCCGCAGCTGCGGAACCGGCGTTGAAGCCGAACCAGCCGACCCACAACATCGCGGCACCCATCAGGGTGTAACCGAGGTTGTGCGGGGCCATTGGGGTGGTCGGGAAGCCTTTGCGCTTGCCCAGCACCAGGCAGGCAATCAGACCGGCCACACCGGCGTTGATGTGCACCACGGTGCCGCCGGCGAAGTCGAGCACGCCCCAGTCCCACAACAGGCCGCCATTACCGGACCAGACCATGTGCGCAATCGGTGCGTAAACCAGGGTGAACCACACGCCCATGAAGATCAGCATGGCGGAGAACTTCATCCGCTCGGCGAAAGCACCGACGATCAACGCAGGAGTAATGATGGCGAAGGTCATCTGGAAGGTGACGAACACCGCCTCAGGGAACAGCGCCGCAGGACCCGTCAGGCTGGCCGGCGTGATGCCGGCGAGGAAGGCCTTGTTCAGGCTTCCGAAGAACGAGTTGAAATTGATGACGCCCTGTTCCATGCCGGTGGTGTCGAACGCGATGCTGTAGCCATAAATGACCCACAGGACGCTGATCAGACCGGTAATGGCGAAGCACTGCATCATCACGGAAAGAATGTTTTTGGACCGAACCATGCCGCCGTAGAACAGCGCGAGGCCGGGAATGGTCATGAACAGCACGAGGGCTGTCGAGGTCATCATCCAGGCGGTGTCGCCGGAATTGAGGACTGGGGCCGCCACTTCGTCTGCCGCCAAGGCCAGGCCGGGCATTACGAGGGACAACAGGGCTCCTAGCCCTGCGAATTTACGCAGAGTCATATTGTTTTCTCCTGGGGCGTTGGGTTTGTGGCGGCTTTTAAATCGCGTCGGTATCGGTTTCGCCGGTACGGATGCGAATCGCCTGTTCCAGATTGACCACGAAGATCTTGCCGTCACCGATCTTGCCGGTGTTGGCTGCCTTGGTTATCGCCTCGATAACCCGGTCCAGATCCTTGTCGTCAATGGCGACATCGATCTTCACCTTGGGCAGAAAATCGACCACGTATTCCGCGCCGCGATACAGCTCGGTGTGACCCTTCTGCCGACCGAAGCCTTTGACTTCAGTAACGGTAATGCCCTGCACGCCGATCTCGGACAGCGACTCGCGCACGTCGTCCAGTTTGAACGGCTTGATGATGGCAGTGACTAGCTTCATGAAAACTCTCTCCCGAATTGGTGGACTTGCCCCAGGAAAACAAACCCGACTCAAGTCTAAGCGCAGTGCCTGGCTTTGTAACGCATCGTCGGCCTTGAATGCCCGTCCGACCCCAGCTAACCACCCCGTACGAAACACTTCCCCCGTTTCGCCTGGCGCACTGCATTCGTCACAGCGACTGCATCAGTGCATGGGTTGATAGTCACTAAGCAGAAAGCTTGCCATCTCGCCAAAAACCTCTGAATTCAATCCCTTGGCCAATACCACGAGCCGGCGTTCTCCATTACCCGCGAACTAACGCACAACAACAGTGCGCTGCCGTCCGTCCGCATGCGCGAAAAGCGTGCGCGGGCTACCCGCCGGAATTGACTATAGACACTGCGTGATACACTGCCCGCCATTGTTTCCAGGACCTTTCCCATGCTCGCGCCCAAAGACTTCCTCGACGCCCTGACGGGCACCGCCTCCCGCCTCTTCAGCGGCGAAACCCCGCTGCCGAAAAGCGAAATCGAAAGCCAGTTCAAGGCGTTGTTGCAGAGCGGCTTCAGCAAGCTCGACCTGGTCAGCCGGGAAGAATTTGATAGTCAGATGGTTGTGCTGGCTCGCACCCGTGCACGGCTGGAAAGCCTTGAGGCCAAAGTTGCGGAACTGGAAGCGAAGCTGACTCCGCCAAGCGAGTAACACGATCGATCCCACGGTGAAACCCAATCCACTGTGGGCCCCCAATCTACTGTGGGAGCGAGCCTGCTCGCGATAAGGTCGGAACGACCTTCCAGCTATTCCGGATTCAGCGCTGATTCAAGGCAGAGTCCTACAACGATCTCATCCGCCGTCCGATAGCGCCGCAAAGCTCCAGTTCCTAAGCTCACCCAATGCTGAATGTTCAGCACTGGGTTTGGCGACCCGGAAGCTTAAGGCGCATTACGACCATCCGATGGCGGGTTTACTTCCGCCACATCGAGTCATGGCGGTTGTGCGTGGGAGATCTTCGGGTCTGCCGGGTTCCTTTTGCTCCGGTTCGCCAACCCGCGTACAGCTGCCACCCAATCGTTTGGCGACGATTGACGGCAGCCCCTTTAGCAAAAGGAGTTGTATCAATGAATAGCAATGACGTTTATCTAATTCCCCACGTCTTCACCCGCCACAAACTCAGCCTCCACGCCCTCCTCCTGGAAAACCAACCCTGGTTCAGCGCCCGCGACCTCGGCCGACTGCTCCGCCTTTTCCTCGACGAACGCGCCGTCCGAAAAATCGACCCCGATCAACACCAGTCCGCGCAAATCCTCATCCATGGCGTCATCGAAGACACCCTGCTGATCAGCGAATCCGGCATCTACGCCCTGCTGGTCTACCACTACTGCCCCGAATACCGGGCCCTGCGCGAATGGCTGACCCACGACGTGGTCCCCGCCCTCAGGGACGCACAGCAACCGACCACAAACGAACGCCCGATTTTGAGCCTGTTGAACTGGCCCGAGATGTCATTGAGTTTGCTGCACTGGAATAACCAGCCGTGGATTCGGTTGCAGGATGTTCCGCACATGCTGGGAGAAGGTGAACGGCCACAGCGTGCGGTCATTGCGCCGTGGTGGAAGCGTGCTTCACAGGTGCTGCAGTCGCTTTAATTACTCAAATCGCTACCACGTCCGATTTCGGCTTTGCGCAGCTCGTAAGTCAATTGCAAGTTCAGCCAGAACTCGGGCGTGGTGTGCAAATGGATGGAGAGCTTCTTCGCAAGACCTGCACTGACACCGACCTGCTGACTCACAACATCGCCTATTTCCGCCTCTGGCTCGTTCAGCAATCGAGCCAAAGCCTCGTTTGCAATATCCAGCGGCTTTAAAAACTCTTCGCTAAGAATTTCACCAGGATGAATCGGGCACATTCCATTCCTTTTCATTCGCGTCTCCTATGGCTGTTTCAGCGAGATAATAAGTAGCAACCTTCTTATCGCAAGACCAACCGCGCTCTTTCACCGTCGTCCTTCAACTTTTTAGGCACGGCCCTACAAAAAAAGCAGCTCTCCAGTCTGATTTAATAGTTCGCACCGGCTCCTCTACGCTTCCCGCCAAACAAAAATTCAATCCCAGGAGGTGCGAATGAGCCCAAAAAAGCGAAAGGCGAAGCTGTTACAAATTGCTGAGTTTCACGCCGAAGCACGTCGCTTGGCTGGAAGTTTATCGGCCAATCAAGAACGTTTTATTGAAGTCGCCATCGCGCATGGCAAAGAACTTGAACCAAGCGGTTGGCTGGCCGGTGGGCAAGCTGATTTTTTCGATAAAAAAACCGTCTAGTGGCGGCTTTTTTACCTCGCCGATGCTCTGGTTCGTAACCGTAACATCCCGCGAAAGTTTGCTCGCGTAACCGCCCCACCAATCCCCTCTCCCCGTCTACCCTTAAAAAACCCGCAGGAAGCGGCCTCTCGTCTAGCTCAAGGAACGACCATGCCCCTCTCCATCGTCCACTGCCGCGCCCAGATAGGGGTGGATTTGCCCGCCGTCTCTGTAGAAGTTCATCTGGCCACAGGCTTGCCGTCGCTGATGATGATCGGCTTGCCTGAAGCGGCGCTTAGCTAGCGATTTATCAAAATCCAGCCAAAATGAGCAAAAAGCGGTGACGTGACCCTAAAGGGTAAACACGGTAGAATTGTGGGTCGGCCTACGCCCCTAGGATTCGAATCTGCTCACCAAATTTCACGGAGACACCGATGACGTATACGTTTAACTACGCCAAAGGCCGCGGCGGATTTGCAAGGGTAGATATCGTCTCCAATCCTCAAGGTCAGCAGTTCGCGCAAAAAACCTATGACCCACAATCACAGCTCTTGAATGACGTTGGAGATGCAGAGCTTCGGCGCCGTTTCGTAAGGGAAGTCCAATACCAATCATCAGTGAACCATCCGAATGTCGTGCAGATTTTGGAAAGCTTCCTGTCGGCTGACCCGCCCGCGTTCATCATGCCAGTGGCAGACTGCACCCTCAGAGACGAAATGGCGTATGACCCGACCCTAGGGACAAATCTGCATACCGCTCTGTCCGATATCCTCAATGGCCTAGAACACCTCCATCGGAGTGGATATGTACATCGTGACCTGAAGCCTGCGAACGTGCTGCGATTCACAAACGGCACACAGGTGAGATACGCCATCTCCGATTTTGGTCTCATGAGTGCATCGCACAGTGACTCCTCGACATTGACGGGGACGAACGCTAATGGCGGCACGACTAACTACGCCGCCCCAGAGCTCATAGGCAATTTTCGGCGAGCCACAGCGGCTGCCGACATATACGCCTTCGGCGCTATCCTACATGACATCTTCGGCAATGCAGCTCAACGCATTCCTTATACGGAATTAGATGGGCCTGGCGAAATAGGCGCAATAATACAGCGCTGCACGAAACGCCTGCCCATGCGTCGATACCCTAATGTAAGCGTATTGCGCGATGAACTATATCAGGCTCTAAACAATCGACCTGTAGTGTTCAATTCATCCGGCGAAGAGCGCATTGTAGACTTACTAAGAGCTAACGCGACCTTAACAGATGCTCAATGGGACGAAGTTTTCATTCAGATTGAAAGAAACACAGATAGAAGCCAATCTACAAATACTATTTTTCAAGCGTTATCAATTGATCACATTACAGCGCTGAGCGCAAATGCGCCTGAGTTATTTATTGCCTTTGGGAGTTATTTCTCCGACCATATCAACGGTGCAAGCTTTAATTTTGACTATTGCGATGTTCTCGCAAGCAAAGCCGAGATTTTCTACAACTTTGGCGATATAACACTAAAAACAAACATCGCGCTCTCGCTTCTTTATTTAGGTGTTTCTCACAATCGCTGGTATGTAGAGAGAAAGGCAGCCGCTATGGTTTCTAGCTCAATAGAGGATGCGCTTGCCGACCGGATTCGGGTGGAGATTGCAGTGACCAATTATCCATTCGCATCCCGAATACAAAGCATGGAAAGGTCGATTAGTTTCACAAGGGAGTCACTACATCCAACTCTTAGAGCGCTCGTATGACTATCGAGAGCTTTAAAATCGACTCATTTTCGTTTCCTGGCAGGAATAAACCTAATCAAGATTCGGTGATGACCAGAAGATATGGAAAAGGTCATCTGGTACTCGGTATCGCTGACGGAATGGGTGGCAAACCGGGTGGAAACTTCGCGTCCAAAATTGCACTTCAGACCATTGATTCAGAATTAGATAATAACCCTGAGATTTCAATTGAAGAGATTTTTTCACAGGTGAAAAAAGCACTTGTGGCGGATAGCCACTCATTTCCAGCCTTTGGAGAAATGGCTACAACCCTTACCGTATGCTTGATTAAAGGAAAGGAAGTTACCCTTGGACATGTTGGAGATTGCCGAGTATACCAACTTAGAGGTAACGGAATCGCTACGAGAACAAAAGACCAAACTGAAGTTCAACGGCTGCTTGATGACGGAATACTTCCTCGACACATGGCTAAGGATTATCCCAGAAGAAACATACTTCTTTCCGTAATGAATGCAACGCTGGAGTATACCCTTCAGAAGAGCACGTTCAGCATGAAGGCCGGAGATAGGATTGTCCTAATGAGCGATGGAGCGTATAGCCTTCTTTCCAAATCAGAAATCAGAGACCTTTCGGTCAGCACGGAATCCGAAGCCTCGTTCAAGTCCAGCGTTCTTGAGTTAATCCGAACACGCCCTATCAAAGATGATTACTCTGCAATATTTTGCCGAGTCAATTAATACACCTCCAACCCTTGTAGTTTAAAACCTGCTCTATCGAGTAGAACCCTAAGGAGAAAAATTGGAGTGTGCGGCCTTCTGGCGTGTATTTTATAAAGGCACTTACGCCAGTTTTCTAATGTTCAAAGATATTTCATTTTTACATTAGCGAATATTTCATATTGTAGGTTCGCCCTTCACGCTTAAACGGGACAGATCTATTAGAAAAGCTCTTAAATGCCAAGACCGATCCTGCATCCGCAACCTTTCTCCGGTGTCCTTCATTGGTCTCGGCAACGTCCTACAAAAACCTCATCCCGCGACTGATTACGTCGGTACTCCACACTCGCTTACGCTCCACCAACCAGAAAGACACTCGCAACATCCTGCGAAAGTTTGGTGCCTGTGCCGTCGCGCGACCCGGCTACTCTTCAAAAAACCGCAGGAAGCGGTTCCCGTAAAGCTCAAGGAACGACCATGTCCCTCTCCATCGTCCACAGCCGCGCCCAGATTGGCGTGGATGCGCCCGCCGTCACCGTCGAAGTCCACTTGGCCAACGGTTTGCCATCGCTGACCATGGTCGGTTTACCCGAAGCGGCCGTGAAGGAAAGCAAAGACCGGGTTCGAAGCGCGATCATCAATTCAGGCCTGCAATTCCCAGCACGACGCATCACGTTGAATCTTGCCCCGGCGGATTTGCCAAAGGACGGCGGACGATTTGATCTGGCGATTGCCTTGGGGATTCTTTCGGCCAGCGTGCAGGTGCCGACGTTGACGCTGGATGATGTGGAATGTCTGGGGGAGTTGGCGCTGTCAGGCGCAGTGCGGGCAGTACGCGGTGTATTGCCGGCAGCCTTGGCAGCGCGCAAGGCCGGGCGGTCGCTAATGGTGCCGCGAGCAAACGCTGAAGAAGCGTGCCTGGCCTCAGGGCTCAAGGTGATCGCGGTGGATCATTTGCTGGAAGCGGTCGCGCACTTCAATGGGCACACACCGGTCGAGCCTTATGTTTCCAATGGTTTGCTCTACGCCAGCAAACCCTATCCGGACCTCAATGAAGTGCAGGGGCAACTCTCGGCCAAGCGCGCCTTGCTGATTGCCGCGGCAGGGGCACATAACCTGTTGTTCAGCGGGCCGCCGGGCACGGGCAAAACCCTGCTGGCGAGCCGTTTGCCGGGGCTGTTGCCACCCTTGGCCGAGAACGAAGCGCTGGAAGTGGCGGCGATTCAATCGGTCACCAGTTGTGTGCCGTTGAGCCATTGGCCACAGCGGCCATTTCGCCAACCCCACCACTCCGCCTCAGGACCCGCACTTGTAGGTGGAGGTTCGAAACCTCAACCCGGTGAAATCACCCTCGCCCACCATGGCGTGTTGTTTCTCGATGAACTCCCGGAATTTGATCGCAAGGTATTGGAGGTTCTGAGAGAGCCATTGGAGTCTGGCTGCATCGTGATTTCCCGCGCCAAAGACCGCGTACGATTCCCGGCGCGATTCCAGTTGGTCGCCGCGATGAACCCGTGCCCTTGTGGATATCTTGGCGAACCGAGTGGCAAATGCAGTTGTACACCGGACATGGTCCAGCGCTACCGCAATAAACTGTCGGGGCCGTTGCTGGATCGCATCGACCTGCACCTGACGGTCGCGCGGGAAGCTACGGCGTTGAACCCTGCGCGCAAACCCGGTGACGACACCTCCACCGCCGCATTACTGGTCGCCGACGCACGAGAGCGACAACATAAACGCCAGGGCTGCGCGAACGCTTTCCTTGATCTACCGGGCCTGCGCCAACACTGCAAGTTGTCCACAACCGACGAAGCCTGGCTGGAAACCGCCTGCGAGCGTTTGACCTTGTCACTCAGGTCAGCCCATCGACTGCTCAAAGTCGCGCGTACCTTGGCAGACCTTGAACAAGTCGACGGCATTACTCGCGAGCACTTGGCCGAAGCGCTTCAGTATCGGCCGACCTCAAACTAGCAGGGACTATTCCTTGCTCAGGTCCACCAACGGCGCCTGCCGCACCTCAGTCTCCCGCCCACCTTGAATATCACTCACCGTCTTCAACGCCTTATCCACAGCCCCTTTATCCGCCAGCAAGCTGTACCGGATCTGGAACTGCTTCTGTTCTTTAACCCCAATCATCGGCACCAACCCCAGTGGCCGCTGATACCGCCGGTTGTAAGAAAAACTCGTCCCCGGCTCCAACCCGGTCACATACCCCTGCCCCTGCGTATCGGTGTTTTTCCACAACGAAAAAACCGGCAACTGCTGAGTATTAAACCCGACCGAAACCCCAAGGCTTCCCGCCTTGTTATGCAACACGGTCAACGTGTCACCCTGGGCATCGCCATAAGGCACAACGTTGTAAACGGTCTCGTCATAATCCTTGGTCGGCGCGCGGTAGGTCTGCCAGTCCGGCAAATCGCCTTTGGCCTTGTCATTGAACGGCGAAACCTGTTTCACCGGCGCAGCGAATCGAGCGCCCTGCTCCAGGAACGGGGTACTGAAATTACTGTGGTACAGCGCCTGATATTCCTTCGGATAATCACCGTTGTTGGTCAGGGTGTCGTTGAGGGCGAACGTGACGCTACCGGGCTCCGTGACCAGTTCGGTCATCACCGAGAAGTCGACTTTCTTGAACGCCTGCTCTTTAAGCTCGCCACGCAGACTGATGGCGTAAGGCGGTTTTTCATCGATGTGCAGAGAGACTTTGCTGGCCGGGATGTTGGCGGCACGGCCATGCAGGGTCAGCAGTTCGCCGTTGTCCATGCCGGGATGGCCGACCCATTCGTAACCGCAGCGGGCGACCAGTTCGTTGAAGCCTTCGAGCCAACCCAGGCCGCCGCGGCCGTTGAGCTCGATGAAGGACGGATTGACCACATCCTTGACCGGCGAATCCCAGCCCATGCGCACAGTACCGACCGACGCCTGCAAGACGTTCATCCCGCGAGTCGGGACCACCGAGAGTTTCATCGTGCCGTTATCGATGTCGACGATGCTGACGCCTTCTTGCCGACCACCGTGCAAGGTGCGAAGGGTCACGGAAAAAGGTCGGTCGGTTTTCACCCCGAGTTGTTGGCTGGTGATCTGCCAGTTCTGGGGAGCCTTGTCGCTGTCGAGCAGCACGTAATCCCAGGCCAGGGCGTGGGAGGCCGCGGTGAGCGCCCCGAAGGCGACAGCGAGTTTGAGCAGGGTCATGGGAAAAGCCTTTCTTGGAGTTGTGCGTTTTTTATAGCGCTGATGAAACGTTTCAGCAAGCTTAAAAAAGCGCACCTCCGAGCCTTCCCAAGTCAATTCAAATTGACCTCATGCAACCTCTGCACACTTACGCTAGTCTCATACGGTTTTGGACCTCCGCTAATTGACGGCGACATCATTATGACATTAAGGTCGCCAGCTAATTGCAGGAGCAAGCGCAGACACCTTTGTCTGTCAATTTTGCGCAACGGAACATATGGAGTTTGAATGCGCGGGGCACTATTACGCAGCGGTAAGAGCGGGTCATTTATTGCCCTGGGCGAAACAGGTCAACCGGTCTACCGGGCTGCCTTGCAATTGCGCGAAGCCATTCGCCGCAAAAATCCTGAGTTGGTCGATCATCTGGCCATCCCTCAAAGCGATGAGCTCGGTAACCAGATCGACTGGTACAGCGGCCTCGACGGTGATGTGATCCCGTGGAGCAGTGCGACCGAAGAAGAACGCGCGCCTGCCCGCCTCCAACTTGAAGCGCTGAAAACCGCGCTCGAAGACTTGAGCCAGCGTTTCCTGGTGACTGATTCCGGCGAACCGCAGCAAGGCGACAAGGCCGTGTTCGGCAAGCTGCTCAAGCGCGTCATTCATTTCCCCGACGAGAATTTCGTCTACCTGGTGCAAGGCAAACCGGTGCTGACCTTTTGGGGTTTCGAGCATGCCGGTAACGGCACTCGCGATCCCCTGCACTGCCTCTATCAGGTTCCGCCCGCGTTCACGCTTCCACCTGAGGTCGAACCCGCGCCTGTTGTTGCGCCCGTCGTGCCGGTGGTTGCTCGTCCATGGTGGCGGCGCTGGTGGTGGCTGTTGCTGCTGCCGCTCCTGCTGCTGCTTTTGTGGCTGCTGCTCGGCCTGCGCGGTTGCGTACCGATTCCGTCGGTGGCGGTAGACCTGTTGCCTGAGGGCATCGTGCCGGTGGAAAAACAACTGGAAGAGCCGAAGCTGCCTGGCAATGTCACGACGTTGAATGGCGTTCCGGTGAATGGCACGGTTGTTGGCTCCACCACGGGAACCGGCACCGCCGTGACCGGAACCCATGGCGTGGAAGCGCCGGCGGTAGAAGGTAGCGAAGCTGACACAGCGCCCGCCGGCGTGACCCAAGACCCCGGCAAAGACCCGGCCAAAGACCCGGCAGCAGACCCGGCCGCCGAATCACCAACCACACCACCCGAAAACAAAACCGCGCCGCCGGATATCACATCGCCCGAGGCCGAAAAACCCGCCACAAAACCCGGCCCTCCGCTGAGCATTCCGCCAGACGCCGCTGACGGTGCCGCCAAGTTCCTCGACGGTCAGTACCGCGCCGGGGCGGGAATTCAGGATCGCCGGACCGGCAAACCGTTGCGTCTGGAGTACCAGCTCAAGGACGGCAAGGGCGAAGTCACCGTGCACCAGGCCGACGGCACCAAGTGCAGCGGGCCAGTGAGCGCTACCATGAAGGGAGGCAGCTTGGCCATCGACAGCCAGGGTCAGGCCGTGTGCGCCGATGGCAGCACTTACGACATGCCCAAGGTCAACTGCCGCAAAGGAGCGACCACGGTCGCGGACTGCACCGGCGGTTACGGAAAAGATCAATTCCCCATGTCCATGCGGCACGCGGCCGAATAAAAACGGAATAACCTGACATGTTGCCTGAAGTCACCCAATTCGAAGACACCGTCACGCTGGTCAGCGACACCGGCATCCAGTTCATGGATTTCGCCCTGCGCCTGGACCCCCGCAAGGAACCGGCGGGCGAATTCGCGCCGATGATCAGCGGACTGATCTGCCGCCTGGCGTACAACCAAGAGAAAGACTTCTTTTTCTACGAGCCCGAACCGGAAAAGATCGAGAAGGCCAAGCCTGCGTTCAGCGTCGACATGAAGAGCAGCCTCGAATTGCTCGACGGTGTCTGGCTGCCGACCCCGTTTTTCCGCTTCATGCCGCCCCATCGCTTCGATGAAGGCCCGACCAACTGGTCGCGCATGCGCCTGGTGAAACTGGCGACACCCGACATTGACGGCAACACCCACCGCCTGACGATGGCGTTCGACAGCCGTGTGATGCCCAAGCGTGACGGCACCGCTTACCTGGCGCCAAACGAAGAAGACATCAGCTCCGGCGTGTCCTTCAAACTGGCGACCAAGGCCAGCGAAACCCGCTGGTTCCTGGCGCAGCCGTGGGTCAACGAGTGGCTACTGGAAGTCTTCAACGAGGGCAATGCCCACCGTTCGCGCGCAGAGCTGGACACCGATATCCGCGCCAACTATCACCTGGCGCACTACCTCAATTTGCTCAGCCTGTTGAGCACGCCGTCCGCTGCCCAGCAATCAACGGTCCGTGCAAAAGTTGAAATCCCCGAGCTGAAAGTGGTTGCCAACGACAGCAATGGCCTGGTCAAACCGATTCCGGTGGACCTGGTGCTGGACGTCGGCAACTCGCGCACCTGCGGCATCCTGATCGAGAACCACGGTCAGGCCGGCTCCGGGCTGAAGCAAAACTACGTGCTGGAACTGCGTGACCTGATCACCCCGGAACACACCTACAACCTGCCGTTCGAAAGCCGCGTGGAGTTCGCCCAGGCGTATTTCGGCAAGGATCACTGCTCGGTCAAGAGCGGCCGGCACGATGCGTTCCAGTGGGCGACGATTGCCCGCGTCGGCAATGAGGCCAGCCGTCTGGCCAGCCGTCGTCGCGGCACCGAGGGCTCCACCGGCCTGTCCAGCCCGAAACGCTACCTGTGGGACGAAAACGCCTACGGCCATGGCTGGCGTTTCAACTGCTCGTACATCAAGACCGACAGCGAGCCGTACGCCACCGCCGCGCCGTTCTCTCACCTGATCAACGAAACCGGCGAGGCGCTTTACAGCCTCGAAGAAGATGATCGCCTGCCGGTGTTCATGCCGCGTTATTCGCGCAGCTCGCTGATGACCTTCATGCTCGCCGAAGTGCTGGCCCAGGCGCTGTCGCAAATCAACAGCCCGGCCCAACGCTCGCGCCAGGGTCACACCCGCGTGCCGCGCCAGCTCAACAGCATCACCCTGACCGTGCCGCCGGGCATGCCCCAGGCCGAGCGCAGCATTCTCAACGAACGCATGCTGCAAGCCATCGGCCTGGTGTGGAAAAGCCTCGGCTGGCATGCCGGCGAGGAAGACCCGCATCTGGATCAGGCCGTCAGCCCGCGCACGCCGATCCCGAGCATTCGCGTGGAATGGGACGAAGCCTCCTGCGGCCAGTTGGTGTACCTGTACACCGAGGTCAACGAGAACTTTGCCGGTCACCCGGAAGAGTTTTTCGACACCATCGCCCGGCCGGACAAGACCGACCGCGAACGCATCACCCTGGCGACCATCGACATCGGCGGCGGCACCACCGACCTGGTCATCACCGACTACCGCCTCGACCGTGCTGGCAATACCGGCAGCGGCAGCAACGTACACATCGTCCCCGAGCAGCGTTTTCGCGATGGTTTCAAAGTCGCCGGTGACGACATCCTGCTGGACGTGATTCAAGACTTCATCCTGCCGAGCTTCGAAAAAGCCTTGCAGAACGCCGGCGTGAAAGCCCCGGATTCGCTGATGTCACGCCTGTGCGGCGACGAATCGGTCAGCGCTCAGGACATGATCCTGCGCCAGCAATTGAACCTGCAGGTGTTCGTCCCGCTGGGCCTGGCACTGCTCAAGGCGTACGAGCATTACGACCCGCAAGTCCCGCAAGAAGTCACCCCGCAAAGCTATCGCCAGTTGCTCGGTGACAACGCTATCAGCCAGACCGTGCTTGACTACGTCAACGCCGCCGTGCGCCGCGATGTCGGTGCTCAGAGCGGTTTCGACCTGTATGCCGCGCCGATCAGCTTCGACCTGCAAAAGCTCCACGCCGCGTTCCTCAACGACCAGATCAACATCACCAAGATTCTCGGTGCGCTGTGTGAAGTGGTCGCGCATTACCCGTGCGACGTCCTGCTGCTGACCGGCCGCCCTTCGCGCCTGCCCGGCATCCAGGCGTTCATCCGCAAGGTGCTGCCGCTGCCACCGGGGCGCATTCTGGCGCTGCAAAACTACCGCACCGGCGGCTGGTATCCGTTCCACAAGAACGGCCGGATCGACGACCCGAAAAGCACCGCGTCGGTCGGCGCGATGCTCTGCCTGCTCTGCGCCAACCATAGCGTGCCGAACTTCTACTTCCGTGCGTCGGCGCTCAAGCCGTATTCGACGGTCAAGCATATCGGCGTGATCGACCTGAACAACGTGATCAAGGATGCCGACGTGCTGTACCGCGACATCCAGTCCGAAGACTACAAAATCAAGCTGCCGGAAATCGGCGTGGGCGAGGCCGCCGACACACCACAACTGGAAATGCGTGGCGATCTGCGCCTCGGTTTCCGCCAACTGGCCGCTGACCGCTGGGCCGCCTCGCCGCTGTACACGCTGCGGTTCACCAAGGTCGGTCGGGAAAAGTTTTCCCGGGCGATCGGCGAAAACGGCAGTGCGCCGTTGCTCAAGGTACGGTTCGAGGTCAAGCCGGCGGACAAGTACACTCGCAAGCAGGATCTGGTCAGCGACCGCCTCTCGGTTCGCAACATCGAATCCAACTGTAACAACGTCAACTTCAACCCGCGCAGCGACCTCGAGCTGGAACTCAACACCATGCTCGACGCCGGCCTGAGCGAGACCAAGTACTGGCTCGACAGTGGAAGTGTGAAACGCAAATGAATGACCTGACCCCCGATCAAACTCAGCTCTCTGCCAGTTGGGCCGCTGTTTATGAAGGCGCCGGTCAGGCGCTGGACTGGATTGCCCAGACGCGCGGCAACGCGCCGCGCCTGGACAGCGAAGCCGATAACCTGAACATCCGCCTGCACCGTGCCCGCAACCTGGCTCGCAGCCTTGGCCGCGTGGCCTGCACGCCGATGACCATTGGCTTTTTCGGCTTGTCCCAGGCCGGCAAGTCCTACCTGATCTCGGCCCTCGCAGCGGGTCAGAACGGCAAACTGGAAACCGATTTCGGCGGCCAGCGCCTGGACTTCATCAAGCACATCAACCCGGTGGGGGGCGGCAAGGAAGCCACCGGCCTGGTGACGCGCTTCAGCCGTCGGGCGACGGAAAGCCAGGACAATGACTTTCCGGTACAGCTCACGCTGTTCAAGGAAATCGAGCTGGCGAAGATTCTCGCCAACTCCTGGTTCAAGGATTTCGACCTTGAGCGCATTTCCTACGAGATCGACGAAGAGCGCATCCAGCGCGTGCTCAAACCGTTCGAAGGCCGCGAAACCGGACCGCTGCAAACCGGTGTCAACGCCGACGACCTGGTGTCGCTGTGGGATTACCTGCGCGACAACTTCCGCAACTCGGTGAAAAAACTTGAGCACTTGTACTGGCCCAAGGCATTGCAGTTGGCGCCACGCCTGAATTTCCAGGAACGGGCCGAGCTGTTTTCGATCCTCTGGGGTGAGCAAAGCGAACTGACGCGGGTGTACCAGCAACTGGCCGGCGCCCTGCACGCGCTGGGCCTGCCCGAAACCGTGTTCGCACCGCTGAAGGCCTTGGTGAGTTTCGAAAACGACACCTACAGCCAGCGCGACAGCATCATGAACGTCGACATCCTCGAACGCTTCGGCAGCCCACGGGACTTGCCGATTGAGGTTCGGCCCCTGATTGGCGGTCGCCTGCAAAACAGTCAGGGCATCCCGGTCGCGCAACTGGCGGCACTGACGGCCGAAATGACCTTCCGCCTGATCGAAGCGCCGCTGGATGACATCGTCAATCAGGTCGACCTGCTGGACTTCCCCGGTTATCGCGGGCGCAAGAAGCTGCACGAGATCGCCGACTCCAACGATCCGCAATCCGCCACCAAGGACAACTCCGTTTCGCAGCTGATCCTGCGGGGCAAGGTCGCCTACCTGTTCGAGCGCTACACCGACAACCAGGAAATGAACGCGCTGGTGGTCTGCACCGGTTCGACCAAGCAGAGCGACGTCAACGACGTGGGCCCGGTGCTGACCCGCTGGATCGAAAAGACCCAAGGCGCCGACTCGGCCGCTCGCAGCAAGCGCGACACCGGTCTGATCTGGGCGCTGACCATGCTCGACCTGCGCATCACCAATTCCCTGAGCCTGACGCCGGACCAGTACGACGAGAGCTGGAACGGCATGGTCAAGCTGACCATGCTGGAGCGCTTCGGCAGCCTGAGCTGGATGAGCGATTGGGCCGGCACGCCGTTCCAGAACACCTTCCTGGTGCGCAAACCGCGCATGGACGCGGCGTTCATCGAGCAAGACGCGAGCGGTGCGGAAACCGGCCTCAACGCCATCTATCAGGAACGTGTCGACGCACTGGGCAGCAGCTTCGCCAGCAACGCCCTGGTGTGCAAACACATCAAGAACCCGGTTAATGCCTGGGCGCAAATGCTGCGCAACGATGACGGCG
The DNA here is from genome assembly GCF_059415465.1 of Pseudomonas sp. GW821-FHT10C09. Classification (NCBI taxonomy): domain Bacteria; kingdom Pseudomonadati; phylum Pseudomonadota; class Gammaproteobacteria; order Pseudomonadales; family Pseudomonadaceae; genus Pseudomonas; species Pseudomonas sp. GW821-FHT10C09. The sequence continues at coordinate 139,217 of NZ_JBWKNG010000014.1, forward strand.
GTATCAGCCACTTCAGCAGCAGCTTCACTGGCGTGGCCAACATCGAATTCAAATTGCAGCGCATCCGCGAGCAATTGAGCGAATGCCTCGAAGGCCTGACCACTCACGGCCTGAGTACTTGGTACCACGCCGACGCCGACGGTGCCGCCGCCGCGAAGAAAGCCCAGGCGCAGATGATTCTGACCGGCCTGGGCCGTCGCCCGGCAGTGCTCGGCGAGCTGATCGATCAACTCGACATGCCGAGTGAAGAGGTGCGCGACCTGTACCTCAGCGGCGTGTATGAAACCGATGACGAGCCGGCCGCTGACGATGAACCGGTCTCGCCGACACCGAGCCAGAGCCTGTACGGCAACGACGCCGGTTTCGATTTCGATTTCGGTGACGACACCAGCCCTGAAGCGCCCGTCAGCAACAACACCGGCACTCCGGCGCCCGAGCTGCAAAGCAACGAGCACCGATTCGCCAAAGCGGCGTTCAAGGCCTGGATCGCGCATTTGCGTGAGCTGACCACCCGCCAAAGCCTGCTCAATCTGCTCGGTCTGGAAAAGGCCTTGCTCGAAGCGGTGGTCGACGAACTGATCACTGCCGGCTATCGCCAGGACCTGCCGGGGCAACTGAGCCGCGCCGTCCTCAAGCGTGCACAAAGCGGCGCGCGGCGCGATCAACTGGTCGAGCGGCAGGTATTCGAAGTGCAGCGTGTACTGCGCGATTTCGTGTCCTGGTTCGGCTACCTGCAGAAGCCGGTGAGCGAGCGTCCGAACAGCCGCGCCGGTGCCAAGGCGCCGCTGTTCTCGTTCTACACCGACGTTGGCCCGGGACAAGTGCCCGTGCTGCCGGCACAACCGGCGAACCAGGCGCAGCGCTACCTCGGCGACTGGCTCTCGGGCCTGGCCTATGTCACGCAGGACAATGCCGGCCATGGTGCCGGACGTGAAATCACCCCTGAACAGAACGAACGGCTGGGCAAAGTGCTCACAGCCTTCGCAGCGAGATAAGTAATGCCAATTCGTGTCGACCTGCTCGCGTTAGAGCCCAATGTGCCTGGCAAGGCCCGCCTTACTGTGAAGAAGTGGCAGGGTGGCGAGGAACAGCTGGAGTTTTCCATTCAGCGTAACCAGGACGGTTTTTACCTCCAGGACCACAAGGCCTGGAGCAACAATCCATTCTGGTTCAAGGTCTCGCGTTTCGACGTCACCGCCAGCGGCGACGGCCTGGAAGCGCAGGTCGGCCCGGACGTGGTCGACCCGCTGCTGGAGGGTGGCGTCAACTCGCAATTCCAGATCGAACTGCGTGAACAGAGCCAAGGCCACGCCGACAAAGGCGTGGTTCGCCCAGGCGTTGGCGTGTTGCCGTCCACGGCCGGCGGCCAGACGCGCTCGACGTATGGCGGCGCCGAACTGACGGCGCCGAGTGCACCGGCACCCACGCCGGAAATCCTGGAAATCCCGGAGCTGCCTGAACTGGTCCTGTCCACCGCCGAGCCCGAAGTGGAGCTGGAGTCAGTGCCCCACGACCCCGACTACGCACCACCTCCCCCTCCGGTGAAGAAAAGCAACAAAGGCCTGATCGGCCTGTTGATTGTCGTGCTGTTGCTGCTCGCAGCGGGTGGTGGATTCTGGTTCTACAAACGCACTCCGGCGCCTGCCCCGGTGGCCGCCAACCCTGCCGCCGTACCGGCCGGCGCTGACGCTCAAGCCTGCACCCTCGAGAGCATGAACAGCCTGCCTGAATTGACCTTCGTCCAGACCTGCATCAAGGCGGCGCCCGACAGTGCCAAGTTGCTGGAGATCATCAATCAGGCCAAGGCCGGCAAACACTGCGGTGTCGCCCAACGGCTGTACGCCAACCGTGCCCAGGCCGGTGACGCGCTGATCGCCAACGCTTATGCGCGCGAATACGACCCTAAATACCTGCAGGCCAGCGAGTGCTTCCCGACCGCGGACAATGCCACTGCCGCCTATTGGTACGAAACCATCCTCACCCAGGACCCGAACAACGCCGAAGCCAAGCAGCGTTTCGAGGAGTTGCAGAAGTGATGCGTTCTCCCCTGAGTCGATTCCTGTTGAGCGGCGCCGCCCTGCTGGCGCTGTGCATCAGCCCGCTGTCCCAGGCCGATGACAAGCCGCTGATCCAGGCCGGTAAAAAAACCCTGTTCCAGCGCGTGCTGACCACCCCGGGCTGCAAGATCAGCCCTACGGCCGGCGGTGCCGCCGGTGACGAACAGCCGGTGTTCAGCCGCTTTTACGTGTACGAGCGCGCGCAGGCGAACAACGCCGAGTGGCTGAAAGTCGGCCCCGACAGTTACGGCAAAACCATTGGCTGGTTGCCGGCCGGCTGCACCACCGACTGGAAGATGCAGCTGACGCTGGCCTTCACCAACCCGGCCAACCGCGACCGGTTGCTGTTTTTCAAGGACCGCGCCACCGTCGAAGCCATCCTCGATGCGCCGGACCCGGTGAGCAAAGTTGCACCGCTGCGGGCCAAGCTGAAAAAGGGCCAGCAGGCACCAGGCGTACTGGCTGAAGAACCTGAATTCTTCGTCGACCTGCAAAAGCAGTTCTACCTGCTGCCGGTGCTCAGCGGCGAAGAAGTCATGACCGAAAGCGGTTTCCGCACGCGCCTGCTTAACGTCGCGTCGGTCAGCAAACCGGATGACAAGACTGCCAAGGCCGGTGCTGCCAACAGCGCTGCCGGCGGCAAGGAAGCCGAAGACAAAAACGCCAACCAACTGAAGGAATTCAGTGCGGCGGTGGTGTTTGTCATCGACTCGACGATTTCCATGGACCCGTACATCGACCGCACCCGCGAGGCAATCCGCAAGGTCTATCAGCAGATCGAAGCGCAGAACCTCGGCAAGCAGGTCAAGTTCGGCATGGTCGCTTTCCGCTCCAACACACAGGCGGTGCCGGGGCTGGAATACACCACCAAGATGTACGCCGACCCGACCAAGGTGAAAGACAGCGCCGACTTTTTTGCCAAGATCGCCGACCTCAAGCAGGCCTCGGTGTCGAGCAGCAGCTTCGATGAAGATTCGTTTGCCGGCGTCATGGAAAGCATCGACAAGGTCGACTGGAGCCAGTTCGGCGCGCGCTACGTGGTGTTGATCACCGACGCGGGCGCCATCGAAGGCGACGACAAGCTGTCGAAGACTGGTTTGAGCGCCGCACAGGTGCGTATCGAAGCCGCCAACCCGGGCGTGGCGATTTACACGCTGCACTTGAAAACCCCGGCCGGGGCCAAGGACCACGCCAAGGCTGAGGCGCAGTACCGGAACCTGTCGACTTACCCGGGTACCAACACCTCGCTGTACTACCCGGTGGACGCGGGCGATGTGCATGAGTTCGGGCGCAAGGTCGACGCACTGGCCGCCGCGATCACCACTCAGGTGAAAGCCGCCTACATGGGCGAAGACGCCATCGGCAGCGCGGCGAACGCCAAGCAGGACCCGGCCGAGAAGAAAATGCTCGAGGACGCGGCGCTGATCGGCCACGCGATGCAACTGGCCTATCTCGGCGAGAAGACCAACAGCAAGGCCCCGCCGGTGTTCAAGGCGTGGATCACCGACCGCGACCTGATCAAGCAGAACATCCCGACCACCGATGTGCGGGTGCTGTTGACCAAGTCGCAGCTCAGCGACTTGAGCGACGTGATGAAAAAGATCCTCGATGCCGCCAACGAAGGCCTGATTTCGCCAACGGAAATGTTCGATCGCCTGCGCACAGTGGCGGCGACCATGGGCGCCGATCCCAATCAGCTCAAGCAGAACAGCAACGCCAAACTGGCGGACATGGGCGTGCTCGGCGAGTACCTCGAAGACCTGCCCTACCAGAGCGAAGTGCTGAACCTGGATGAAGAGACCTGGAAGAGCTGGGACGGTCTGGCGCAAGAGAAATTCATCCGCACGCTGAACACCAAACTGCGGCATTACCAGCGTTACAACGCTGACGTCGACCGCTGGGTTGCTTTAGCCAAGGACAGCGATGCGCGGGACAACGTGTACCCCGTGCCACTGGAAATGATGCCTTAACGAGACGCTGATGCTCGATATCAAGAACCTGCTGGTGCGCCGTGGTGAAGGCGCACAGGCTCATCATGTGCGTCTGCCGAACTTGCAGGTCGGTGCCGGGGAAATCCTCGCCATCACCGGCGAGAGCGGCAGCGGCAAAAGCACCTTGCTCGAAGCCATCGGCCTGTTGCTCGCGCCGGTGGAACTCGAGCGCTTTCGGCTGGGCCCGACGCTCGCTCAGGACGTAGCCCAACTGCTGGCGACCGACGACCAACCGGCGCTCGCAGCGGTGCGTTCACGGCATTTGGGCTTCATTTTGCAGAGCGGCGGCTTGCTGCCGTTCCTGAGCGTGCGCGACAACATCAGCCTGCCACGCCGTTTGCTCGGGATGTCGGTGAAGAGCGCGCACATCGACCACGCCGTCGACGTGTTGCGCCTGCAAGGGTTGCTGGATAAACAACCGCAGGCCTTGTCGATCGGCGAACGCCAGCGCGTGGCCTGCGTTCGCGCGATTGCCCATGAACCGCTGCTGCTGTTGGCCGATGAACCGACCGCCGCGCTCGACCCGCTCAGCGCCCGGCGTTTGTTCGAGTTGCTGCTGAGCCTGGTGTCGAGCATGGGTTTAAGTGCGCTCGTGGTGTCCCATGACTGGGCCTTGCTGAAGGATTTCGGCTTGCCGCGACTCGGCGCTATCAGCCGTCAGGGAGAAACACTGTTTGAACCGATGGACTGACCGCTTGCGCCTGCTGGCCTCACTGGCGCTGCAAGACCTCTGGCACGACCGCAAGGTCTCGCTGTGCATTGCCGCGTCCCTGGTGGCGGTGATTGCGCCGCTGTTGCTGCTGTTCGGGCTCAAGCACGGGGTGGTCAGCCAGTTGCAGGACGAACTGCTGCGTGACCCGCGCAACCTTGAAGTGAAGATGCTCAGCAACGGCAACTACGACACGGCCTGGATCGAGCGTTTGCGCCTGCGCCCCGAAACCGGTTTTGCCCTCGGCCAGACGCGCTCGCTCAATACCCAGGCAGACCTGCTGATCGGCATGCAGCGGTTTGTCGAAGGTGCTGAAATCATCGCCACCGAGCCGGGCGATCCACAACTCAACATGGCGTCGCTTACCCCGGTCGGCAATCAAGTGATCCTCAGCGCCAGCGCCGCGCAGCGCTTGCAGGCCAAGGTCGGCGACAGCGTGAAACTGCGAGCATTGCGGCGCCTGGAAGGGGTCAATGAACGCGGTGAGATGACGCTGACAGTGTTGGCAGTGCTCGACGGCGCCCGGTTCGGGCGTGCGGCCGGGTTTGTCGCCCCGCCGCTGCTGCTGGATCTGGAGCACTTTCGCGACGGTTATCAAGTCAGCGCTTTCGGCATCGCCACCGGCAAGCCGCTGGGCGATCTGCAACCGCTGTACGCCCGCGCCCGTGTTTATGCGCGCGACATCGATCAGGTCGCGCCGCTGGAGCACTGGCTCAACGAACAACACATCGAAACATCCAGCCGATTGGCCGACATCGACAACGTCAAAGCCATCAACCATGTGCTGGGGCTGATCTTCGGCGTGATCGCCGTGGCGGCGCTGATCGGCTGTGTGGCGTCGATGGTCGGCGCGTTCCTGGCCAACATCGACCGCAAGCGTAAAAGCCTGGCGGTCCTGCGCCTGCTGGGGTTCAAACGTCGGGCCGTCGGCGGTTTTGTGGTTCTGCAAGCGCTGATACTGAGCCTGGCCGGTTACATCGGCGGGCTGGGGTTTTATGCTGTCGGCAGCCATTTGTTCGATTACTTGCTCGGCAGCAGCCAGGCCACCGGCACCTTCGTTTGCCACATTACTGTCTGGCACGGCGTTGCCGCCCTGCTCCTGACCTTTCTGGTCGCCGCATTGGTGGCCGTGATCGGCGCCCTGCGAGCCATCAACATCCAACCTGCGGAGAGTCTGCGTGAGCTATAAACGTTTTGGCTTGCTGTTGCCCCTGAGCCTCGGCTATTTGCTCGACGCCTCGGCGGCGGGCTGGGAAGAGAAGTTTTACAACCCGATGCCGGACGCCGCCGACGTGGTGCTGCCGATGCCCTGCGAAGGCTCGATGGTGTTTCGCAAGGTGTTCATCCCTGTCGCCGGACCGCTCGACGACTACCCGATCAACATCGGTCAGGACGGCGCGGAATACGGCTACGTCGAACAGACCCGGCCGACATTCATCGCCGGTAGTTTCACAGGCGGCAAGAACGACAAATCCCGCTACTACCTGATGGCCAAGTACGAGATGAGTCAGCTGCAATACGCCGCGCTGACCGAAGCCACCTGCCCCACCGCCGCCACCAAACTGCGCGTGCCGCAAACGGCCGTGAGCTGGGTGCAAGCCATCGAAGCCGCCGACAAGTACAACCTGTGGCTGCGCAAAAACGCCGCCGACAAGTTGCCCAAGGAAGACGGCGCGCAGGGCTTCCTGCGCTTGCCGACTGAAGTCGAGTGGGAGTTCGCCGCACGTGGCGGGCTGGAAGTCAGCGCCGCTGAATTCCGCGATACGAACTACCCGATGCCGGACGGCATCAATGCCTACGAGTGGTTCGCCGGGGCGCAATCGTCCAACGGCAAAGTGCAGTTGTCCGGCCTGCAAAAGCCTAATCCGCTGGGCCTGCATGACATGCTCGGCAACGTCGACGAAATGATGTTCGAGCCGTTTCGCCTGAACAAACTCGACCGTCAGCACGGTCAGGCCGGCGGCTACGTGGTGCGCGGTGGCAACTACCTGACCGCCCAGGCCGACCTGCGCACGGCATTGCGCAAGGAAGAGCCGTACTACAACGCCGACGGCCAGGTGAAGAACAAAACCACAGGCATGCGCCTGGTCATGGTTTCCCCGACCCTGACGTCTCGCGAGCGGGTCGCCAGCATTGAAAACAGCTGGAAGAAACTCGGCACCGGCAGCAAGGAAACCGAATCCGCCGACAAAGGCACGGTGCAATCCCTGAACAGCCTGGCCTCGGGCGTCGAAGACAAAGCACTCAAGGAAAAACTCCAGGCCTTGGAGAACCAATTGCGCGCCAGCAACCAGCAGCAGGAAGAAACCCGCGACCAGGCGATTCGCGCCAGCCTCAATCTGGGCGCATTCTTGTGCACCAAGATGCTCGACGACGGCCAGTACGTGGACTTCCTGCAAAAGAACTACAAGCTCAATTGCGAAAGCGCGGACAAAGACGCGAGCTGCGACATGCGTAAAACCAAGCTCGACGAGCAGAAGGATCGCCTGCACAAACTCAGCCGTTACTACGCCAGCAGCCTGGTGGAATCGGCGACCTTGTACGGCCAGCCACTGCTTGAAACACAGGTCCCGGTGATGGAAGAAATCATCACCCGCAACAAACAGCTGCAAGACCTGAAACCTTACTTGCGCACCCACTGGGCCAATCAGAAAGCGTTCCTGCAAAAACAGAAGATCGACACTGAAGCCTGGCTGAGCAGTTGCAAAGCCGTCACTCAATAACAACACGTCAACACCGTCATCAGGAGTTTCACCATGTCGCGCAGCCTTTGGACTCGCTTCAAACTACAGATCGCTTTCGTACTGGCCGGCAGCTTGCTGCTGACCGGTTGCGCCAACACCGGTAGCTCCATGCTCGGCGAAAGCGGCGGGGCCGACCCGCGCCTGACCCAGGGCCAGGATGCCGAGTTCTTCAGCAAGTCCGGTTACCAGGCCTGCGCCATGGGCGCCGGTGTCGGCATCCTCGCGTGCGCGCTGTCCAACAGCAGCAACAAAGCCGTGTGCGCCGTCGCCGCCGGTATTACCGCGTGTGGCGTGGCCATGGGCGCGAACTACTATCTGGATCAGCGTCGCAGCGAATACGCCGACACCACCACCCGCCTGGCTAAAATGAACAGCGACGTCGAACTGGACACGCAGAACGTGATCGCCCGTACCGCGACCGCTCAGCAAGTGATCAATGACGATCAGGCGCAAATCGCCCAGATCAAAAAGGACATCGCCAACAAGAAAGTCGACAAGGCCAAGGCCCAGGTGCAAATCGCCGAGATTGATTCGAACATCGCGCGCCTGCGCAAAGACCTCGGCAACATGCGCACCAAAGTCACCGAGTACACCAAAGTGGCAGACGCCGAGCGTGCACAAGGCGCTTCCGGTGCCGAGATCAAGCAGGTGGACATGAACATCATGAAACTGAACCAGAAAGTCGCCGCCCTGCAGAAGGAAGTCGACGGTCTGTACAGCCAACGCTCCGCTATCACCCTGGGCTAAGCACATGACGTTACGACAACTGGCGGTCCTCACCGCCGTCCTGGCCTTGAGCGGTTGCGCGACCAAGCCGGGCGAATGCGATGCGACCAATCGCGACAGCAGCATGCTGACCAAGATGAACTGCGACTACTCCGGTGGTTACAGCGATCAGGTCAAGCAGAAGGAACTGGCCCTGAGCGAGTCCCGCCAGCAAAACGCGATGTTCCGTCAGGTGTACGAGAACATTCAGGCCCAGCAGCTCAGCACCAAGACTGACCTGGCCAGCCAGCAGAAAGCCCAGGCAGCGCTGAATCAATCGCTGGGACAACTGCTGAGCTCGCTCAAGACCCGGCATGCCAATGAAAGCTCGGTGCAGAAGCAGATTGCCGGCCTGGAGCAGCAGCTCAAGGCTTCGCAAGCGGCGCCAATGACCAAATCGACGCCCGCAACCCTGGCGGCCAAGCAGCAAGAGCTGAAGGCGTTGCAGAAGAAGGTCAACCAGCTGCAATTCAGCCTCGGCTACGAAGAGTAACTTTTCACCCCGCTGGCCTCCCGAAGGAGGCCTGCACTTTTTCAGGAATCGTCGTCATGCAGCGGGTCATCAGGGATGCGCAAGCCACACCGGAGGGGATGAGTGCGCTGCAAGCCAAAGTCGCCCTCATCCAGAAACACTTTCCGCCGACCGTCGCCAGCCTGTTTGCCATCCCGCGGATGGGCAGCGGTGACGTGCTGGAATGGTGGACCGAACTGGGTGGCCAACCCACGCCCTACGCCGACCTCAAAGAGGACGCGCAACGACGTTTGCTGCAAACCTATGAAGTGCGTCAGACGTCCCTCGGACAGCTGGCGGACGAACTGCAACGACGCGGTCAACCGACCGAAGCCGAAGGCCTGCGCAGCCTGCTCGGCACGCCTGAGCTGGACAAACTCTACAGCCTCAACGGTGAGCCGTTGGTGGTGCGCTGGCACCAGCGTCCGCCCAAGCCGATCGTGCCGCCGGTGGTTCCCGTGGTGCCGGTCGTACCGCCATCGCGTCGTGGCTGGTGGATCGCGGCGGCCTTGCTTGCGCTGCTGTTGCTGCTGCTGGCGCTGTGGCTCTGGTGGTTCCTGCACCGTGAACCGGTGGTCGTGGTTCCACCGGTTGCGCCGGTCGCGCCAGTGGTGGCGCCTGTCGAGAAACCGGTTGAGAAACCGGTTGAGCCCGTTCCCGAGCCTGTCGTAGAACCGGAACCTGTTCCGGAACCAGAACCGGTGCCCGAACCAAAACCAGTGCCGCCACCCAAGCCGGTCCCGCCTCCAAAACCGGCCGCGCCGCCACCGCCACCACCGCCGCCACCTCCAGCCCCGACGCTGGACAACTACGCGTGCCGTAAAAAAGCGCCGGATGCCGTGCCTCCGCAATTTGTGGTGGTACTCGACACCTCGGGCTCGATGGACTTGAACATCAGGTCGTTGAAATCCGATGAGGACTGGTTCTTCGGCAATGAGATGAACAAGTACCTGGACGTGAACCGCACCCGGGCGATCTTCGCCAAACCCAGTCGCATGGACGTCGCCAAGGACTCGCTGGCCGGCATGATCAACGGGCTCGATCCGAAGATCGACACGCGTCTGATCACCTTCGCCGGTTGCGAAAGAACACCGGACCAGGGCGTGTTCAGGTTCGGCGACCGTCAGCGGTTGATCAACGGGATCCGCGGCCTGGTGCCCAACGACGGTACACCGCTGGCCGACAGCCTGGCCTATGCGGCGAGCACGGTCGACGGGCGCAATAACGATGCGGTGATCGTGATGTTTGTCGACGGTGAGGACGGTTGCCAGAAAGACGCGTGCGCGGTGTCCCGCCGAATCGCCAGGGAACAACCGCGCCTGAGGGTCAACGTAGTGAAAATCGGCGCCGGTGGCCCGTCACGCTGCATCGCTGAAAACACCGGTGGCCGGGTTTACAGCAGCACCAATGCGGCAGAACTGGGTAGCCAGCTGAAACAGGCGACCAAGGAAGTGTCGAGCAATGCCAAGTGCGACTAGCCGGGGATTTATCCTGAATTGAGGTGATCCCATTCGCGAGCAGGCTCGCTCCCACAGGGGTTTTGTGTCGATCACAAATCCAGTGTGGGAGCGAGCTTGCTCCGGGCGGCGTTCCGACGAAAGCTATTTCAGCGGCGCCTCAACGAAACCGGTCAACCTCCTGGCGCAAGTCCGCCGCCAGGCTTTCCAGTTCCTTGGCCGTCACCGCCAAGTTCGACACCACCTCACGCTGCTCACTGTTCGCCAACGCAATACTCTGCAGGTTGCTGCTGAGCAACGTCGCAGTGCTGCTTTGCTCCTGAGTCGCGGTGGTAATCGCCGCAAACTGCTGACCGGCGGAACGGCTCTGCTCATCGATCCGCGCCAGAGCTGAAGCCACATTGGCGTTACGCGACAGGCCTTCCTGCATCAACACATTGCCCTGCTCCATGGTGCTGATGGCATTGCCGGTTTCCTGCTGGATGCTGCTGATCATCCCGGAAATTTCGTCAGTGGCCTGACGAGTGCGCGACGCCAGGTTACGCACCTCATCGGCCACCACTGCAAAGCCACGGCCCTGCTCACCGGCGCGGGCAGCTTCGATGGCGGCGTTCAGCGCCAGCAAGTTAGTCTGCTCGGCAATCGCGGTAATCACGCCAACGATGCCGCCGATTTCCTGGGAGCGCTGGCCCAAGGTGTTGATCACCGTCGCGGTGCTGTTCAGCGCACCGGCGATTTGTTCCAGCGAGGCAGACGCTTCGTCCATCGAGGTACGACCGATCTGGGTTTGCTGGGCGTTTTCCTGGGCCAGGCGCTGAGTGCTGCCCATGTTGTCGGCAATGTTCAGGGACGTGGCGCTGAATTCTTCCACGGCGCCGGCCATGCTGGTGATCTCGCCGGACTGCTGCTCCATCCCTTCATAGGCACCACCGGACAGACCGGACAAGGCCTGGGCGCGGCTGTTGACCTCGGCCGAGGCCTTGCGGATGTGCTCGACCATGGTCGACAGGGCCTGGCTCATCTGGTTGAACGCGCGGGCCAGTTGACCGATCTCGTCATTGCTCGCCACGTTCAGGCGCACGCTCAAATCACCGGCGCCCAAGGCTTCGGCCTGACGCACCAGATCACCCAGCGGCGCGAGTTTACTGCGCAGCAACCAGACGGCCGATCCAACCGCAATCAACATCGCCAGCAGACTGCCGATGGCCAATTGAATGCCGACACTCCAGGTCACCGCGCTGATTTCAGCTTTTGGCATGCTCGCCACGACCGACCAAGGGCCGCCATCGAACGGCACGGACACGCTGTAGAAATCCTCGGATTTGTCGCTCCAGAACTGGCCTTTGCCCGGTGTCTTCGCCAGTCCGACGATGGCCGGGACGGCTTGATCCAGTGCTTGCACACCCGAAATCGGCACCAGCCATTTGCTTTGCTCATCGAGCAACGCCAAGGAGCCGGTCTGGCCGATACGGAAACGCTTGAGGTTGTCGAACTGCGCGTTCTGCGCGTCGGTGTAGTCGAACCCGACGAACAGCACGGCAATCACTTTGCCACTGCTGTCGCGCACGGGGGTGTATTGCGTCATGTAGGAGCGATCAAACAGCAAGGCGCGACCGACGTAGCTCTGCCCCGCCATCAAGCGTGCATACGCCGGGTGAGCATGATCGAGCAGCGTGCCGATGGCGCGGTTGCCGTCCTGTTTGGTCAGGGAAGTGCTGACCCGGATAAAGTCTTCGCCGCTGCGCACAAACAACGTCGCCACGCCGGCGGTCATTTGCTTGAACTCGTCGACTTCCTTGAAGTTGTTGTTCAACACTTCGCTGCCCAAGTGCAAGCCCGGGGTCTGCGTGCCCGCCACGGCCACCGGCTCATCCGGATGCACGCTCAGGCCGGCGCTGAAGCGCTTCTCGAACAGGCCGGCCAGGCGCTGGGTGCTTTCACGCAAGGTGCCGTGAAAGGTGCTCAGCTGATCGGCCAGCAACCGGGCTTCACTGGCCAGGTGCTCTTCGCGGGTGGCGAGGTTGGCAGTGTCCAGCGAACGCAGGGCGAACACGGTACTGCCAGTGATGACAATCGCCAGTATCACGGCAAGCGCAAGACCAAGCTGTGAGGCGATCCGGGCACGGGGTTGAGACATGACAGCTCCTGGCCGAGCAACCTGATCCTGCTTGATCGGGCTGAACACTCAGCAAAATTTTCCAGATAATGGGGAAAAGCGTCGAACCTGCACGAAGGTTCCACCTGCAGATATTCGGCGGCAAAACTGAATACTTGAGTAATTAGCGGGGATATGGCGCAAGGCCTCTACTGCGAGGGCTCTATCGATTCAGCTCAGACGCTGCACAACCGGCAAATCCATGGCCCGGACTTCACCCAGCAGGAAATCGCTGAGCCGGCGCAAACGTTCACCTCCGGGGCGGGTTTTCGGCCAGACCAGGTAGTAATGCTCACCGCTGGCGACCGCCGTCGGCCACGGCAGGCTCAGGCGTCCCTGCGCAACATCCTCCGCCACCATCAGCAAATCCCCCATGGACACGCCGTAGCCGCGAGCGGCGGCGATCATGCCCAGTTCCAAGGTGTCGAACACCTGGCCGCCCTTGAGCGAGACCTGATCGGTCAGGCCCATGCGGTCGAGCCAACTGCGCCAGTCACGCCGATCCGGTGTCGGGTGCAACAACTCGGTGCTGGCCAGGCGCGTGACGTCCCACGGCTGATCGTTCAGCAGATTCGGCGCGCCGACGGGGATCAGCTCCTCGGGGAACAGCAGCGTGGCCTCCCAGTCCGGCGGGAAATGTCCGCTGCTGAGGATCACCGCGCAATCGAACGGTTCCTGATTGAAGTCCACCGAGTCGATGTCCATCCAGGCGCTGGTCAGCTGCACTTCATTACCCGGTTGCAGGTGCCGGAAACGGCTGAGCCGCGCCAGCAGCCAGCGCATGGTCAAGGTCGACGGGGCTTTCATGCGCAGGATGTCGTCTTCGGCGCGCAAGGTATTGCAGGCACGTTCCAGGGCGGTGAAACCGTCACGAATGCCCGGCAGGATCAACCGCGCCGACTCGGTCAGTTGCAAGTTGCGCCCACTGCGGTGAAACAACCGACAGGCGAAGTGCTCTTCGAGGGTACGGATATGCCGGCTCACCGCGCTTTGAGTGATCGACAGTTCTTCAGCCGCGCGGGTGAACGAGCTATGCCGCGCCGCCGCTTCAAATGCGCGCAAGGCATACAAGGGAGGAAGACGTCGGGACATGAGGAAAGCTCCTATAGCGCAATCCGGCTACCGTAGCAGAATCTGTCCAACATGAGTCTGACTCATGCTACCCATCCTTTTTATCCCTTTGTGTTAACCCCGTGAAGCGCCGAGAATCGACGCTTTCCAGACCTCTTTGATAATCGAGCGTGATGACCATGAAGCATCCAGCGCGTATTGAACTCTGGGCCATCCTGCGGCTGGCGGGGCCGCTGATTGCCTCGCAGTTGGCGCACATGCTGATGGTCCTCACCGACACCCTGATGATGGCGCGCTTGAGCCCCGAAGCGTTGGCCGGCGGTGGTTTGGGTGCGGCGACTTACTCGTTCGTGTCGATTTTCTGCATCGGTGTGATTGCGGCGGTCGGCACGCTGGTGGCGATTCGTCAGGGCGCGGGCGACATTGTCGGCGCGGCACGACTGACCCAGGCCGGTTTGTGGCTGGCGTGGTTGATGGCCTTGGTGGCCGGGTTGCTGCTGTGGAACCTCAAACCGGTGTTGCTGCTATTCGGCCAGACCGAAACCAACGTCCACGCCGCCGGGCAGTTCCTGACGATCCTGCCGTTCGCCCTGCCCGGTTACCTGAGTTTCATGGCGTTGCGTGGTTTCACCAGCGCCATCGGCCGCGCAACGCCGGTGATGGTCATCAGCCTCGGCGGCACCGTGGCCAACTTCCTGCTCAACTATGCGTTGATCACCGGCATGTTCGGCCTGCCGAAAATAGGTTTGATGGGCATCGGTCTGGTGACGGCGATTGTCGCTAACTTGATGGCCGTGGCGCTGGCGCTGCACATCCGCCGGCATCCGGCGTATGACGCGTATCCGTTGCGCCAGGGCCTGTCGCGGCCGAACCGGCAGTACCTGAAAGAGCTGTGGCGCCTTGGCCTGCCGATTGGCGGCACGTACGCGGTGGAAGTCGGGCTGTTTGCGTTCGCCGCGTTGTGCATGGGCACCATGGGCAGCACGCAACTGGCGGCGCACCAGATCGCCCTGCAGATTGTGTCGGTGGCGTTCATGATTCCGGCGGGGATGTCTTATGCGATCACCATGCGCATCGGCCAACATTACGGCGCCGGGCAGTTGCTGGATGCGCGGTTGGCCGGTCGGGTCGGTATTGCCTTCGGCGCGGCGGCAATGCTGGGGTTTGCGATGGTCTTCTGGTTCCTGCCGAATCAGTTGATCGGCCTGTTCCTCGATCACAACGACCCGGCATTCCGCCCGGTGATTGAATTGGCTGTGAGCCTGCTGGCGGTGGCGGCGTGGTTCGAGCTGTTCGATGGCACGCAAACCATCGCCATGGGCTGCATACGCGGGCTCAAGGACGCCAAAACCACGTTCCTGGTCGGGTTGGGCTGTTACTGGCTGATTGGCGCACCGGCCGCATGGTGGATGGCCTTCCACTTGCACTGGGGGCCGACCGGAGTCTGGTGGGGGTTGGCGCTGGGGTTGGCGTGCGCGGCGGTGAGTTTGACGCTGGCGTTTGAATGGAAGATGAAGCGGATGATTCGGCAGGAGCCTCAATCCCAAGGCTTCAAGATCGCTCAGGCCGAATGAAATCTCGCGAGCATTTGTGGCGAGGGAGCTTGCTCCCTCGCCACACAAGCTCGCTCCCTCAGGGGTATGTGGTTAGTTCACGACTTCCAGCACTGGCAGCTGATCGCTGCCGTAGGTCAGGTACTCAACCAGATCCGCCAGCGGCAACGGCTTGCTGATCAGATACCCCTGCACTTGATCGCAACCAAACCCGCGCAACAGATCCAGTTGTTCTGCGGTTTCCACGCCTTCCGCGACGACCTCAAGATTGAGGTTGTGCGCCAGGTTGATCATGGCGTGGACCAGTTTGCGGTTCTCTTCACGTTCTTCCATGCCACCGACAAAGCTCTTGTCGACCTTGAGCAAGGCGATCGGCAGGCTGTTGAGGTGCACGAAGGACGAGAACCCGGTGCCGAAGTCATCCAGCGAAAAGCGCACGCCCAAACGTCCGAGGGCGTCCATGGTTTGCTTGACCAGATCGCTGCGGCGCATCACCGCGGTTTCGGTCAGTTCGAACTCCAGCCACTGCGCTTCGACGCCGCGTTCGGCAATCAACCGGCTCAGCGTGGAGAGCAATTGACTGTCCTGGAACTGCCGGAACGACAGGTTGATCGCCATGTGCAGCGCCGGCAGACCCTGTTCGCGCAAGGCCTGCATGTCCCGTAGCGCACGGGAAATCACCCAGTAACCGAGCGGCACGATCAAACCGCTTTGCTCGGCCAGCGGCACGAATTCGCTCGGTGGCAGCAAACCGCGCTCGGCATGGCGCCAACGCACCAGGGCTTCGAGGCCCACGATCTGGCCGTCTTCAAGGTTCAGGCGCGGCTGGTAATGCAGCTCCAGCTCGTCACGACGCAAGGCCCGGCGCAGTTCGCTTTCAAGGTCGGCCATGCTGCGGGCGTTGCGGTTGATGCGTTCGTTGAAGATGTGGAAGGTGCAGCCTTGGGTGCTCTTGGCTTGCTGCATGGCGATGTGCGCGTGCCACATCAGCGGGTCGGCGCCGGCCTGGGCACGGGCATGGGCGATGCCCAGGCTGGAACCGATCAACAGGCTTTCGCCGTCGACCCAGTAAGGTTCGGCCAGCGCTTCGGTAATGCGCTCGGCCATCCATTCGGCGCGCTGCGGCGCGCGGCGGGTGTCGATCAGCAAGGCGAATTCATCGCTGCCCAGGCGCGCCAGTTGATCGCCGGCCTCAAGCTGGCTTTTCAACCGCGCGACCACTTGCAGGATCAAACGGTCGCCCGCCTGGTGGCCAAGGGCATCATTGGCGTGTCGGAAGTTGTCGAGGTCCAGGTGACCGAGGGCCAGGCCGCGGCCGTCGTTTTCCGCCAGACGCGCAGCCAGCAGGGTCTGGAAACCCTGGCGGTTGGCGATGCCGGTCAGCGGATCTTGCTCGGCCAGCCGTTGCAGGGTGTGTTCCAGCAGGCCGCGTTCGCGCACATGCCGCAGGCAACGACGCAGCATCCCGGCATCGAGCAGGTCGCGCACCAGCCAGTCACTCACACCATCGGGCGGCATCAGTGGCTCGTGTTCGAGCAATAACACCGTCGGCAAGCTGCAACGGCCGGGTAGCGGCTGAAGTGCAGGAACAGTCAACAACACCGCGTTGCGGTTGTCATCGAACAGACTGCTGACCGACTCCCAGCTCGGCGCGCTGATGAGCACGGCCAAGCTCCCCATCGGAGCCAGACACTCGCGCAACAACGCTGCCCACGCTGGCTCTTCGGCCAGTAGCAGCAAACGCAAGGGTTCGACAGGCGTAGACAAGCTAGCTCCCTAGACTCTGCAAAGATGTAGGCGGCAGGCATTATGCCGCGCCGCTAACCAATGACCAAATGACATCAGTTGTCAAACGTGACTTTGTGTCAGGAATACGAACATTAGCCGCAGATTCACCGCGCATCCTGCTTGAAAGTAACAAAACCGGCAATTAGAGAAAGCGTGTTACGTCACAAGTCGGACAGAGCAGCACAATTCGCTGAGCCTGTTAAAATGCCGGCCCATTTCACATATGACTCCCTGAATTCCGTATGTCCCGACTCAATCCCCGGCAGCAAGAAGCCGTGAGCTACGTCGGCGGCCCTCTTTTGGTGCTCGCCGGCGCAGGCTCCGGCAAGACCAGTGTGATCACGCGCAAGATCGCGCACCTGATCCAGAATTGCGGCATCCGCGCCCAGTACATCGTCGCCATGACTTTTACCAACAAGGCCGCGCGCGAGATGAAGGAACGGGTCGGCACCCTGCTCAAGGGCGGCGAAGGCCGTGGCCTGACGGTGTGCACCTTCCACAACCTGGGGCTGAACATCATCCGCAAGGAACACGTGCGGCTGGGCTACAAACCGGGCTTCTCGATCTTTGACGAAACTGACGTCAAAGCCTTGATGACCGACATCATGCAGAAGGAATACGCGGGCGACGACGGCGTCGACGAGATCAAGAACATGATCGGCTCGTGGAAAAACGACCTGATCCTGCCCGCCGAAGCCCTGGAAAATGCGCGCAACCCGAAGGAACAGACCGCCGCCATCGTCTACACCCACTACCAGCGCACGCTCAAGGCGTTCAACGCGGTGGACTTCGACGACCTGATCCTGCTGCCGGTAAAGCTGTTCCAGGAACACGCCGACATCCTCGAAAAGTGGCAGAACAAAGTCCGCTACCTGCTGGTGGACGAATACCAGGACACCAACGCCAGCCAGTATTTGCTGGTGAAATTGCTGATCGGCACGCGTAACCAGTTCACCGTGGTCGGCGACGATGACCAGTCGATCTACGCGTGGCGCGGTGCGCGTCCGGAAAACCTGATGCTGCTCAAGGATGATTACCCGTCCTTGAAAGTGGTGATGCTCGAGCAAAACTACCGATCCACCAGCCGCATCCTGCGCTGCGCCAACGTGCTGATCTCGAACAACCCGCACGAATTCGAAAAACAGCTGTGGAGCGAGATGGGCCACGGCGACGAGATCCGCGTGATCCGCTGCCGCAACGAAGACGCCGAAGCCGAGCGCGTGGCCGTGGAATTGCTGACCCTGCACTTGCGCACGGACCGGCCGTACAGCGATTTCGCGATCCTGTACCGCGGTAACTACCAGGCCAAGCTGATCGAGCTGAAGCTGCAACACCACCAGATTCCGTATCGCCTGTCCGGCGGCAACAGCTTTTTCGGGCGTCAGGAAGTGAAAGACCTGATGGCCTACTTCCGCCTGATCGTAAACCCGGACGACGACAACGCCTTCCTGCGGGTGATCAACGTGCCGCGCCGGGAGATCGGTTCGACGACGCTTGAGAAGCTCGGCAACTACGCCACCGAACGCAAAATCTCGATGTACGCCGCCACCGACGAAATCGGCCTGGGCGAGCATCTAGACACGCGCTTCACCGATCGCCTGTCGCGCTTCAAGCGCTTCATGGACAAGGTGCGCGAGCAGTGCTCTGGCGAAGACCCGATCTCTGCGCTGCGCAGCATGGTCATGGACATCGACTACGAGAACTGGCTGCGCACCAACAGCTCCAGCGACAAGGCCGCCGATTACCGCATGGGCAACGTCTGGTTCCTGATCGAGGCGTTGAAAAATACGCTGGAGAAGGACGAAGAAGGCGAGATGACCGTCGAGGATGCCATCGGCAAACTCGTGCTGCGCGACATGCTGGAACGTCAGCAGGAAGAGGAAGACGGCGCTGAAGGTGTGCAGATGATGACGCTGCACGCGTCCAAAGGCCTGGAATTCCCTTACGTGTTCATCATGGGCATGGAAGAGGAAATCCTCCCGCACCGCTCCAGCATCGAAGCCGACACCATCGAAGAAGAACGCCGCCTGGCCTACGTCGGGATTACCCGGGCGCGTCAGACCCTGGCCTTCACCTTCGCCGCCAAGCGCAAGCAGTACGGCGAGATCATCGATTGCGCGCCGAGCCGCTTCCTCGATGAGCTGCCGCCGGACGACCTTGCGTGGGAAGGCAACGACGACACCCCGGTTGAAGTCAAAGCCGTTCGCGGAAATACCGCATTGGCGGATATACGCGCGATGTTAAAGCGCTAGAATTGAGCACTTTTTAATCAAAGCATTTTTAACCGAACACTTTTTACAAACTAGGCGCATTTGGCGCCAGTAGAGGAAAGCTTCATGGAAGCACTGCACCAGAAAATCCGCGAACAAGGCATCGTGCTTTCCGATCAGGTCTTGAAGGTCGACGCCTTTTTGAACCACCAGATCGACCCGGCCCTGATGAAGCTGATCGGCGACGAATTCGCCGCGCTGTTCAAGGACTCGGGCATCACCAAGATCGTCACCATCGAAGCCTCGGGCATCGCCCCGGCGATCATGACCGGTCTGAACCTCGGCGTGCCGGTGATCTTCGCCCGCAAGCAACAATCCCTGACCCTGACTGAAAACCTGCTGTCGGCGACCGTTTACTCGTTCACCAAGAAGACCGAAAGCACCGTGGCGATCTCCCCGCGCCACCTGACCAGCAGCGACCGCGTGCTGATCATCGATGACTTCCTGGCCAACGGTAAGGCCTCGCAAGCGCTGATCTCGATCATCAAACAGGCCGGCGCCACCGTGGCGGGCCTGGGTATCGTGATCGAGAAATCGTTCCAGGGTGGTCGTGCCGAACTGGATGCGCAGGGTTACCGCGTGGAATCCCTGGCTCGCGTGCAATCGCTGGCCGGCGGCGTCGTGACCTTCATCGACTAAAGCCACACCGCCTGCCCCCTGTGGGAGCGAGCCTGCTCGCGAATGCTGCGTGTCAGCCGACATCAATGCCGACTGACACGACGCTTTCGCGAGCAGGCTCGCTCCCACAGTTGTTTCGGGGTGGTTGTTATTGCGCGGTGGCTTTCAGGCCGGTGAGTAGCAGGCGCTGGAACAAGTCTTCCTTCAACCCGTCCGTGCTGGTCAGTTGCATCCGCTCCAGATGCTCGGGAAACATCGATGCCTCTGGCGCATCCAGTGCAGCTTTGCCCAGCTCCAGAATCTCCGTCAGCTTGAACTTGCTCTTCAACCAGTTCAGCGCCCTCAACACATCGCGCTCCACCTCGGTGAAATCACAGCCCAGCGGATACTCTGGAAACAGGTTCGGATGCCGCGCCTGAATCGCCTGTAAACGCTCTGGGCTGTTGTCGGCGAAGCGTGGGTCGATGCGGAAGTCCTTGGGCAGCTTGCCAACGCTCTGCGCCTGCTGGATCAGCCCCGACTGAAACCGCGAATCGCTGATATTGAGCAACGCCTCGATCACCGCCGCATCGTTTTTGCCGCGCAAGTCGGCGATGCCGTATTCGGTGACCACGATATCGCGCAGATGCCGTGGGATCGTGCAGTGCCCGTACTGCCAGACGATGTTCGAGCTGACCTCCCCGCCCGCCTCGCGCCAGCTGCGCAGTAGCAACACTGAACGTGCGCCTTCCAGCGCATGGCCCTGGGCAACGAAGTTGTATTGCCCACCCACACCGCTCAGCACTCGTCCGTCTTCGAGCTGATCGGCCACGCCGGCACCGAGCAGGGTCATGGTGAACACAGTGTTGATGAACCGCGCATCCAGGCGCTGCAAACGCTTGAGCTCTTCTTGCCCGTACAGTTCGTTGATGTAGCTGATGCGGGTCATGTTGAATTCAAGACGTTTGCTTTGCGGCAACTCGCGCAGACGCTCGTAGAAACTGCGCGGCCCGAGGAAGAAACCGCCATGCACCGAGATGCCGTCGGTTTGCGCGGCTTCATCGAGGGTGCCGGCATTCGCCTGTTGTTGAGTCGGCACATCGGGATACACCTTGCGCCGTACGATCCCGGCGTCGGCCAGCACCAGCAAGCCGTTGACGAACATTTCGCTGCAGCCGTACAGGCCTTTGGCAAACGGTTCGACACCGCCTTCACGGTCGATCAGCTGTGCCCACTGACTGAGGTTCACGTCCGCCAGCAAGGCCTTGTAACCGCCATTGTCGGCTTGCCGCGCCAGCAACGCCGCCGTCAGCGCATCGCCCATCGAACCGATGCCGATCTGCAACGTACCGCCGTCGCGCACCAATGTGCTGGCGTGCAGCCCGATGAAGTGATCCTGGAAACCCACCGGCATGTTCGGCGTCGAGAACAACGTGCTGCTGTCCTTTTCATCGACCAACAGGTCGAAGGTGTCGATACCGATTTCGGCGTCGCCGGGCATGTAGGGCAAATCGTTATGCACCTGGCCCACCAGCAGGATCGTCTCCCCCGCCGCCCGGCGCTTGGCGATCATCGGGAACAAGTCGAGGGTGATGTCCGGGTTGCAGCTCAGGCTCAAGCGATCGGGATGCTCGGAATGGCTGGCCACCAACTGCGCGACCAGGTTCAAACCAGCGGCATTGATGTCCCGCGCAGCATGGCTGTAGTTGCTGCTGACATAATCCTGCTGGGCGGATGCGCTATGCAGCAAGCTGCCCGGCTGCATGAAGAACTGCTGGATGTGGATGTTCGGCGGCAGGTTGTCGCGTTGCAGTTCGGCGAGGAAATCCAGTTCCGGATAGTCGCCAAATACGCGTTCGATGAAGGGTTCGAGAAAGCGCTTCTGCAAACCATCGCCCAGTGACGGACGACCCAGGCACAGCGCGGTGTAGATCGTCAGTTGCCGCTGCGGCAGTTGCGCGATGCGCTGGTACAGCGCGTTGACGAAGTGGTTGGGTTTACCCAGGCCGAGGGGCAAGCCCATGTGAATGTGCGCCGGCAACCGCGCCAACACGTCATCGACCGCTTGCTCGATAGAACACAGCTGCACCATCTGATCCTCCCTTACATTCCGTGAATCGGGGTTGGACCGAGCTTGCCGGGTCTTTGCTGCAATGGATAGCCTCCCGCACAAATCGCAGGCACAAAAAAACCGCTCGAAAGCGGTTTTTTTACTGAAGATGTCGGCTTATTTCAGGCCGGACATTTTCTGGATGGCGCCTTTGAGATCGGCGTCGGTGCAATCGGCGCAGGTGCCTTTAGGCGGCATCGAGTTGATACCGGTAATGGCCTTGGCCAGGATGCCGTCGAGGCCGCCCTGGTGATCGGCACGTTCTTTCCAGGCAGCAGCGTCACCGATTTTCGGTGCGCCCAACAGGCCAGTACCGTGGCAAGCGTTGCAATGTTTGGCAATCACTTCGTCCGGGGTCTTGGCACCGCCGCCACCGCCAGCAGAAGCAGCAACTTCCATCCCCTTGCACTCTTTGCCCTGTACACAGACCTGACCGACCGGTTCAAGGCGTTTGGCAATATCGTCGTTCGTCGCAGCTTGAGCGCTGACAGCCCATAGGGCCAATACGGTTGCTGGTGCAGCCAGCATTTTCATAATTAGGTTCACGCGTTCACCCTCAATGGTGGCTAGTCACGCCTACGGCCACGGTTCGCAGGCGGGCGCAAGTATAGCGGTAAGCCCGCCACACTGAAACAACCCCAAAGTCGAAGGGGTCTTGTGCAGCAGCGGAAAAACCGCCCGGGTGCCTCGGCCTTACTGGCAGGGCGCCTTCTTTACTTAGAAATTCGCTGGTGTCGCTGCGCTGATTAGTCGCGCCGGCGCATCGAACGGATTTCGGAAACGGTGCGGCTTGGTACTTTCAAAGTAGTAGCTATCACCGGCTTCGAGCACAAAAGTTTCCAGCCCGACCACCAGTTCCAGTCGACCCTCCACCAAAATGCCGGTTTCCTCACCCTCATGGGTGAGCATCTCGTCACCGGTGTCGGCGCCTGGCGGGTAGATTTCATTGAGAAAGGCGATAGCCCGGCTCGGGTGTGCCCGACCGACCAGTTTCATGGTCACGGCGCCATCGGAAATATCGATCAGCTCGTTGGCTTTGTAGACGATCTGCGTCGGTTTTTCCTGCAGGATTTCTTCAGAAAAGAACTCGACCATGGACATGGGAATCCCGCCCAGTACTTTGCGCAGCGAACTGATCGAGGGACTGACGCTGTTCTTCTCGATCATCGAAATCGTGCTGTTGGTGACACCCGCGCGCTTGGCGAGCTCACGCTGCGAAAGGCCTTTGAGCTTACGGATGGATTGCAGTCGTTCACCGACGTCCAATGCTTGCGCCTCCAGGGATTCAGGTTGTTGGAATATTGAGCGTTATCATGGCGACAGCGTTCAGTATTTACAACACTTGGACCTGAATCCTGTGGGGCGAGGCGACTTTCGGTGTGGCCCGCGAGGTGTCAGCCCTCGGAATAGAGCAGTGGCACCCGGCGCAGGTTGCAAAAGATCTGATAAGGAATTGTGTCCGCCGCTGCCGCCACATCGCTGGCAAGGATGTTTTTGCCCCACAACTCGACGGTCGAACCGAGGCCGGCTTGCGGCACATCGGTCAGGTCGATGCAGAGCATGTCCATCGACACCCGGCCGATCAACTGGCTGCGTTGCCCGGCGACCATGACCGGCGTGCCGGTCGGTGCATGACGCGGGTAACCGTCGGCATAACCCATGGCGACCACGCCAACGCGCATCGGCTTGGGGGTAATGAATTTGGCGCCGTAACCGATCGGCTCGCCGGCCGGCAGTTCCCGCACGCAAATCACTTTGGATTCGAGGGTCATCACCGGTTGCAAGCGTGCCGCCACAGTGTTGGCTTCTTCGAACGGCGTCGCGCCGTACATCATGATGCCGGGGCGAACCCAGTCACTCGGGATCTGCGGCCAGCCGAGCACGGCCGGCGAGTTACGCAGGCTGACTTCCGCCGACAAGCCTTTGCGTGCGGCTTCAAACACGGCGACCTGCTCGGCACTGGCCTGTTCGTGCAGCTCATCGGCCCGGGCGAAGTGGCTCATCAGCACGACTTTCGCGACCTTGCCGCTGGCCAGCAGCCGTTGATAGGCGTCCTGATAATCCTTTGGATGCAGGCCGACGCGGTGCATGCCCGAATCGAGCTTGAGCCAGACCGTGATCGGCTTGCTCAGTGTGGCTTTTTCGATGGCTTCGAGTTGCCACAGCGAATGCACCACGCACCAGAAATCATGCTCGACGATCAGCGCCAACTCATCGGCTTCGAAGAACCCTTCCAGCAGCAACACCGGCGCCCGAATACCCGCCGCGCGCAGCTCCAATGCCTCTTCGATGCAGGCCACGGCAAAACCGTCGGCCTCGGCTTCCAGCGCCTGGGCGCAACGCACCGCGCCATGGCCGTAGGCATCGGCCTTGATCACCGCGAGGGCTTTGGCCCCGGTGAGTTCACGGGCGATACGGAAGTTGTGACGCAGGGCTTGAAGGTCGATCAGGGCACGGGCTGGGCGCATGGCGGCAGACTTCTAGGCGGTCGTAGAATAAAAAAACCGGCGCTGGCTGGCGGCGTGAACCGCCAACAGCACCGGCAGAGGGATCTTGTAAAAGGTTACGGCAACGCGGCGACGATGGAGATCTCAACCAGGATGCTCGGCTTGGCCATCTTCGCTTCGACGGTGGCCCGGGCCGGTGCGGCGCCTTTGGGCAGCCACTGGTCCCACACCGAGTTCATCCCGGCAAAGTGCGCCTCGATGTCGTTCAGGTAGATCGTCGCCGACAGCAGATGCTGCTTGTCAGTCCCGGCCAGATCCAGCAAACGCTCGATATTGCCGAGGACGTCGCGGGTCTGCTGTTCAATCCCGGCGTTGAAGTCATCGCCGACCTGCCCCGCCAGATACACGGTGCCGTTGTGGCTGACGATCTGACTCATGCGCTCATTGGTGAGCTGGCGCTGGATTGCCATGTTTTGCGGACTCCTGGGGTTTGCTGCCGTAACGGGAAATATCAAGGCCTTCGGCGCTGATCTGCGGCGTTTTCTTGGCCATCAGGTCGGCCAGCAAACGGCCGGAGCCACAGGCCATGGTCCAGCCGAGTGTGCCGTGACCGGTGTTCAGGAACAGGTTCTTGAACGGTGTCGCGCCAACGATCGGCGTGCCATCCGGGGTAGTCGGACGCAGGCCGGTCCAGAAACTCGCCTGGGCCAGATCGCCGCCCTGAGGATAAAGGTCGTTGACGATCATCTCCAGGGTTTCGCGGCGGCGCGGGTTCAGCGACAGGTCAAAACCGGCGATCTCCGCCATGCCGCCGACGCGGATGCGGTTGTCGAAACGGGTGATCGCGACCTTGTAGGTCTCGTCGAGAATGGTCGAGGTCGGGGCCATCGCCGGGTTGGTGATCGGCACGGTCAGCGAGTAACCCTTGAGCGGGTACACCGGCGCCTTGATCCCCAGCGGCTTGAGCAATTGCGGCGAGTAGCTGCCGAGTGCCAATACGTAGCGATCAGCGGTTTCCAGCTTGCCGTCGATCCACACGCCGTTGATGCGATCACCGGCGTAGTCGAGTTTCTGGATGTCCTGGCCGAAGCGGAATTCCACACCCAGTTTCACAGCCATTTCGGCCAGGCGGGTGGTGAAAATCTGGCAGTCGCCCGTCTGGTCGTTCGGCAGGCGCAGGGCACCGGCGAGGATGTCGGTGACGCTGGCCAGCGCTGGCTCGACGCGGGCAATGCCGGCGCGGTCGAGCAGTTCGAACGGTACGCCGGACTCTTTCAGCACGGCGATGTCTTTCGCGGCGCCGTCCAGTTGAGCCTGGGTGCGGAACAATTGGGTGGTGCCGAGGCTGCGGCCTTCGTAGGCAATACCGGTTTCGGCGCGCAATTCGTCGAGGCAGTCACGGCTGTACTCGGACAGGCGGACCATGCGCTCCTTGTTCACCGCGTAACGGCTGGCGGTGCAGTTGCGCAGCATCTGCGCCATCCACAGGTACTGATCGATGTCGGCAGTGGCCTTGATCGCCAGCGGCGCGTGGCGCTGCAACAACCATTTGATGGCTTTGAGCGGCACGCCCGGCGCGGCCCACGGCGAGGCATAGCCCGGCGAGACCTGGCCTGCGTTGGCGAAACTGGTCTCCATGGCAGCGGCCGGCTGACGGTCCACGACCACCACTTCAAACCCGGCCCGAGCCAGATAATAAGCACTGGCGGTACCGATGACGCCGCTACCCAAGACCATAACGCGCATTTTCATATCCCTCATCGCGGCTGACCGCTGACGTGTGTTGTATTCAAGCAGTGATGTGCGCAGTGTAAAAAAGATCTGCCAGTGTTTTTCACTATATAAGCAGCTATATTTGGCGACAATTCTCGGCAAAAACCCTTTTCACGGAGGCGCATCCCCTATGCGTACCAACACTCAGACCAAACGAGAGCTCGACAAGATCGACCGCAACATCCTGCGGATCCTGCAAGCGGACGGACGCATCTCGTTCACGGAGCTGGGGGAAAAGGTCGGGCTCTCCACCACGCCGTGCACTGAGCGGGTGCGGCGCCTGGAGCGGGAAGGGATCATCATGGGCTACAACGCCCGGCTCAATCCGCAGCATTTGAAGGGTAGTCTGCTGGTGTTCGTCGAGATCAGCCTGGACTACAAGTCCGGCGATACTTTCGAGGAGTTCCGACGCGCGGTATTGAAACTGCCCCATGTGCTGGAATGTCACTTGGTGTCAGGGGATTTCGACTACCTGGTGAAGGCGCGGATTTCCGAGATGGCCTCGTACCGCAAGCTGCTGGGGGACATCCTGCTCAAGCTGCCGCATGTGCGTGAGTCCAAGAGTTATATCGTGATGGAAGAGGTCAAGGAGAGCTTGAGCTTGCCGATCCCGGATTGAAGTATGCGGCGTCTGTTCGGCCGCCTTCGCGAGCAGGCTCGCTCCCACAGGTGATTTTCAGTGGACACATATTTTGTGTACGAAGCAATTCCATTGTGGGAGCGAGCCTGCTCGCGAAGGCAGGCACCTCGGTCTACCTAGACCAACACCTGGCGGGTAGACGCCATGTACTCATGAATCTGCTTCTCCACCCGCGGATGAATCAACTCCACCGGCCCGCGCCCATTCGGGCATGGCAAGGTCTTGGTGGTGCCAAACAACCGGCAAATCAGCGGGCGCTCGTCATACACCGTGCAGCCGTTGGGCCCCAGGTGTACGCAATTGAGCTCATCCATCGCCGCGTCCTGCTCGGCGCGGGTCTTGCGCGGCAGGCGGGACATTTCTTCCGGCGAGGTGGTCACCGGCCCACAGCAGTCATGGCAGCCGGGCACACACTCGAACGAGGGGATCTGCTGTCGAAGCGTACGGATTTTCTGACTGTTGCAGCTCATTGAAGCGGTGACCAAAAGCGGAATAGAGCGCGATTCTGAAGCAAAGGCGCCGATCCATACAGCAGCAGCCGACCAATGTTGCCCGTGCCAGAAGGTCCGGCTTATGCTCCGTCAACTTTTCCAGACGCCAGAATCGGGAACACGCCCATGAACGCCGGTGCTCAGCCATCCGCTCCAGGTCACCAGCACATCGCCTCTTATTACGCTGCCAGCAGCCTGCCGCAGCCCGATTATCCGGCGCTCAGGGGGGATCTGGTGGCGGACGTGTGCGTGGTCGGTGGCGGATTCTCTGGCCTGAACACTGCGCTGGAACTGGCTGAACGTGGCTTGAGTGTCATCCTGCTCGAAGCCCACAAAATTGGCTGGGGCGCCAGCGGGCGCAACGGCGGACAATTGATTCGCGGCGTCGGTCATGGCCTCGATCAATTCGCCAACGTGATCGGTGCAGACGGCGTGCGTCAGATGAAACTCATGGGCCTGGAGGCGGTGGAAATCGTCCGCCAGCGCGTCGAGCGTTTCCAGATCCCCTGCGACCTGACTTGGGGTTACTGCGACCTGGCCAACAAACCCCGCGACCTCGAAGGCTTCGCCGAGGATGCCGAAGAGTTGCGCAGCCTCGGTTACCGTTATGAAACCCGGTTGCTGCAGGCCAACGAAATGCACTCGGTGGTGGGTTCCGACCGTTACGTCGGCGGTTTGATCGACATGGGCTCGGGGCATCTGCATCCGCTGAACCTGGCGCTGGGTGAAGCGGCGGCGGCCGAGGAAATGGGCGCGGTACTGTTTGAACAATCGGCGGTCACCCGCATCGATTACGGCCCCGAAATCAAGGTCCACACAGCAAAGGGTTCGGTGCGCGCGAAGACACTGGTGCTGGGCTGCAACGCCTACCTCAACCAACTCAACCCCGAACTCAGCGGCAAAGTACTGCCGGCCGGCAGCTACATCATCGCCACCGAACCGTTGAGTGAGGATCTGGCCCATTCACTGTTGCCGCAGAACATGGCGGTCTGCGATCAACGCGTGGCACTGGATTACTACCGACTCTCGGCGGACCGACGTCTGCTGTTTGGCGGTGCCTGTCACTACTCGGGCCGCGATCCGAAAGATATCGCCGCGTACATGCGACCGAAGATGCTGGAAGTGTTCCCGCAATTGGTCTCGGTGAAGATCGACTACCAATGGGGCGGGATGATCGGCATCGGCGCCAACCGGCTGCCGCAGATTGGCCGGCTTAAAGACCAGCCGAATGTGTATTACGCCCAGGCTTATTCCGGTCATGGGGTGAATGCCACGCACTTGGCCGGCAAGTTGTTGGCTGAAGCGATCAGCGGGCAGCACAGTGGTGGGTTTGATCTGTTTGCCCAGGTGCCACACATCACCTTCCCTGGCGGCAAGCATTTGCGCTCGCCGTTGTTGGCGTTGGGGATGTTGTGGCATCGGCTTAAAGAGTTGGTCTGAGGGGTTGATGTCGCCCTTTCGGACGCCTTCGCGAGCAGGCTCGCTCCCACAGTTGATCTTTGGTGCTCACATATTCTGTGTTCACTAGAGATCTAATGTGGGAGCGAGCCTGCTCGCGAATCGGTTTAAAGAACATCACAGGACTTTAGATCCTCCAGAAAGGCTTGAGCCCCTCCTCCCGCGCCTGCTCCTGCGTCAGCCCCACATCCCTGAGTTGCTCCGGCGTCAGCGCCAGCAACGCCTTGCGCGTGTGCAGACGATGCCAGAACAGACCCCAGCGACCCAGGCCGGACGGTGCGTTGCGCATCAGCGCCTCACGCGTACCGTTTTCCTGCCCTCTCACCAGTTCCTGACTGTGTAACGTCAGCCGCACATCGCTCAAGCCGTTCATTTTGATTGCTCCTGTTTACTTGGGTAGCCAGAGCTTTCATGATGCGTGGACGACGAAAAGCATTACAGATTCAACGAGCAAGTATTAATTCCATACAGATTTTGCGTTTTCGTGTCTGAATCCTGATTTTTGGCCCGATCTGTATTGGTTTACCGAATCTCCCACAGCGAGACTGCACCATGACCCTTTACGTCAACCTCGCCGAATTGCTCGGCACGCGTATTGAACAGGGCTTCTATCGCCCCGGTGACCGGCTGCCCTCGGTGCGGGCGTTGAGTGTCGAACACGGGGTCAGTCTGAGCACCGTGCAGCAGGCCTATCGTGTGTTGGAAGACAGTGGTCTGGCGACGCCAAAACCCAAGTCGGGCTACTTCGTGCCGGTGGGTCGCGAGCTGCCGGAGCTGCCGGCCATTGGGCGTCCGGCCCAGCGGCCGGTGGATATTTCGCAGTGGGATCAGGTGCTGGAGCTGATTCGCGCGGTGCCGCGCAAGGATGTGGTGCAATTGGGTCGCGGAATGCCAGACATCACCACGCCGACCATGAAACCACTGCTGCGCAACCTCGCGCGTATCAGCCGCCGGCAAGACATGCCCGGTCTGTATTACGACAACATCCACGGCACCCTCGAACTGCGCGAACAGATCGCGCGCCTGATGCTCGATTCCGGGTGCCAGTTGAGCGCCAGCGATCTGGTGGTCACAACCGGGTGCCACGAAGCACTGTCCACCAGTATCCGCGCGATCTGCGAGCCGGGGGACATCGTGGCCGTGGACTCGCCGAGTTTTCACGGCGCCATGCAAACCCTCAAGGGGCTGGGCATGAAAGCCCTGGAGATTCCCACCGACCCGATCACCGGCATCAGCCTCGATGCGCTGGAACTGGCCCTGGAACAGTGGCCGATCAAGGTCATACAGTTGACCCCCAACTGCAACAACCCGCTGGGCTACATCATGCCCGAGTCGCGCAAACGCGCGTTGTTGACACTCGCACAGCGTTTTGACGTGGCGATCATCGAGGACGATGTGTATGGCGAACTGGCCTACACCTACCCGCGTCCGCGCACGATCAAGTCCTTCGACGAGGACGGTCGCGTGCTGCTGTGCAGTTCGTTTTCCAAGACCCTGGCGCCTGGATTGCGCATCGGCTGGGTCGCGCCCGGCCGATATCTGGAACGGGTGCTGCACATGAAATACATCAGCACCGGCTCCACCGCGCCACAACCGCAGATTGCGATTGCCGAGTTTCTCAAGGCCGGACACTTCGAGCCACATTTGCGGCGGATGCGCACGCAATACCAGCGCAATCGTGACGTGATGATTGACTGGGTCACGCGCTACTTTCCGGCCGGCACCCGCGCCAGTCGCCCGCAGGGCAGCTTCATGCTGTGGGTCGAGCTGCCGGAAAGCTTCGACACCCTGAAACTGAATCGTGCGTTACACGATCAAGGCGTACAGATTGCCGTGGGCAGCATCTTTTCTGCCTCGGGCAAGTACCGCAACTGCCTGCGCATGAACTACGCTGCCAAGCCAACACCGCAGATCGAAGAAGCGGTGCGCAAGGTCGGTGCCCTGGCGATCAAACTGTTAGCCGAAACTGACAGCATCACTGACTGACTTTTCTCGGGAAACCAGCGTCCATATGCCGACACCTGCAGCCAATCGGAACGATCCTACGTGAGAGTCAGACAAAACCTGTTCGCTGTTCTGCTCTTCGCCTCGTTCCTCAGCGGCTGCGCCAGCGTTGACGTTCAGCGTCAGGCCAGTCAGGCGCTGCCCGCCAGTGACTCGGCGTTCGGCCGTTCGGTCCAGGCGCAGGCCGCGCCGCATCAGGGCCAGTCGGGCTTTCGCCTGCTGTCCGACAGCACCGAAGCCTTCACCGCCCGCGCCGAGCTGATCCGCAACGCGCAAAGCAGCCTCGATTTGCAGTACTACATCGTGCATGACGGCATCAGCACGCGGATGCTCGTGGAGGAACTGCTGAAAGCGGCTGATCGCGGCGTACGCGTCAGAGTGCTGCTCGACGACACCACCAGCGATGGCCTGGACCAGATCATCGCCACCCTCGCCGCGCACCCGAACATTCAGATTCGCGTATTCAACCCGTTGCACCTGGGTCGCGGCACCGGCGTCACGCGCACCATGGGGCGGCTGTTCAACCTGTCACTGCAACACCGGCGCATGCACAACAAGTTGTGGCTGGCCGATAACAGCATGGCGATCGTGGGCGGGCGCAATCTGGGCGACGAGTATTTCGATGCCGAGCCCAACCTGAACTTCACCGACATCGACATGCTCGGCGTCGGCCCGGTAGCCGAACAGTTGGGGCACAGTTTCGATCAGTACTGGAACAGCGCACTGAGCAAGCCGATCGAGCAATTCCTGTCCAGTAAACCGACGGCCAAGGACCTGGAAAACACCCGGACCCGCCTCGAGGAATCGCTGGATGACACGCGCAAGCAGAAGCATGCGCTGTACCAACAACTGATGACGTTCAAGACGCACCCGCGCCTGGACATCTGGCGTCGCGAGTTGATCTGGGCCTGGAACCAGGCGCTGTGGGATGCCCCGAGCAAGGTGCTGGCCGACGGCGAGCCGGACCCGCAATTGTTGCTGACAACGCAACTGGCGCCCGAACTGAGAGACGTCAGCAAAGAGCTGATCATGATCTCGGCCTACTTCGTGCCCGGCCAACCCGGCCTGGTGTACCTGACGGGTCGCGCCGACGCCGGGGTTTCCGTGAGTTTGCTGACCAATTCGCTGGAGGCCACGGACGTGCCGGCCGTGCATGGCGGCTATGCGCCCTATCGCAAGGCGCTGCTGGAACACGGCGTGAAGTTGTTCGAACTACGGCGCCAGCCGGGTGAAGGGGGAAGCGGCGGCAGTGGGCCACACTTCTTTGGACGCCCCGCTTACCAGGGCTCCGACTCCAGCCTGCACAGCAAGGCGATGATCTTCGACCAGCAGAAATCCTTCGTCGGCTCGTTCAATTTCGATCCGCGCTCGGTGCTGTGGAATACCGAAGTCGGGGTGCTGGTGGACAGCCCCGAACTGGCCGCGCATGTGCGCGACCTGGCGATGCAGGGCATGGCGCCACCGCTGAGCTATGAGGCAAAACTGCAAGATGGGAAGGTGGTTTGGGTGACTGAAGACGACGGCAAACTGCACACGCTGACCAAGGAACCGGGAAGCTGGTGGCGACGGTTCAATGCATGGATGAGCACCACCGTCGGCCTCGAACGGATGTTGTAAATTTGAGGTTTGGCAATGAACTGTGGCAAGGGTTCACATCAAGCTGTTTGCACCGTGCCAAACGCACCCTGGCGCATCAGCAAAATCACCAGCCCGAACGCACCGGCCGCCATCAGCAAAGGCAACGCATGCCCGCTGATCCACTGACTCCC
Organism: Pseudomonas sp. GW821-FHT10C09; assembly: GCF_059415465.1. Classification (NCBI taxonomy): domain Bacteria; kingdom Pseudomonadati; phylum Pseudomonadota; class Gammaproteobacteria; order Pseudomonadales; family Pseudomonadaceae; genus Pseudomonas; species Pseudomonas sp. GW821-FHT10C09. The sequence goes on from NZ_JBWKNG010000014.1 coordinate 171,577, forward strand.
CGCCCCCGCCGCCAACGGCCCGACCAGACAACCAATCCCCCACAGCTGCGCAATATGCGCATTAGCGCGCACCAGCGCATCATCGCGATAACGCTCGCCGATCAGGATCAACGACAAGGTAAACAAGCCGCCAGCACTGGCGCCAAACAGCACCCACAACGGCCAGATCAGCAGCGTGTCGATCAGCAACGGAATCGCCAGGCTCGACACCAGCAACACCACCGCACAGCCCGTAAACAGCGTGCGCCGCGACAGGCGATCCGCCAGCGCACCAATCGGCAATTGCAGCAACGCATCGCCGACCACTACGGTACTGACCATCGCCAAGGCAATTTCCGTGGTGAACCCCTGGCGCAGGCAATACACCGGCAACAAGGTCAGGATCATCGCTTCGAACGCGGCGAACAGCGATACCGCCCAGGCAATCGCCGGCAGGCCACGGCAGAAGGTCAGCAAGTCGCCGAAGGTCACGCTGCTCGCTTCACTGCTCGGGGCGCCGCCGCGACCCAACAACAGCAACGGCGCCGTCGTCAGCAAGCCGACACCGACCCAAAACCCGTAATCGTGTTCGGTGCCCAGAACACCCAGCAACACCGGGCCGGCGAGCTGACTCAGGGCATAGCTGCAGCCATACAGCGCCACTAACCGCCCACGCCACTGTTCGACCACCAGTTGGTTGATCCAGCTTTCACCGAGGATAAACACCAGCGTCAGGATCACCCCGATCATCAGGCGCAACAGCAGCCAGATCGGGTAGCTCGGCATCAGCGCCAGCAAGCCGATGGACAACGCTCCGGCCCACAGGCACAGACGCATCAGATTCGCCGTGCCGAGACGCGCGGCCAGGTGGCTGGAGATTTTCGCCCCCAGCAACACGCCAATGGCCGGCATCGCCGCCATTACACCGATGGCGAACGAGCCGTAGCCCCAGCTTTCCAGGCGAAACGACACCAGCGGCATGCTGACGCCCAGGGCCAGGCCGACACTCAAGACAGACGCCAACACGGCGAAATAAGTCGCCCAACGCATGTTCCACGCTCCTGTGGATATTATTTTTTCGGCTCACCACAAAACAAATGTGGGAGCGAGCCTGCTCGCGAAGGGGCCATCACATCCAACATCATCGTTGGCAGTTACGGCGCCTTCGCGAGCAGGCTCGCTCCCACAAGGGATCTACGTCGTTAAGAAAACCGACTTACAACTTGATCCAGGTCGCCTTCAGCTCGGTGTACTTGTCGAACGCGTGCAGCGACTTGTCGCGGCCGTTACCCGACTGCTTGAAGCCACCGAACGGTGCGGTCATGTCGCCGCCGTCGTATTGGTTGACCCAGACGCTACCGGCACGCAGCGCACGGGCGGTCAGGTGAGCCTTGGAGATGTCCTTGGTCCACACCGCAGCGGCGAGGCCGTATGGCGTGTCGTTGGCGATCGCAACGGCTTCTTCGGCAGTGTCGAAAGCAATGACCGACAACACCGGGCCAAAGATTTCTTCCTGGGCGATTTTCATCGCGTTGCTTACGCCGTCGAAAATCGTTGGCTCAACGTAAGTGCCACCGGTTTCCTGAAGCGTGCGCTTGCCACCGGCCACCAGCTTGGCGCCGTCGGCATGGCCGGACTCAATGTAGGACAGCACCGTGTTCATCTGCTGGGTATCGACCAGCGCGCCGACGTTGGTCGCCGGGTCCAGCGGGTTGCCCGGCTTCCAGGTTTTCAGGGCCTCGATCACCAGCGGCAGGAATTTATCCTTGATCGAACGCTCGACCAGCAGGCGCGAGCCGGCGGTGCAGACTTCGCCCTGGTTGAAGGCGATGGCGCCGGCAGCAGCTTCGGCGGCTTCCTGCAGGTTCGGTGCATCGGCGAACACGATGTTCGGGCTCTTGCCGCCGGCTTCGAGCCAGACGCGCTTCATGTTCGACTCGCCCGAATAGATCAGCAACTGCTTGGCGATCTTGGTCGAACCGGTGAACACCAGCGTGTCGACATCGTTGTGCAGGGCCAGGGCCTTGCCGACGGTGTGACCGTAACCCGGCAGCACGTTCAGCACGCCTTTCGGAATGCCGGCCTCAACAGCCAGTGCCGCGATGCGAATAGCCGTCAGCGGCGATTTTTCGGAGGGCTTGAGGATCACCGAGTTACCGGTGGACAGCGCCGGGCCGAGTTTCCAGCAGGCCATCATCAGCGGGAAGTTCCACGGCACGATGGCGCCCACGACACCGACCGGCTCGCGCGTCACCAGACCCAGCTGATCGTGCGGGGTGGCCGCGACTTCGTCGTAAATCTTGTCGATGGCTTCGCCGCTCCAGCTCAAGGCTTGCGCCGCGCCGGGAACGTCGATGTACAGGGAGTCGCTGATCGGCTTGCCCATGTCCAGGGTTTCAAGCAGGGCCAGCTCTTCAGCATTTTGCTTCAACAGGCCGGCGAAACGGATCATGGTGGCTTTGCGTTTGGCCGGCGCCAGGCGCGACCAGACGCCGGAATTGAAAGTGGCGCGAGCGTTTTCAACAGCGCGCTGGGCGTCGGCGGCGTCACAGCTGGCGATCTTGCCCAGCAGACGGCCATCGACCGGGCTGATGCACTCGAAGGTCTCGGCGGAGACAGCGTCGGTGTATTCGCCATTGATGTAGGCGCGGCCTTCGATCTTCAGATCGCGAGCCCGTTGTTCCCAGTCGGCACGAGTCAGGGTGGTCATTCGAGTGTCCTCCTCTTATTGAATACGAACGCTGCGCGGTCTTCGCGGGCGCTGTCAGGAATTCTGCCCGGCCAGCCTGCTTTTCGGCCCAAGGCAACCGTCACCCTAAACCAGCGACCCCTCATGTTTCAATATATTTGACATAAGGCCGTCAAACGGCCTTGCGATGTTCATTTTAATAAACATAGACTTTGGTCTTTTCAGGCAATCACGGGAAATTACAACAATGAATATCCAGGATGTCGTCGACTTCAGCCAAGCCACGACCGCGCCCGAGCGCTATCGGCCGGACCCGGCGAAAGTCCTCAAGGGCGATCCCGAGCAAGCGGTGTACAACCACTACAACAGCCCGTGCGGGCAGTTGAATGCTGGTGTTTGGGAAGGCGAAGTCGGGCAATGGACGGTGAACTTCACCGAACACGAGTACTGCGAAATCGTTCAAGGGGTTTCGGTGCTGCGCGACAACGACGGCAACAGCAAAACCCTGCGTGCGGGTGACCGTTTCGTGATTCCTGCCGGGTTCCGGGGCACTTGGGAAGTGCTGGAGTCGTGCCGCAAGATTTATGTGGCGTTTGAGCAGAAGGCTTGAGGGTTTAAGTAGTCCCGGCCAGCCTCATCGCGATGAGGCCGTGACAGACACCACAAAACTGAGACAACAAAAAAGGCCCGTATCTCGCGATACGGGCCTTTTTCGTAAGAGAGAAAAATCAATTACTTGATTTTGCCTTCTTTGTAGATCACGTGCTTGCGAACAACCGGATCAAATTTCTTGATCTCGATTTTGTCCGGGGTAGTACGCTTGTTCTTGTCGGTAGTGTAGAAGTGACCAGTACCGGCGCTCGAAATCAAACGAATCAATTCACGCATGATTAGCTCCCTTAGATCTTGCCGGCTTTGCGGATTTCGGCCAGCACGACAGTGATGCCACGCTTGTCGATAATACGCATGCCTTTGGCAGATACGCGCAGACGCACGAAACGTTTCTCTTCTTCAACCCAGAAGCGGTGATGCTGCAGGTTCGGCAGGAAACGACGACGGGTTTTGTTGTTTGCGTGGGAAATGTTATTCCCAGTCACCGGACCCTTACCGGTAACTTGACATACTCTCGACATGCCTCAGCCCTCTAAAACCACATGCCCAACCCGGCATGGGTTGGCCGCTTAATCTCTCAGTCATTTGGCGCCAGGCGCCGCGTTTCTTTAGAGGTCTTACCGGCTACACCTACAGTGAAGGAACCGGGCCCCTAGAAAAGAGCGCTGCTTTATACCAGAAAGACTGAAGAGCAACAACATTCCGTGTGCACAGACTAAATAAAAACCCGGTTTTTCGGGCCACGAGCGCCTTGGATAAAGGCTATCGTCGCCAAAGACCGCTCGTCGCAGAGAATCGGCCAACCGGCCAATCCAGGGTTCTTCTCAGCCGGCGCGCACTGAAAACAATCGCACATACTCCCCTTAAAATGAAAAAGGGGATAGTCATTTGCAAAAGAGCCCACTAGGGTAAGCCTTTTCCAGACTGCACTTGCAGATGGGCCTTCGATCTGTAAAGGAATCCGACCATGCGCCTCGCTGCCCTACCGTTGTTGCTCGCCCCTCTCCTGCTGAGCCCACTGGCCCATGCCGCGGCGCTTAGCGTCTGCACCGAGGCCAGCCCCGAAGGGTTCGACGTGGTGCAATACAACTCGCTGACCACCACCAACGCCTCGGCTGACGTGCTGATGAACCGCCTGGTGGACTTCGACACGGCCAGCGGCAAAGTGGTCCACAGCCTGGCGGACAGCTGGGAAGTCACGCCCGACGGCCTGACGTATGTGTTCAAACTGCGTCCGGACGTGAAATTCCACACTACTGAATACTTCAGCCCGACGCGCGAACTGACCGCTGAAGACGTAATCTTCAGCTTCGAGCGCATGCTCGACCCGGCCAACCCGTGGCACAAAGTCGCCCAGAGCGGCTTCCCGCACGCGCAATCGATGCAATTGCCCACGCTGATCAAGAAGATCGACGCGCTGGACCCGCTGACCGTGCGCTTCACCCTCGATCACCCGGACTCGACATTCCTGGCCACCCTGAGCATGGGCTTCGCCTCGATCTATTCCGCCGAGTACGCCGACAAGCTGATGAAGGCCGGCGCCGCAGAGAAGCTCAACAGCCAGCCCATCGGCACCGGCCCGTTCGTGTTCACGCGCTTCCAGAAAGACGCCTCGATTCGCTACAAGGCCAACCCCGACTACTTCGGCGGCAAGCCTTCGGTGGACCCGCTGATCTTCGCGATCACCCCGGATGCCAACGTGCGCTTACAGAAATTGCGTCGCAATGAATGCCAGATCGCCCTGTCGCCCAAGCCGCTGGACGTACAGGCCGCGCTGAAAGAGCCGACATTGAAAGTGGAAAAGACTGACGCGTTCATGACCGCGTTCGTGGGCATCAACAGCCAGCATCCACCGCTGGACAAGCCGGAAGTGCGCCAGGCGATCAACCTCGCTTTCGACAAGGCCAACTACATCAAAGCCGTGTTCGAGGACACCGCCGAGCCTGCCAACGGCCCCTACCCGCCGAACACCTGGAGTTACGCCAAAGGCCTGCCGGGCTACCCGCACGACGTAGCGAAAGCCAAGACCTTGATGGCCAAGGCCGGGCTGAAAGACGGTTTCCAGACCACTATCTGGACCCGACCTTCCGGCAGTTTGCTGAACCCCAACCCGAGCCTCGGTGCTCAACTGCTTCAATCCGACCTAGCGGAAATCGGCATCCAGGCCGAGATCCGGGTGATCGAATGGGGCGAACTGATCCGTCGCGCCAAGGCTGGCGAGCATGACCTGCTGTTCATGGGCTGGGCCGGCGACAACGGTGATCCGGACAACTTCCTCACGCCGCAGTTTTCCTGCGCCGCGGTCAAGTCCGGGACCAACTTCGCCCGGTATTGCAATCAGGACCTGGACAAGCTGATCAGTGCGGGCAAGACCACTGGCGAGCAAGGCGTGCGTACCAAGCTCTATGAGCAGGCACAGGCGCAGATCCAGCAGCAGGCGTTGTGGCTGCCGCTGGCGCACCCGACGGCGTTTGCGCTGACGCGCAAGGATGTCGAGGGGTATTCGGTGAGCCCGTTCGGCCGCCAGGATTACTCGAAGGTCAACCTCAAGTAGCCCGCCCCCACACAAAACCTGTGGGAGCCCCCTCGCCACAGACCGCTCCCACAGGAGGTTTGTGTTCGTCGACCCGCTACATCCACCCGTACTCCGCCATTGACAGCGGCTCGCCATCCCCGATGATGAAATGATCAAGCACCCGCACGTCAATCAGATCCAGCGCCTCCTGCAGGCGCTTGGTCAACTGACGATCGGCTTGACTGGGATTGGAATTGCCCGACGGATGGTTGTGGCACAGAATCAACGCCGCGGCGTTGTGGGCCAACGCGCGCTTAACCACTTGCCTCGGGTAGACACTGGTGCTGTCGATGGAGCCGCGAAACAGCACCTCAAAGGTCAGCACTTGATGCTTGGAATCCAGAAACAGACAGCCAAATACCTCATGAGGCTCGTGGCGCAGCATCGATTTCAGGTAATCCCGAACGGCCTGTGGGTTCTCCAGCGCTGACTTTTGACGTGCGCGCTCGGCCAAATGCCGCCGGCCCATCTCCTGTGCCGCTTGCAACTGAGCGAATTTCGCTGGCCCGAGCCCCAATTGCCTGCTGAAGGCGACCTGATCGGCCTCAAGCAATGAGCGCAGGCTGCCAAACTGATTCAGCAGGTGTCGCGCCAGGTCCACCGCGCTTTTACCTGAAACGCCAGTGCGTAAAAAAATCGCCAGCAGCTCTGCGTCCGAAAGACTCGCCGAGCCCAACTCCAACAACCTCTCCCGCGGCCGCTCCGCCGCCGGCCAATCACGAATACTCATAGCACCTTCCCTGTATGTGGGCGCCGCTGTTCCATAGCGGTCGCTGTGATATCGTAGCCCATCTTTTTTGCTGGCGATTTCATCCCTGGGGAGGGGGTCTCGCCATGCTGTCATCAACGAAATGAAAGGCAGACCTATGCAGCGGCTGTATCGGAAACGCATCGTTCTGGGCGTCGGCGGCGGCATTGCTGCCTACAAGAGCGCCGACCTGGTTCGCCGCCTGATCGACCAGGGCGCCGAAGTGCGCGTGGTCATGACCCGTGGCGGCAGCGAGTTCATCACCCCGCTGACCATGCAGGCCTTGTCCGGCCACCCGGTCCACCTCGACCTGCTGGACCCGGCGGCAGAAGCCGCGATGGGCCACATCGAGCTGGCCAAATGGGCCGACATGGTACTGATCGCCCCCGCCACCGCGGACCTGATCGCCCGCCTGGCCCAAGGCATTGCCGACGACCTGCTGACCACGTTGGTGCTGGCCACCGACGCCGTGGTTGCCGTTGCTCCTGCGATGAACCAGGCGATGTGGCGCGATCCGGCAACCCAGGCCAACCTGCAAACCCTCGAAAGCCGCGACATCAAAGCCTTCGGCCCGGCCTCCGGCAGCCAGGCCTGTGGCGACGTCGGCTTGGGCCGCATGCTCGAAGCCGTCGAACTCGCCCAGTGCGCGGCGGATTGCTTCCAGCGCAAAGCGTTGACCGGCAAACACGTGCTGATCACCGCCGGCCCGACCCAGGAAAACATCGACCCGGTGCGCTACATCACCAACCACAGCTCGGGGAAAATGGGCTTCGCCCTGGCCGAAGCCGCGGTGGAAGCCGGCGCCCGCGTGACCCTGATCACCGGCCCGGTGCACCTGCCTACGCCGGATCGCGTCACGCGCATCGACGTGGTCAGTGCTCGCGACATGCTCGCCGCCTGTGAAGCCGCGATCCCCTGCGACCTGTTCATCGCTTCGGCAGCGGTGGCGGACTACCGCCCGGAAGTCGTCGCCCCACAGAAACTCAAGAAAGACCCTACGAACGGCGACGGCTTGTTGCTACAGATGGTGCGTAACCCGGACATCCTGGCCACCATCGCCACGCGCCCCGACCGTCCGTTCAGTGTCGGTTTCGCTGCCGAAACCGAACACTTGCTCGACTACGCTGCGCGCAAGTTGAAAGACAAGAACCTCGATTTGATCGTCGCCAACGACGTCGCCAACCCGAGCATTGGCTTCAACAGCGAAGAAAACGCCTGCAGCGTGATCGACCGTGAGCTTCACGCCACACTTTTCGCCCAGACCAGCAAGAGCAAGATTGCTCGCCAGCTGATCACTTTTATCGCCGAACGTCTGAACCAGGTTTAATTTACATGCACGCTTTGCAAGCCAAGATCCTCGACCCTCGCATCGGTACCGAATTCCCGCTGCCGCAATACGCCACCCCAGGCTCCGCCGGCCTCGACCTGCGCGCCATGCTGGAAAAAGACATCGTGATCAAGCCGGGTGAAACCGTGCTGATCCCGACCGGCCTGTCGGTCTACATCGGCGACCCGGGCCTGGCGGCACTGATTCTGCCGCGCTCCGGCCTGGGCCATAAGCACGGCATCGTGCTGGGTAACCTGGTCGGTTTGATCGACTCCGATTACCAGGGCCCGTTGATGGTGTCCTGCTGGAACCGTGGCCAGACCGAATTCACCATGGTTGTTGGCGAACGCCTGGCACAACTGGTGCTGGTGCCAGTGGTTCAAGCGCATTTCGAAATGGTTGAAGAGTTCGTCGAAACCCAGCGCGGCACGGGCGGTTTCGGACATTCCGGTAGCCATTGATCCGATAGAGAACCCTGTGGCGAGCGAGCTTGCTCGCCCCCACAGGTTTCGCACTGAATTACAAAGTTCATCTGGAAGGTTTACCGCCGAAAATCAAGGTATTGGCCGCCCCAGGTTCCGCTAATCCCGGTGGCATGGCCTTTTCGCACCACGAACTCTCCGTGGAAAACGCCGTCATACCCTTCAGTTTGAGCCGGCCGATGCATTTGTCGCAGGCAGGTACAGCCACTTTCGAGATGGAGCATTCCCACAGATGAACACCCCCGCCCAAGTCGCCCCCAAGTTTCCCGACAGCATTTTCCGTGCGTACGACATTCGCGGCACCGTCCCGGAGTTCTTGAACGCTGAAACCGCTTACTGGCTCGGTCGCGCCATCGGTGCCCAGAGCCTGGCCCAGGACGAACCGAACGTTTCGGTGGGTCGCGACGGCCGCCTGTCCGGCCCGGAACTGGTCGAACAATTGATCAAAGGCCTGGCCGATGCCGGTTGCCACGTCAGCGACGTTGGCCTGGTGCCGACGCCGGCGCTGTACTACGCCGCCAACGTATTGGCCGGTAAATCGGGCGTGATGCTCACCGGCAGCCACAACCCGTCGAATTACAACGGCTTCAAGATCGTCATCGCCGGCGACACCCTGGCCAACGAACAGATCCAGGCCCTGCACGACCGCCTCAAGACCCACAACCTGAGCAGCGGCCAAGGCAGCGTGACCAAGGTCGAGATCCTCGACCGCTACAACTCCGAAATCGTCCAGGACATCAAACTGGCCCGTCGCCTGAAAGTCGTGGTCGACTGCGGCAATGGCGCGGCCGGCGTGATCGCCCCACAGCTGATCGAAGCGCTGAACTGCGAAGTCATTCCGCTGTTCTGCGACGTCGACGGCAACTTCCCGAACCATCACCCGGACCCGGGCAAGCCTGAAAACCTTGTCGACCTGATCGCCAAGGTCAAGGAAACCAACGCCGACCTCGGCTTGGCCTTCGACGGCGACGGCGACCGCGTTGGCGTCGTGACCAACACCGGCAGCATCGTCTACCCCGACCGCCTGCTGATGCTGTTCGCCCGCGACGTGCTGGCGCGCAACCCGGATGCGGAGATCATCTTCGACGTCAAATGCACCCGCCGCCTGGTCCCGCTGATCAAGGAATATGGCGGTCGGCCGCTAATGTGGAAGACCGGTCACTCGTTGATCAAAAAGAAAATGAAACAATCCGGCGCACTGTTGGCCGGCGAAATGAGCGGGCACATCTTCTTCAAGGAGCGCTGGTTCGGTTTCGACGACGGCATTTACAGCGCCGCGCGGCTGCTGGAGATCCTCAGCAAGGAAGAATCCACCGCGGAAGAGTTGTTTGCGACCTTCCCGAACGATATTTCTACGCCGGAAATCAATATCCATGTGACCGAAGAGAGCAAATTCAGCATCATTGATGCACTGCACGATGCGACGTGGGGCGAAGGCGCTGACCTGACCACCATCGACGGCGTGCGAGTCGACTACGCCAAAGGCTGGGGCCTGGTGCGCGCCTCCAACACCACGCCGGTGCTGGTGCTGCGTTTCGAGGCCGACGATGAGGCTGAATTGCAGCGCATCAAGGACGTGTTCCACACCGAGCTGAAACGTGTTGCACCTGATCTCCAATTACCGTTTTGATTGAACGAAGCACCCGGAGCCCTGAATGACCCTCGAACGCGAAGCCGCCGCCAACACCGCCAAGGTCCTGTCCGAAGCGCTGCCTTACATTCGCCGCTACGTCGGCAAGACGCTGGTGATCAAATACGGCGGCAACGCGATGGAAAGCGAGGAGCTGAAAACCGGCTTCGCCCGCGACATCGTGCTGATGAAAGCCGTGGGCATCAACCCGGTTGTCGTTCACGGTGGCGGCCCGCAAATCGGCGACCTGCTCAAGCGTCTGTCGATCGAGAGCCACTTTGTCGATGGCATGCGCGTCACTGACGCCGCGACTATGGACGTGGTGGAGATGGTCCTCGGCGGCCAGGTCAACAAAGACATCGTCAACCTGATCAACCGTCACGGCGGCAGCGCCATCGGCCTGACCGGTAAAGACGCCGAGCTGATTCGTGCGAAGAAGCTCACCGTCACTCGCCAGACGCCGGAGATGACGACGCCGGAAATCATCGACATCGGCCACGTCGGCGAAGTGGTCGGCATCAACACTGACCTGCTGAACCTGTTGGTCAAAGGCGATTTCATTCCGGTGATCGCGCCCATCGGCGTCGGCGCAAACGGCGAGTCGTACAACATCAACGCCGACCTGGTGGCCGGTAAAGTGGCCGAAGCACTGAAAGCTGAAAAGCTGATGCTGCTGACCAACATCGCCGGCCTGATGGACAAGCAAGGCACGGTCCTGACTGGCCTGACTACCCAGCAGGTCGACGAGCTGATCGCTGATGGCACGATCTACGGCGGCATGCTGCCGAAGATCCGTTGCGCGCTGGAAGCGGTTCAGGGCGGCGTGGGCAGCTCGTTGATCATTGATGGACGGGTGCCGAATGCGATTCTGCTGGAAATCTTCACCGATACCGGTGTGGGTACCCTGATCAGCAATCGCAAGCGTCCTTAAGCAGCACACACAAAAAAGACCCCGCTCAGCCTGGCTGAGCGGGGTCTTTTTTTGCCTGCGATCCCTGTGGCACACCACCTCGCCACAAAAGCTCGCTCCCACAAGGGGATTGGTGTTACACGCCGAATTGGGCGCGGTACGCTTCTACGGCGGGCAAATGCTGCTTGAGCTGCGGATCGTCGGCGAGGAATTCCAGCACCTGGTTCAGCGAAACGATGCTGATCACCGGAATCGCGAAATCACGCTCCACTTCCTGAATCGCCGACAACTCACCGTTGCCACGCTCCTGACGGTTCAGGGCGATCAGCACGCCCTTGGCCTTGGCGCCGTCCTGGGAAGCGATGATCTGCATCACTTCACGAATCGCGGTGCCGGCGGTGATCACGTCGTCGATGATCAGCACGTCGCCGGTCAGCGGTGCGCCGACCAGGCTGCCGCCTTCGCCGTGGGCCTTGGCTTCTTTGCGGTTGAAGCACCACGGCAGATCGCGCTCGTGGTGTTCAGCCAGGGCCACTGCCGTGGTCGCCGCCAACGGGATGCCTTTGTAGGCCGGGCCAAACAACACGTCGAACGAAATACCGCTCTCGACGATGGCTGCTGCGTAGAAACGACCCAGCTGTGCAAGGGCCGAACCCGTGTTGAACAGGCCGGCGTTGAAGAAGTAAGGACTGGTGCGCCCGGACTTCAGGGTGAACTCACCGAAGCGCAAAACGCCGCGATCGATGGCAAAACGAATGAAATCGCGCTGATACGCTTGCATGAAAAAAACCCCAAATACCACGGATTTAGCTAATTAGGTTGACGCCGTGTATCATACACGCACGCGATTTTTGGGGCCATTTATGCGGATCATCAGTGTGAACGTCAATGGTATTCAGGCTGCAGTCGAGCGTGGTTTGCTCAGTTGGCTGCAAGCACAGAATGCCGACGTCATCTGCCTGCAGGACACCCGCGCCTCCGCCTTTGAACTGGACGATCCAGCCTTCCAACTGGATGGCTACTTCCTTTATGCCTGCGAAGCCGAAGTTCCTGCCCAGGGTGGCGTGGCTTTGTATTCGCGGTTGCAACCGAAGGCAGTCATCAGCGGTCTCGGCTTCGAGACGGCCGACCGCTACGGGCGTTACCTGCAAGCCGATTTCGACAAGGTCAGCATCGCGACCTTGCTGCTCCCTTCGGGGCAGAATGGCGATGAAGACTTGAACCAGAAGTTCAAGCTAATGGACGACTTCGCCCGTTATCTGGATAAACAGCGACGCAAACGTCGCGAGTACATTTACTGTGGCTCGCTGTACGTGGCGCAACAGAAGCTGGATATCAAGAACTGGCGCGACAGCCAGCAATCCCCGGGCTTCCTGGCACCTGAACGTGCCTGGATGGACGAGATTGTCGGCAACATGGGGTATGTAGATGCCCTGCGCGAAGTCAGCCGTGAAGGCGACCAGTACAGCTGGTGGCCGGACAACGAACAGGCTGAGATGCTCAACCTGGGCTGGCGTTTCGACTACCAGTTGCTGACCCCGGGCCTGCGCCGCTTTGTTCGCAGTGCGCGCCTGCCACGTCAGCCACGGTTCTCGCAGCATGCACCGCTGATCGTGGACTACGACTGGACGCTGACTATCTAAGCGTCGTTTCGCAGATGCAAAAAAGCCGACATCACTGTCGGCTTTTTTGTGGGTGACGATTTGTGTGGGGGCTTACTTGATCAACCGCCAGGTGAATGGGTAACGATAAGGGAACCCTTCGTTAGCCTTCACGCCAGCAATGATCGTCAGCACCAATGCGCCAATCGCCACCAGGCCAAACATGAAGAACCCGATAATCACCACCATCAGCAAGAAGCAGATGGTGGAGGCAATGGCGACGGTGATCTGAAAGTTCAGCGCTTCCTTGCCCTGCGCATCAACAAACGGGTCCATCTCGCGCTTCATCTGCCAGAGAATCAGCGGGCCGATCAGCGTGCCGAATGGAATCCAGATCCCCAGCAAGGCGGACAAGTGACAAAACATCGCCCACTGCCGAGCCTCTTTGCTCGGGATGGGAAGCAGCTCTTGCTCATCACTCATAACGTCCTCCTTGGTTGAAGCGGGTCCGATCAGTCGGCCAGTGCAGCCTTTTGCAGTTCAAAGATTTCGGTCATGCCTTTCTTCGCCAGTTCCAGCATGGCGTTCAGCTCTTCAGGCTGGAACGGCGCGCCTTCGGCAGTGCCTTGAACTTCGATGAAACCGCCGGTGCTGGTCATCACCACGTTCAGGTCGGTCTCGGCAGCCGAGTCTTCCAGGTAGTCGAGATCGAGCACAGGTTCGCCCTGGTACATGCCCACGGAAACGGCCGCGATCATTTGCTTCAACGGGTCGCCGCCTTTCAGGCCGCCGCGCTTCTTGATCACTTTCAAGGCATCGACCAGGGCAACCATGGCGCCGGTGATGGACGCGGTGCGGGTGCCGCCGTCAGCCTGGATCACGTCGCAGTCGACGTACAGAGTTACGTCGCCGAGCTTGGACATGTCCAGCGAAGCACGCAGGGAACGACCGATCAGACGCTGGATCTCCAAGGTACGGCCGCCTTGCTTGCCACGGCTCGCTTCACGCTGGTTACGCTCGCCAGTGGCGCGCGGCAGCATGCCGTATTCGGCGGTCAACCAGCCCTGGCCCTGGCCTTTGAGGAAACGCGGCACGCCGTTTTCAACGCTGACGGTGCAGATGACTTTGGTATCACCGAACTCGACCAGTACAGAACCCTCGGCGTGTTTGGTGTAGTTGCGGGTAATGCGGATCGAGCGGAGCTGATCGGCAGCGCGACCACTTGGACGTTTCATAGGGAATACCTGTACGGGGGACGGAAAACTGCCGAGCATTATAGAGCCGCTGGCCACGACTGGGCACTTCTAAAAAATCCGCCCGACGACCGAAGGCCCTGAACAGCGCTTTACCGACGGCCTGCAGCCCTTTTGTCACACCGTGTGTTTGGGCGCATCCGCCCCACTGCGCTACAATCCTGCGCCTTTGCTGCCTGTCGGCTTTAATTCACAGATATCGGGCCCGCGAAACCTTTGGTAACGCAAACCCGACTTGCGAGGTACCTCCATGGTGCACAGCATGACCGCCTTCGCCCGCGTAGAAAAAGCCGGCACCCAAGGCACCCTGAGCTGGGAACTGCGCTCGGTCAACAGCCGCTACCTGGAGCCGCACTTGCGCCTGCCGGAGTCCTTTCGGGATCTCGAAGGCGCGGTCCGCGAAGCCCTTCGCCAGGGCATCTCACGGGGCAAGCTTGAATGCACCCTGCGCTTTACCGAAGAAAACACCGACAAACCACTGCAAGTGGACCGCGAGCGCGCCGCGCAATTGGTCGCCGCCGCCGAGACGATTGCCAGCCTGATCAAGAACCCTGCGGCGCTCAACCCGCTGGAAGTACTGGCCTGGCCCGGCGTACTGGTAGGCGACGCCACCGACCCGCAAGCCTTGAATGCCGAGGCGTTGGCGCTGTTCAACGAAGGCCTGAAAGAACTCAAGGCCGGCCGCGAGCGCGAAGGCGCGGAACTGGCGCGATTGATCAACGATCGCCTGACCTCCATTGAGGAAGACGTCGTCACCCTGCGTGAACTGGTCCCGCAGATGCTCGCCACCCAGCGCCAGAAAGTCCTCGACCGCTTCACCGACATGAAGGCCGACCTCGACCCGCAGCGTCTGGAGCAGGAAATGGTCATGCTCGCGCAAAAGAGCGACGTCGCCGAAGAACTGGATCGCCTGAGCACTCACATCATCGAAGTACGCCGGGTGCTCAAATCCGGCGGCGCTGCTGGTCGGCGCCTGGACTTCCTGATGCAGGAGCTCAACCGCGAAGCCAACACACTGGGCTCCAAAGCCTTCGACCCGCGCAGCACCCAGGCGGCGGTCAACCTCAAAGTGTTGATCGAGCAGATGCGCGAACAAGTGCAGAATATTGAGTAAGGCAAACCCGACATGACCCACAGCACCGGCACCCTGTACATCATTTCCGCCCCTTCGGGCGCGGGCAAGAGCAGCCTGGTCAAGGCCCTGACCGACGCTGATCAGGAGATCCGTGTCTCGGTCTCCCACACCACCCGCGCCATGCGTCCCGGTGAAGTGAATGGCGTGAATTATCACTTCGTCGACCGCAGCGACTTCGTGAAGATGATCGAGCACGGCGATTTCCTCGAGCGCGCCGAAGTATTCGGCAATCTCTACGGCACCTCGCAAAGCCACCTGCAACAGACGCTGGACGAAGGTCACGACCTGATTCTGGAAATTGACTGGCAGGGTGCCGAGCAAGTGCGCAAGTTGATGCCCCAGGCCCGTTCGATCTTCATTCTGCCGCCGTCCCTGGAAGCCTTGCACCAGCGCCTGAACAATCGCGGCCAGGACAGCAACGAGGTCATTGAAGGCCGGATGCGCGAAGCCGTCAGCGAAATGAGCCACTACGTCGACTACGATTACCTGATCATCAACGACGATTTCGCCCACGCGCTGCGCGATTTGCAGGCAATTTTCCGCGCTAATCAGCTGCATCAGAAGCGCCAGCAGCAGCGTAACGGAAAACTTTTGGCCGAATTGCTCAGCTAAACAGCACTTCCCAAAACCGCTGCAAGGGCTTTACATTGGCACTTGCAGCGCGTTGAAGGGCTTGGTCAAAAAATCAGCGCTTCCCTAAACGCTGGTGATTTTTTAAACTGTTCAGTCCGCTCGCCCACCCGGGCAGCGCGCATATTGCATTCGCTCCGAGGAATACCATGGCCCGCGTAACCGTTGAAGACTGCCTGAACCACGTGGAAAACCGTTTTGAACTGGTCATGCTGTCCACCAAGCGTGCCCGTCAACTGGCCACCGGCGGCAAAGAGCCCCTGGTTCAGTGGGAAAACGACAAGCCTACCGTTGTAGCCCTGCGCGAAATCGCGGAAGGCCTGATGAGCTACGAGTTCATCGCCAACGCTGAAATCGTCGAAGACGAACCGCTGTTCGCAGCGTTCGAGGACGAGTCCAACGAGGCCGTCTAAGCCTATGCCTGGTCGACGTAGCACGGCGCGGGGTCACAGCGAACGGCAGGAGTTATCATGCCGAGCATAGACGCCCTCGCCGATCGCTTATCGACCTACCTCGGCAAGGACCAGGTCAACCTGGTTCGCCGAGCGTACTTCTACGCCGAACAAGCTCACGACGGTCAACGCCGCCGTAGCGGTGAGGCGTACGTCACGCACCCTCTTGCCGTGGCGAATATTCTTGCCGACATGCACATGGACCATCAGAGCCTGATGGCCGCGATGCTGCATGACGTGATCGAAGACACCGGTATTGCCAAAGAAGCGCTGCAAGCGCAGTTCGGTGAAACCGTGGCCGAACTGGTCGACGGGGTCAGCAAACTGACCCAGATGAACTTCGAGACCAAAGCCGAAGCCCAGGCCGAAAACTTCCAGAAAATGGCCATGGCCATGGCGCGCGACATTCGCGTGATCCTGGTCAAGCTTGCCGACCGCCTGCACAACATGCGCACGCTGGAAGTCCTGTCCGGTGAAAAGCGCCGGCGGATCGCCAAGGAAACGCTGGAAATCTATGCGCCCATCGCCAACCGGCTGGGCATGCACGCCATCCGCATAGAATTCGAAGACCTCGGCTTCAAGGCCATGCACCCGATGCGTTCCGCGCGGATCAACCAGGCGGTCAAACGCGCCCGGGGCAACCGCAAGGAAATCGTCAACAAGATCGAAGAGTCCCTCAGCCACTGCCTGGCCGTCGACGGCATTCAAGGCGAGGTCAGCGGTCGCCAGAAACACCTCTACGGCATCTACAAGAAAATGCGAGGCAAGCGTCGGGCCTTCAACGAGATCATGGACGTGTATGCGTTCCGGATCATCGTCGACAAGGTCGACACCTGCTATCGCGTGCTGGGTGCTGTACATAATTTGTACAAACCGTTGCCGGGTCGTTTCAAGGATTACATCGCGATCCCCAAGGCCAACGGCTATCAGTCGCTGCACACCACGTTGTTCGGCATGCACGGCGTTCCGATCGAGATCCAGATCCGCACCCGTGAAATGGAAGAGATGGCCAACAACGGCATCGCCGCCCATTGGCTGTACAAGTCCAGCGGCGACGAGCAGCCAAAAGGCACGCATGCCCGCGCCCGCCAGTGGGTCAAAGGCGTGCTGGAAATGCAGCAACGCGCCGGCAACTCGCTGGAATTCATCGAAAGCGTGAAGATCGACCTGTTCCCGGACGAGGTCTACGTGTTCACGCCCAAAGGCCGGATCATGGAGCTGCCCAAAGGCTCCACGGCGGTCGACTTCGCTTACGCGGTGCACACCGACGTCGGCAACAGCTGCATTGCCTGCCGGATCAATCGTCGTCTCGCACCGCTGTCCGAACCGCTGCAAAGCGGCTCCACGGTCGAGATCGTCAGCGCGCCCGGCGCGCGGCCGAACCCGGCGTGGCTCAACTTCGTGGTCACGGGCAAGGCGCGGACACACATCCGCCACGCGCTGAAACTACAACGCCGCTCCGAATCCATCAGCCTCGGCGAACGCTTGCTGAACAAGGTACTGAACGGCTTCGACAGTTCGCTGGAAAAAATCCAGCCCGAACGCGTCACGGCGATGCTGGCCGAGTACCGCCTGGAACTGATCGAAGACCTGCTGGAAGACATCGGCCTGGGCAATCGCATGGCTTATGTGGTCGCCCGCCGCCTGCTTGGCGAAGGCGAACAGCTGCCAAGCCCGGAAGGCCCGCTGGCGATTCGCGGCACCGAAGGTCTGGTCCTCAGTTACGCCAAGTGCTGCACACCGATCCCGGGCGACCCGATTGTCGGTCACCTGTCTGCGGGCAAAGGCATGGTTGTGCACTTGGACAACTGCCGCAACATCAGCGAAATCCGCCATAACCCGGAAAAATGCATCCAGCTCTCGTGGGCCAAGGATGTCACCGGCGAATTCAACGTCGAGCTGCGCGTCGAACTGGAACATCAGCGCGGCCTGATCGCCCTGCTGGCCAGCAGCGTCAACGCGGCCGACGGCAATATCGAAAAAATCAGCATGGACGAACGCGATGGTCGCATCAGCGTGGTCCAACTGGTGGTCAGCGTGCACGACCGTGTGCACCTGGCTCGCGTGATCAAGAAACTGCGTGCCTTGACCGGGGTGATTCGCATCACCCGCATGCGTGCGTAAAGCCCACTCTTACAAGGAGTCATTCATGACCAAGACTGTTATCACCAGCGACAAGGCCCCGGCCGCCATCGGTACTTATTCCCAGGCGATCAAGGCTGGCAACACTGTTTACATGTCGGGTCAGATTCCTCTGGACCCAAAAACCATGGAACTGGTTGAAGGCTTCGAAGCCCAGACCGTCCAGGTGTTCGAGAACCTCAAAGCCGTGGCCGAAGCTGCCGGTGGTTCGTTCAAAGACATCGTCAAACTGAACATCTTCCTCACCGACCTGAGCCACTTCGCCAAGGTCAACGAGATCATGGGCAAGTACTTTGACCAGCCTTACCCTGCCCGCGCCGCCATCGGCGTGGCGGCCCTGCCAAAGGGTTCGCAGGTTGAGATGGATGCCATTCTGGTCATCGAGTAAACGTGCGGCGCAGCCTTCCAAAGGCTGCGCCGATCTTGTCTTGAAAGGATTCCACCATGCGCCATGCGCTAGCCCTCTCGCTGGTCGCCCTACTCTTGGGCGGTTGTGCCAGCAACCCTGCCGATCGTGACATCAGCGGCACCTGGATCAATCAGGTGGCGATTGACGCTGCAGCCAAAGGCGCTCCCCTGCGCGAAGCGCTCCAGGCCTATGGCCCGAACCTGGAATGGGACGTCAATACCAAGGCCGGTCAGGCCCGCTACACCAACGGTTTTGAAAACGTCGACGGCAAGCTGCTGGGCGAAGAGTCCGGCGCCTGGAAGATCGAGTTTTATGGCAGTTCCGCTAGTGAGTTGAAACGCGACGGCAAGCAACTGCGCCAGGCCGCGCTCGATAGCGAACCGGCCCAGGTCTTCGACCGCGCGCAGATCCAGGTACCGGAAGGTGCACCGGTGGGTGCGAGCTTCGAACGTGCGCTGTATACGGAATACATGGGTGGCAGCTGGAATATTGTCAGCGGTCCGGGCGAAGGCAATACCGTGCAATTCCAGGCTGACGGCCAGGTTGCCGGCCTGCCCGGTGCAGACCGCTATGCCTTGTGCCTGGCGGGCGATTGCGCGTCGATGAGCGGCGGCAACGACAACATGTGGCTGCAACTGAACGGCCAAGGCAACACCTGGATCTTTGCGCGCAAGGGCAAGGAACTGGAAATTTTCCAGGCGGTGAACACCGCACAGGCTGACGAAATGCCGCAGTTCAGCCCGGGCGACCGCAAGTGGTTGCTGGAAAAACAGTGATACAGAATACAGGAGCCTACGGGCTCCTTTTTCTTTAGCCTGCACCGTCGAATTCTCTGACCGCCCTTCAAGGATTGATCATGCGCCCACTGCTTTTCCTTGGCCTGTTGCTGCTCGGCGGCTGCACCTCCATGCCCGCAGAAACGGACATCAGCGGCCTCTGGATCAATCAGGCGGCCATCGATGCGGCGGCCCAAGGCCAGTCCTTACATGAATCCTTGAACACCCATGGCCGGAATCTGGAGTGGGACATCAACTCCCGCACCGGCAAGGCGCAAGTGAGCAGCGGTTTTGAGCGGGGTGAAGGCCAGCTGCTGCAAAAGTCAGCCAATGCCTGGACCGTCGACTACAACGGCTATGGCACTGACGAGCTGCGCCTGGATGGCAAGCGACTGACTCAACTGGCCAAGGAGCACGTCCCCCAGCAGGTGTTCAGTCGCCCCACCAAGACCGCCAAACCGCATGCAAAGTGGGCGGGCACTTTCAGGAGCGCCCTGAACGCGGCTTACATGGGCGGACAGTGGAAAATCATCGACAGTCATGGAACAGGTCAATTGGTCGTGTTTACCGAAGATGGCCATGTCTCAGGGTTACCGGGAACCGACCGATACGAGTTATGCCTTGACGGTGATTGCGCCAGCCAAGGCGCAGGCAATGACACCTTGTACCTGGGCACGGGTGCCCGTAGTGACACATGGATTTTCGTCCGCAAAGGCAAGCAACTGGAGATTTTCCAGGCGCTGAACACCGCACAGGCTGACGAAATACCGCAGTTCACCCCCGGCCCGCGCCAGTGGCTGCTGGTAAAACAATGACCCCATAACAAAGGCGCCCGCGGGCGCCTGTTGTTTAGAGGTTCACTCAGCTCGATTCCCCTGGGCAAGTATCGCGGCATAACCTTCGCGGTAACTTGGATACTTTGGCGTCCAGCCCAACGCTTTGGCCCGCGCATTACTGCAACGCTTGCTCCCCGTACGCCGCACGCTTGAGTCTTCATCCCATTCCGTCACGCCCAGATACTCGCGCAACCAGCCCACCACTTCGGCCAGCGGTGCAGGTGCATCGTCGACGCCGATATAAACGTCATCCAGCGCCACACCGCGACGATCCGCTTCCAGCAGATACGCCATCAACCCAGCCGCATCGTCCGCGTGAATACGGTTGGCGTACAACGGTGGATCGACGGCCACGCGATAGCCGCGACGAACCTGCGTCAGCAGCCATTCGCGGCCCGGGCCGTAAATGCCGGTCAAGCGCAGAATGCTCGCCGGGATGCCGCTTTGCAGTGCCACCTGCTCAGCCTCCAGCATCAAGCGACCTGAATAGCCCGTGGCAATAGTCGGCGAGGACTCGTCGACCCATTCACCCTCCTGCTGGCCATACACACTGCTGCTGGACACAAACAGCAGCCGTTCCGGCACTTGCCCATAGTCGCTCAGCCACTCCAGCACATGCTGTAAGCCCTGCACATAAGCAGCGCGATAACCGGCCTCGTCGTGATCGGTAGCCGCCGCGCAATACACCAGGTAATCCACTGCACCGATGGGCCAGGTCTCGGGGCAGTCCTCTTTGAACAAGTCGCCGGCAACGCCAATCACGCCCTCGGGCAGGCGTGAAACGTCACGCCTCAGGCCATGGACCTCCCACCCGCCAGCCACCAATTGCGTGGCCAGACGACTGCCGACATCACCGCAACCGGCGATCAAAACTGAGGGTGTGGACATCGAAAAACTCCCATCGCAAAGCCACAGACTAGCGCCGGCACAGGACGAGCGGCTAGTAATGCAGGAAAAAAAGAGACTCTATTACTTTTGTTAACAAGAATTACTTGCAATAATGCACGCCACTTTTGTTCTCGGCCTCACGAGGCCTGGAAGAACATTAACCGTCTTTTCCTCTCAGGTCCGGCCAGCATGACACGCAATCAATTCTCCGCTTCGCCAACCAAACGCCCTCGCGCCTGGAGCGCAGTGGCCGCTCTGCTGCTGAGCCTGATGCTCGCGCCGACCGCCGCGTTCGCTGACGCACAAGCACCCGCCACGCCGGCTGCCGCCGCGGCACCAGCACCTGCCGATCACGCGACCCCTGCCGCTGCACCAGCCGCGACCGATCCGGCTCAGGCTGTTGACGCTGCAGACGTGCCTGAAGTGCTCGAACCCGACAATACCCTGGGCATGGCCCACGACCTGTCGCCGTGGGGCATGTACCAGAACGCCGATATTATCGTGAAAATCGTGATGATCGGTCTGGCCATTGCTTCGATCATCACCTGGACCATCTGGATCGCCAAAGGCCTTGAGCTGATGGGCGCCAAGCGTCGCCTGCGCAGCGAAATCGTCCACCTGAAGAAAGCCACCACCCTTAAAGAAGCCAGCGCGACCGCCACCAAGGAAGGCACCCTCGCCAACCTGTTGGTGCATGACGCCCTGGAAGAGATGCGCCTGTCGGTCAACAGCCGCGAGAAAGAAGGCATCAAGGAACGCGTTGCCTTCCGTCTCGAACGCCTGGTGGCAGCTTGCGGTCGCAACATGAGCAGCGGCACCGGCGTCCTCGCCACCATCGGTTCCACCGCGCCGTTCGTGGGTCTGTTCGGTACCGTGTGGGGCATCATGAACAGCTTCATCGGCATCGCCAAAACCCAGACCACCAACCTCGCCGTTGTCGCACCCGGCATTGCCGAAGCCCTGCTGGCGACCGCGCTGGGTCTGGTTGCAGCGATCCCGGCCGTGGTGATCTACAACGTCTTCGCCCGCTCCATCGCCGGCTACAAGGCTCAAGTGTCCGACGCTTCGGCTGAAGTCCTGCTGCTGGTCAGCCGTGACCTCGATCACCTGCCGACCGCCGAGCGCTCCACGCAACCGCACATGGTCAAAGTAGGGTAATCAGCCATGGGCTTGCATTTGAAAGAAGGCGCAGACGACGATCTGGCCGAGAACCACGAAATCAACGTCACGCCGTTCATCGACGTGATGCTGGTGCTGTTGATCATCTTCATGGTGGCCGCCCCGCTGGCCACCGTGGACATCAAGGTCGACCTGCCCGCTTCCACCGCCAAACCGGCGCCACGTCCGGAAAAACCGGTGTTCCTCAGCGTCAAGGCTGACCAGCGCCTGTTCCTCGGTGAAGACGAAGTGAAGGCCGAAGCCCTCGGCGCCACGCTGGACGCCAAGACCCAGGGCAAGAAAGACACCACGATCTTCTTCCAGGCCGATAAAGGCGTGGATTACGGCGACCTGATGAGCGTGATGGACAACCTGCGCTCCGCCGGATACCTGAAGGTGGGTCTGGTCGGTCTCGAGTCAGTCAAGAAATGATCACGACGCGCCATAAGCTGACGCGTTACAGCGGGAGCCTGGCCGTGGTGCTGGGCGTCCATGCACTGGCCATCGCGCTGGCGCTGAACTGGACGTCGCGCCCGCCGATCGAGCTGCCGCCGCAAGCCATGTTGGTCGAGTTGGCACCCGTCCCGGCACCGCCACCGCCTGCACCGCCGAAGGTCATCACGCCGCCGCAACCACCGGCGCCGGTGGAAGAGCTGCCGATCCCGAAACTGGCTGAAGCGCCGAAGGCCGAGATTGCCGTGCCCAAGCCGGTCAAACCCAAGCCGAAGCCGCAACCGCCCAAGCCTGTGGAGAAAAAGCCGGAGCCGCCGAAGGAAAAGCCGTCCGAGGCTAAACCGAGCGACGCGCAACCGACTCAGGCGCCAACGGAGAAATCCGCACAACCGGTACAAGGCCCATCCGCTGCACAGCAGGCGGCCAAGGCCAGTTGGGAAGGCACCTTGCTCGCTCACCTGGGCAAGTACAAAAAGTACCCGGCCAGTGCGCAGAATCGGGGCAAGGAAGGCACCAACCGCCTGCGTTTCGTCGTCGATGGTCAAGGTAATGTGTTGTCATTCGAACTGGTGGGCCAGTCAGGCGTTGCCGATCTGGACCGGGCCACTCTGGAAATGATCCGCCGCGCCCAGCCGCTGCCCAAGCCACCGGCCGACATGCTCACCAACGGCACCATCGAAATCACGGCACCGTTCCTGTATTCCCTGGAAAAACGCCGCCGCTAAAAGCAACACCGACCCAATGTGGGAGCGAGCCTGCTCGCGAAAGCGGTGTAACTGTCACGAAGATGTTGAAGGCAATGGCCTCTTCGCGAGCAGGTTCGCTCCCACAGGGTTAAGTGCAAAGCCATGGAGGCACCCGAAAGGTGCCTTTTGCGTATCTGCCAGCGGCAAACACGCATTACCCGGTGTCACTCAACACACTCACTCTGATAACGTGCGTCTATCGATTGCAGCCGTTATGCTTGGCGCGCAACTTCATGGACGCTTGCTATGACTCTCACAGAATTACGCTACATCGTCACCCTCGCCCAAGAGCAGCATTTCGGCCACGCGGCCGAGCGTTGCCACGTCAGCCAGCCGACCCTGTCGGTGGGCGTGAAAAAGCTTGAAGACGAACTCGGTGTGCTGATTTTCGAGCGCAGCAAGAGCGCCGTGCGCCTGACCCCGGTCGGCGAAGGCATCGTGGCCCAGGCGCAAAAAGTCCTGGAGCAAGCCCAAGGCATCCGCGAACTGGCCCAGGCCGGCAAGAACCAGCTGACCGCCCCGCTGAAAGTCGGCGCCATCTACACCGTCGGCCCGTACCTGTTCCCGCACCTGATTCCGCAACTGCACCGGGTCGCCCCGCAGATGCCGTTGTACATCGAAGAAAACTTCACCCACGTGCTGCGCGACAAACTGCGCAACGGCGAGCTCGACGCGATCATCATCGCCCTGCCGTTCAACGAAGCCGACGTCCTGACCCTGCAGCTCTACGACGAGCCGTTCTACGTCCTGATGCCGGCCCAGCACCCGTGGACCCAAAAAGAATCCATCGACGCCAGCCTGCTCAACGACAAGAGCCTGCTGCTGCTCGGCGAAGGCCACTGCTTCCGCGATCAAGTGCTGGAAGCCTGCCCGACCCTGACCAAAGGCAACGACGGCGCCAAGCACACCACGGTGGAATCCAGCTCCCTGGAAACCATCCGCCACATGGTCGCCTCCGGCCTGGGCATCTCGATCCTGCCGCTCTCGGCTGTCGACAGCCATCACTACGCCCCCGGCGTAATCGAAGTGCGCCCACTGACGCCGCCGGTGCCGTTCCGCACCGTGGCCATCGCCTGGCGCGCCAGCTTCCCGCGGCCGAAGGCAATTGAAATCCTCGCTGACTCCATTCGCCTGTGCTCGGTGGCCAAGCCGTCCGTGCCGGTGGTGGCGGCGTAAGTTGCTGTCATGACCGAGTTGTCGCAAGTGTCGGTGACGGCACTCAAGGGTGTCGGCGAGGCCATGGCCGAGAAGCTGGCCAAGGTCGGCCTGGAGAATCTTCAGGACGTGCTGTTTCACCTGCCACTGCGCTATCAGGACCGCACCCGTGTGGTCCCGATTGGCCATTTGCGACCGGGGCAAGACGCCGTGATCGAAGGCACCGTCAGCGGCGCCGACGTGGTCATGGGCCGTCGCCGCAGCCTCGTCGTGCGCCTGCAAGACGGCACCGGCGGGCTCAGCCTGCGCTTCTACCATTTCAGTAACGCGCAGAAAGAAGGCCTCAAACGCGGCACGCGGATTCGCTGCTACGGCGAAGCGCGGCCCGGTGCCTCGGGGCTGGAAATCTACCACCCGGAATACCGCGCCATTACCGGTGACGAACCGCCGCCGGTGGATGAAACCCTGACCCCGGTGTACCCGCTCACCGAAGGCCTGACCCAGCAGCGTTTGCGCCAACTGTGCATGCAAACCCTGACGATGCTCGGCCCGACCAGCCTGCCCGACTGGCTGCCGACCGAACTGGCGCGGGACTATCAACTGGCGCCGCTGGCCGATGCGATCCGCTACCTGCATCACCCGCCCGCCGATGCCGACGTCGACGAACTCGCCCTCGGTCATCACTGGGCGCAGCACCGTCTGGCCTTCGAAGAACTGCTGACCCATCAACTGTCCCAGCAGCGGTTGCGCGAGAGCATGCGCTCCCTGCGCGCACCCGCCATGCCGAAAGCCACGACGCTGCCGGCCAAGTACCTGGCCAATCTGGGTTTCGCACCCACCGGCGCACAGCAACGAGTCGGCAACGAAATCGCTTACGACCTGAGCCAGCACGAACCGATGCTGCGCCTGATTCAGGGCGACGTCGGCGCGGGCAAAACCGTGGTCGCCGCCCTCGCCGCGCTTCAGGCGTTGGAAGCCGGTTATCAGGTCGCACTGATGGCGCCCACCGAGATCCTCGCCGAGCAGCACTTCATCACCTTCAAGCGCTGGCTCGAACCGCTGGGCATCGAAGTCGCGTGGCTGGCCGGCAAGCTCAAGGGCAAGAACCGCGTCGCCGCGCTGGAACAGATCGCCAGCGGCACGCCGATGGTGGTCGGCACCCACGCGCTGTTCCAGGACGAAGTGCAGTTCAAGAACCTCGCGCTGGTGATCATCGACGAACAGCACCGCTTCGGCGTGCAACAGCGTCTGGCGCTGCGGCAGAAAGGTGTCGGTGGGCGCATGTGTCCACATCAGCTGATCATGACCGCGACACCGATTCCACGGACGCTGGCCATGAGTGCCTACGCGGACCTCGACACCTCGATCCTCGACGAACTGCCGCCCGGTCGAACGCCGGTCAACACCGTGTTGATCACCGACACCCGGCGCGTTGAAGTCATCGAACGGGTGCGCGGTGCCTGCGCTGAAGGGCGCCAGGCCTATTGGGTGTGCACGCTGATTGAAGAATCGGAAGAGCTGACCTGTCAGGCCGCCGAAACCACTTACGAAGACCTCACCGCCGCCCTCGGCGAGTTGAAGGTCGGGCTGATCCACGGCCGCATGAAGCCGGTGGAAAAAGCCGCCGTGATGGCCGAATTCAAGGCCGGCAACCTGCAACTGCTGGTCGCCACCACCGTGATCGAAGTCGGCGTCGACGTCCCGAACGCCAGCCTGATGATCATCGAAAACCCTGAACGCCTCGGCCTCGCGCAATTACACCAATTGCGCGGCCGTGTCGGTCGAGGCAGCGCCGCCAGCCATTGCGTGCTGCTCTACCATCCGCCGCTGTCGCAAATTGGTCGTCAGCGCCTCGGTATCATGCGTGAAACCAACGACGGTTTTGTCATCGCCGAAAAAGACCTCGAACTGCGCGGCCCCGGCGAAATGCTCGGCACGCGCCAGACCGGCCTGCT
Organism: Pseudomonas sp. GW821-FHT10C09; assembly: GCF_059415465.1. Taxonomy (NCBI): domain Bacteria; kingdom Pseudomonadati; phylum Pseudomonadota; class Gammaproteobacteria; order Pseudomonadales; family Pseudomonadaceae; genus Pseudomonas; species Pseudomonas sp. GW821-FHT10C09. The sequence goes on from NZ_JBWKNG010000014.1 coordinate 198,118, forward strand.
GCAATTCAAGGTCGCCGACCTGATGCGCGACGCCGATCTATTGCCCGCCGTGCGCGACGCCGCCCAGGCATTGCTGGAGCGCTGGCCGGACCACGTCAGCCCGCTGCTCGACCGCTGGCTGCGCCATGGGCAGCAATACGGCCAAGTGTGAGCACCGTCGCAGTTTGTGGACGATGCTTTTAAACAAGCTGGTTATACTCCTGCGATTGTTTGAATACGGATACAGACCATGACTGAAGCTGCCCTCGCCCCAGAACCCCTGCACGCTCCGTCTGTTATTCGGTTGCTGCTGGGCAAATTGGGGATTGCCTACGAAGAAGTGCTGGACCACCACGGCCTGAACGCCTCGCGCAAAGTACAAGCCGTGTTGCTGGATGACGCCGTTGGCGCGCTGATGGTGCTGTTCCCGCAAAGCCAATTGCTGGACCTCAATCGCCTCGCCGAACTGACCGGCCGCCGCCTCACTGCCGTGCCCACCGAACGCCTGGTGAAGATGCTCGGCAAACACAGCCTCAGCCTGCTGCCCGGTCTGCCGGCGCTGACCAGTTCGCCGTGCCTGTACGAAGAAAGCCTGCTGCGCGAACCGAAGTTGCTGATCAACTCGGGCGAGCCGGGCCTGCTGCTGGAAATCACCAGCGAAGATTTCAAGACCATGCTGACCAAGGCCAGCGCCGCCAACTTCGGCGAGAACCTGACCAGCATCCGCCCCAACCTCGACCGCCCCGACGATGACCGCAAGGAAATCACCCAGGCCGTTCAAGTGTTCACCGCACGACGCATCCAGCAACGCCTGGAAGAGACCATCGAGATTCCGCCGCTGGCCGAGACCGCGCAGAAAATCATCAAGCTGCGCGTCGACCCCAACGCCACCATCGACGACATCACCGGCGTCGTCGAAACCGACCCGGCGCTGGCCGCGCAAGTCGTCAGCTGGGCCGCGTCGCCGTACTACGCCTCGCCGGGCAAGATTCGTTCGGTGGAAGATGCGATCGTGCGGGTCCTGGGTTTCGACCTGGTGATCAACCTCGCGCTGGGCCTGGCCCTGGGCAAAACCCTGAGCCTGCCCAAAGACCACCCGCAACACGCCACGCCGTACTGGCAGCAATCGATCTACACCGCCGCCGTCATCGAAGGCCTGACCCGTGCCATGCCGCGCGCCCAGCGCCCGGAAGCCGGCCTGACCTACCTCGCCGGCCTGCTGCATAACTTCGGCTACTTGCTGCTGGCCCACGTCTTCCCGCCGCACTTCTCGCTGATCTGCCGCCACCTGGAAGTCAACCAGCACCTGTGCCACAGCTATGTCGAGCAACACCTGCTGGGCATCAGCCGCGAACAGATCGGCTCATGGCTGATGCGCTACTGGGACATGCCCGAAGAACTGGCCACCGCCCTGCGCTTCCAGCACGACCCGCACTACGACGGCGACTACGCCGAATACCCGAACCTCGTCTGCCTGGCCGTGCGCCTGCTACGCGGCCGCGGCATCGGCTCCGGCCCGGATGAAGACATCCCCGAAGCATTGCTGGAGCGCGTCGGCCTGAGCCGCGAAAAAGCCAACGACGTCGTCACCAAAGTCCTCGAAGCCGAAGTCCTGCTGCGCGAACTGGCTTCGCAATTCAGCCAGGCCTAAAAAAGGTTCTTCACGGATTACCGGGAAAGACGCTCTTGATCTTCATGAAAAAGAATTCGCTATCCCGGTAACCG